>NZ_JBBKVV010000058.1:0-27896 GCF_037968635.1 Phenylobacterium sp.
CCAGGGTCCACTCGGTCAGCTCGCGGATATTGCCCGTTTCCTCGGCGATGCCGATGAAGCTGTCGGGCGGGATGGCGCCCCGCAGGGGGTGCTTCCAGCGGATCAGGGCCTCGACGCCATGCACCTCGCCATCGGCGGTGGTCACTTTCGGTTGGTAGTGCAAGCTCAGGTCGCCGGCGTGCAGGCCCCGGCGCATCTCGCTCATCAGAGCCAGGTTGAGGGAGGGATCGGCATAGGCGTCGGCTTGATAGGTGATCACGCGGCGGTTCTGACGTCGGGCTTCGTCCAGGGCCAGGGCGGCGTTTTCCAAGAGCCGTTCAGCATCGTCCTGAGGGCTGATCTGCCGGGCCACGCCCAGCTTGATGAAGGCGTCGACCGGGTGGCCAGCGACCTCGTGGCCGGGATCCAGGTTTTCGAGCCGCCTCAGGTCGGCGATCAGGGTGGCGGCGTCGGCGCGTTGCAGGACCAGCCCGAGGACCGACGTCGAGAGGTGGGCGACCCGGCTGTCGCAGCAGACCGCCTCCAGGCGGGCAGCCACGCCGCGAACGATCAGGTTGGAAAGGCTGTAGCCGACCGCGCCGCGCATGGTGGGGTAGCGGTCGATGCCGATGGCCACCACGGCCAGGGCGCCGCCGTCCTCGCGCTGCATCTGGTTCGCGATTTCGGTCAGCAGGGCTCTGCGGTTGGGAAGGCCGGTTTCCGGTTCGTGCAGGGCCAGGTGCAACAGGCCGGCCTCACGCTCGGCGACAATCGACCGGGCCCGGCGGGCGAGTTCGACCCGTGTGGCCCACAGCAGGCAGAGGATTTGGGCCGCCACCAGGGGCGCGACAGATGGGCTGACCGGGGCCAGGTTTTGCAACAGGATCGGCAGGGTGAGCAGGCCGACTCCAACGGCGGTGTGCCGGCGCGTCAGAGCTCCAAGGGAGGCGTCCCGGTCGGCGCGCAGGAACAGGATCAGCAGGCAGGCGAGGGCGAAGGTCATCCAGGCCGGCGGCGTCATCAGGGCTCGGCCGCTGGTGAGGTTCTCGAAGGCCAGGGCGTGGATATAGACCCCGTTCACCGTGCCGGCCTGCGGTGTCGCGAACTCATCGCCTAGCTCCAGGGCGGTGGCCCCGATCAGGATGGACCGTCCCCGCACCAGCTTCGGATCGAACCGGTTGCGGTAGACGTCTTGAAAGCTCAGGTGATCGATCTCGCGCACCCGAGCGCCATAGTCGATCAGGAAGCTGTCACGCCGCTGCAGGGGTGTCTGAGCCAAGGAGGCGCCCATGGAGGGGCGATAGGTCTCGTCGGCGCCGAAGCCATAGGTGTAGCGACGCACGCGGCCATCGGCGTCCACCGGAATGTTCACGCTGGCGAGCAGGGCTTCGGTGGAGAGCCCCCGCAGTGGCGAGGTTTCCACCATGCTGGACCTGCCGTCGGCCCCTCGTACCGGTTGGACGAAGGTCGGCAGGATGACGGAGCCGGGCCGAGCCGCGATGGCGTCGGCCAGGGCCGCGTCCGTGGCCGAGGTGGCGGTGGCGCTGAAGTCGACGTCAAAGGCCACCACCTTGGCGCCCGCCGCCTGCAGATTGCCGATGGCCGTGGCGAACCGGTCTCGCCCCCAGGGCCAGCGCCCGGCCGCCCGCAGGCTGGGAACGTCAATCTCGACGACGGTGATCTGGTGACTGGGCGCGCGTTGCAACGCCTTGAACCGCAGGGTGGCTAGGCCGTCTTCGATCGGCGTGAGCATCCCACTCAGCATGGCGAGCGCGACGCCGGCGGCGACAGCGGCCAGGCCGGCTTGCCGCCGTAGCCGTCTGATCAGATCGCGCGGTCGGATCACTTCGGGCCACGCCCCTTGCCACCGCCCAGAAGTCCCTCGGTCACGCCGCCGACCAGGCCGTCAACGGTGGCGATGACGCCCGGGACAACACCGTTCGAACCCCCATTGCCGTTGCCGTTCCCGTTCCCATTGGTGCTGACCGTGGCGTTTCCGGTCACGTTCGAGCCGTTGCCGTTGCCGTTGCCGTTGCCGTTGCCGTTGCCGTTAGCGGCAGTGGTGGTCCCAGCGTCGACCGAGGCGCTACCGTTGCCATTCCCGTTGCTGTTGCCATTGGTGCTGACCGTGGCGTTTCCGGTCACGTTCGAGCCATTGCTGTTGCCGTTGTTTCCATTGCCGTTGGCCGTGGAGGTCCCGGCCTCGGTCGAGCTGCCGTCGTTCCCGTTGCCGGTATTCCCATTGCCGCCGGCGTGTTCGCCCGCGTTCAAGTTGGCGTTCCCTCCAGCGGTTTCCGAAGTGTGACCTCCATTGGCCGCACCGATGAACGCGGCTTGAGGTGGCCGGTCGTTCTGGGTGATCTCGAACGCGGGCGTCGCGCGGGTTCCAGCCTCCCCAGCGGGCGACTCCGAAGATGCGTTGCCAGACGCGACAACGACGGTAGCGCCCGACATCATCGTCGGAGCGCCGGAGTCCACCAACCCGCCAGACACGACCTTGTAGTCCAGCGGCTCGATCTTTACCGCCGGGGCTTCCCCGCTGGTGGGCGCCATCGTCCCGGTGACCTGCACCGATTGGGGCGCATCGCGCGCCACCGCTCCAGTAGAGCCAGCCGGGACATCTCCGGCCATATCCGTGGCGTTGGAGCGAACCTCCACCAGACCCTCAGCCACGTTGACCGAGTCCGCCTGCGGGCCCACCACCACGGTGAAGGTGGTGCCCTTGACGATGGCCGCCAGCAGGGGCGTGTCCACGCGGAAGTGCGGCGCCTTCTGTTTGTCGACCTTGAACATCACCGCGCCGAGATCCTGCATCACTCGCGTGAAGCCGCCGGAGTCGGGCGCCACGGTCATCCGGCTGTTGGGACCTACGACAATGTGCTGCAGCCCATTGTCGAGGGCCGCCCGAGCGCCGAGCGTGGTGGTGATGCTGGAGCCCGTAGGCACCGCCTGGTTCAACCTCGCCGGAGCCGCTTCGGCCCCCGGGACGGCGATGCGGACCGTGCCATTGACCTCGACCAGTCGCCACTCCGCAGCCTGAGCCGAGCTCGCGAAGGCAAGGACCGAACAGGCGAAGAGGAGGGACTTGCAGCGCATGGGTAACCCCAAATTGTGGGTCGAAAAACTGGCCCGGTTGTCACAATTGGCCTGACCGTGGCTAAGCCTTTGCTAAGGTGGAAGAAAAATTCCGGGCATTAGGGTCTCGTTCACCATGTTCGGTCACGAAAGGACTTGGTGTTTCGAAGGTGGGCATGGCGTTGGCGTGGTCGGGTTCAGGGGCGTGGCGCTCAGCGGACTGGCCTGTCCGTGGGGCCATGCTGATCGCGGCGGCCATGTTCCTGTCACTCCCTGTCTTGGCCTGGCCACAGGATGACGTGGCTCCGGAGACGGCGTGCGGCAGGCCAGACAGCGGCTGCTTCCAGCTCAACGCCGTCAGCCTCGAAGGCCTGACCGTCTACAAGCCCGGCGATCTCGCGCCGCTCTATCAGGCCTATCTCACCCGCGAGGTGAGCACCGCTGATCTCGTAACCATCGCCACGGCGATCACGGACAAGTACCGGGCGGACGGCTATTTCCTGTCCCGCGCGGTTGTCCCGCCTCAGTCGCCCGCAACGGGCGTCGCGCGGATACGCATCTACGAGGGCTATATCAGCGCCGTGGACCTGACGGGCATCGGCGCCCCGGCCGCCTCCCCCTATCTCAAAGGTCTGTCCGAGCTTCGTCCCCTGCGCCTGTCCGAGCTTGAGCGGCGCCTCAGCCTGGCCGGTGATGAACCTGGCATCCAGATCAAGACCGAGCTCGAGCCGGTCCTGGAAGATCCGGCCCGGCACCGCCTGGTGGCCGTCGCCAGCCTCAAGCCCCTGGCCGTCTCCACCTATGTCGATAACCGCGGCTCCAAGACCAGTGGTCCCTGGCAGGCCTATGCGCGGGCGGCCAAGAACTCCGCGATACGTCCGGGCGACCAGCTCGCCCTGGCGGTGTTGACGGTTCCCAATGATCCGCACGCCTATGCCTATGGGGAGGTGAGCTACTCCACCCCGCTCGGCGGCGACGGCTCGCGGCTGCGCGGCTCGATCGGCGTCGCCAAGGCCCGCGACGGCGCCAACCCCCTCTCAGCCGATGTCGGCAGCCAGAGCGTCGCTGCGAGCGTCAGCTACCTGAAACCCGTGAAGCGGAACCGGCGCGTCAACGCCTGGGCCCAGGCCACCCTGCAGGCGCGGCACATTGAACAGGATTGGACCGACACCGGCGGCTACGCCGATAACGTCGTGGTGCTTCGCGGCGCCTTCAACGCCGACACGAACGGGCCCGGACGGTCCAGCAATCTGTTCGCCCAGGTCTCGGCCGGCCAGCGCGGCCAGCCCGGCAGCCAGCCTGGCGAGGGCCTGTCGCGCGCTGACGCCTCGCGACGGTTCGTGAAGGTCAATGTCCACGGCTCGCACTATCGTGACCTCGGGCCCAGGACGGGCCTCTTCCTCTCCGCCCAGGGGCAGTGGTCGCCAGACCGCCTGCTATCTTCGGAGGAGTTTGTGGTCGGCGGGGCTCCCTACGGGCGGGGCTACAATTACGCGGAGATCGGCGGCGACCAGGGGGTGGCGGGCTCGGCCGAACTGCGCGCCGGCTTCGCCCCCAAGCGGGGGCCGTTCAGCTTCCTGCAGGCCTACGGCTTCTTCGACGCAGGCAAGGTGTGGAATCTGAAGCGGACGGGCGGTGACGCCGACCTCGCCTCCACCGGTGGTGGCGTCCGCGCCCGCGTGGGCGACCGTGCAACCTTCACCATCGAGGCCGCCCGGCCCCTGACCCGCACACCCTTTGAACGCCGCAAGAAGACCTGGCGGCCATTCTTCGCGCTCTCGACGCGGTTCTAGGGACCGACAGCAAAACGCCCCGCGGCTGAGCCACGGGGCGTTGTGTATTTTCAGATCGGCCAGCTCGTCAGCCTAATCGATGGGGCTCCAGCGCTTGGCCGGGGCCGCGGAGGCGCCTTCGCGCTTGGGGCCTTTGAAGGCCGCTTGGCTGATGGGGGTGGTGGACGCGCGCTCGCCGCTGGTGCGGGCGCCGTGAGGGTGGCGATCGCCGCCGCCGCCGCCGTTGCCGCCGCCGTGACCCTTGGCGGGACGATTGCGTTGCGCGCGCAGGCCGCCCGGCAGGTCGCTGCGGTTCTGCGGCTTGCGGGTTCCGCCGGCGCCGTTGCGGTCGCCACCGTGGTTCTTGCGTCCGGCCTCGGCCCGCTCGGCGGCCACTTCAGGCATGGCTTGCGTCATGACCATAAGGGCGCGGTCGCCGCGGCGTTCCTCGGTGGGGATGTTCTGGCGCGTCACCTTCTGGATGTCGCGCAGCAGGTTGCGTTCGTCGTCGGCGCAGAAGGCCACGGCCGAACCGCCGGCCCCGGCGCGGGCCGTACGGCCGATCCGGTGGACGTAGCTCTCCGGCACGTTGGGCAGTTCGTACTGCACGACGTGGGTCACGGCGTCGACGTCGATGCCGCGGGCGGCGATGTCGGTGGCCACCAGGGCGCGGACGTCACCGGCCTTGAAGGCGGCCAGCGCGCGTTCCCGCTGGCCCTGGCTCTTGTCGCCATGGATGGCCGCGGCTTCGACGCCGGCGGCTTCCAGGGACTTGGCGACCCGGTCGGCGCCGCGCTTGGTGCGGGTGAAGACGATGACGCGCTTGAAGTTCTTCTCGGCGAACAGTTCACAGAGCAGGGCGCGCTTGCGGGCGGTTTCGACGAAGATCACCTTCTGGTCGACCCGTTCCACGGTGGTGGCCTGCGGGGTGACCGAGACCTTCAGCGGGTTGGGGTTGAGCAGTTCGCCGGCCAGCTTGCCGATCTCGGTGGGCATGGTGGCGGAGAAGAACAGGTTCTGCCGTTCCTTGGGCAGATACTTCACGATCCGGCGGATGGGCAGGATGAAGCCCATGTCCAGCATCTGGTCGGCTTCGTCGAGGACGAAGATCTCGACGCCCTGCAGGGTGATGGTCTTCTCGCCCAGGTGGTCGATCAGTCGGCCAGGGGTGGCCACCAGCACGTCGACGCCGCCGGCGAGCGCGCGCATCTGGCCGCCGTACTTCACGCCGCCGAACACGACGGCGACGGAGACGCCCAGATGCTTGCCATAGGTCTTGAAGCTCTCGCCGATCTGGGTGGCGAGTTCACGGGTGGGGGACAGAACCAGCACGCGGCAGCCGCGACGCGGCGCGGGCTTACGGTCGGCGGCCAGGCGATGCAGGATCGGCAGGGCGAAGGCGGCGGTCTTGCCGGTGCCGGTCTGGGCGATGCCCAGCAGGTCCTTGCCGGTCATGACGCCGGGAATGGCCTGGGTCTGGATCGGGGTGGGGGTGGTGTAGCCTTCGTCGGCCAGGGCCTTCAGCAGAGGTTGAGCGAGGCCGAAGTCGGTGAACTTGGTCAAAACGTATGTATCTTTCACATATGCGCCGAATGCGGCCGCTCGCCGGGGGCGAGGGTCGCGAAGACGCGGGTCATTTGTGGAAAGCCCCCGCGTGGCGGGGCGATCTATGCGATCTCTTTCGGCGCTCGACAGGCTGGGACCTTCGTAAATCCCATCACGCGGCTGGAGCGCCATAGCGCCGCGAATTGCTGCAGCGCGGGGCTCCTATGCGCCGGGATGCCCTGGAAGTCAACCGAATATGGCCAAGCTGGCGGGATTGGCCCGAACGTCGCCATTAGCTATGAAGGCCGCAACGCCCTTTCGCCGTAGGGATTCCGATGATCCGCGCCCTGGTTTTGACGGTCGTCCTGGCGTTCGCCTCCGGCGCTCACGCCCAGCGCGTGGAAACCCGGCCCTTCGCAGATGCGGCGCCGCCGACCCTGAGCGCGGGCCTCGAAGGCCGCTTCGCTGCGCAGACCTATGACGGTCTTCCCTACCGGCTGCTGACGCCGCCCGGGCCAGGCCGCCATCCCCTGGTGTTGGTCCTGCACGGATCAGGGGCTATCGGGAGCGATAACCTCAGCCAACTTGGTGTCTTCGCCCGAGCCTGGGCCGAGCCCGCCCTGGCGGACCTGGACGCCTATGTCGCCGTGCCCCAGGCGCCGACCCGCAGCGCCGACTACCAGCCGGACGCCGACGGCCTGCTGGCTTCGCGGCCGGGATCGTCCCTGCCGGCGATCCTCGCCCTGGTCGAGGATATGGCCACCCGCCTGCCGGTGGACCGTTCGCGGATCTATCTGGTCGGCTTCTCGATGGGCGGCTCGGCGGCCCTGCAGGCGCTGCTGCTGAAGCCGGATCTGTTCGCCGCCGCCGTGGCCTTCTCCCCGGTCCCGCCACCCCGGGATCGGGCTGCCAGGCTCGCCGCCACCCCCATGATGCTGGTGCACGGGACCGCCGACACCGAGAACCCCTATGCCCCGGACCAGGCCTGGGCCCAGGCGATGGCGAGGGCGGGCGGCCACCCGCGGGTCATCGTCTATGACGGCATGGATCACCGCGTCCCGCCAGACATGCTGGCGGCCCGGGACTGGCGGGACTGGCTCTTCGCCCAACGCCGCTAGCCGCGCGCCACCACGCCGGGATCGTCGCCGGCCGCATAGGGCCGCATCTCGTAGGTCAGGACGTGGACACCGCCGCCGATCTTGTAGCGGTCGAGGGTGTCGGGCCCGCAACTCGCCGTGCCCAGACCGCGCTGACGGATATCGAGGTTGACCCAGGTTTCCGCCCTCGGCGTCAGGTCGGTGGTGTGGGTCGCGGCGAACAGGTCGGCGGGGGTGAAGTGGCTGGCCGACCCCTCGCAGGACGCCACGAACACCAGCCCCGCCTCGGCCCCCTCCACCGCCATCCATCGCAGGTCGGTCTTGTTCCCGTGCTCCTGAGGCAGGACATAGGGCACGTACTGGCCGCTCACCGTGCCCTCGAACCGCCCGATCCAGCCGGCGGCCTTGCGGTCGACATAGGTGTCGCCAGGCCCGCACCCGAACCAGGCCAGCCGCTCGAAACCCTCGGGCAGGGCCAGGGTGACGCCGAGACGCGGCAGGTCTGGCAGGGCCGCGTCGACGTCAAAGCGGTTGGTCACGGCGATCCGGCCATCCGCCGTGATCTTGTAGTCCTGGCGATGGCCGATGGCCTGAGGAAGACTGGCGCTGGCCCAGGCCTGAGTGACGGTCACCACCACGCTGCCGGCCGCCTCGGAGACCTCGACCTTCGCCTTGCGAGGAACCAGGCCGTCCAGCCCCGCCGCCAACCATTGTCCCAGCGGCTTGGCCTCCTGGTTCGACCAGCCCTTGATCCCGTCATTATCGGTGGCGCCGCGCCAGACCTGCAGGCGGGGTCCCTCCAGCACCAGCGGATGGTTGCGCCAGAGATAGCGATCCAGGGTTCCCGAGGCCTTGGAGAACACGACCTCGAAGCCCTCGCCGCTGACACGCACGGTCTCGTCGGTCTGCGCCAGCACCAGGGTTCCGGTCAGCCGCTCCGCGGGCCTGCTCGCCTTCACGGGCAGACTGACCGGCAGTTGCGCCCAGGCCAGTTCGTGTCCCGCCGCAGCCCAAGGCGTAGCCTGCGCCAGAGCGAACCGAACCCTGAGGAAGGCTTCCTGGCCAAGCTCGATGTCGGGTTTGGGTAGGTCGAGCGACAGGACCTCGGTCTCGCCCGGCGTGGTGGTCAGCCTGGGCAACTTGCCCTCGGCCACAACGCGCCCGTCGACCTCCAGCGCCCAGGTCCCGGCGAGGTCCTCGAGCGTCGTGAAATCCCGCTTGTTGGTGACCGCCAGCCGTTCGCCACCCCAGGCCACAGCAACCGGCTGGGCCAGGGTCTTGAACTCCCAGAGCGCCGGGTGCGGCACGCGGTCGGCGCCGACGATGCCGTCGCAGCAGAAGTTGAGGTCGTTGGGGGTGTCGCCGAAGTCGCCGCCATAGGCCATGAACGGCCGGCCGTCTGGGGTTTGCTTCAGGAGCCCGTGGTCCGCCCACTCCCAGATGAAGCCGCCCTGCAGGCCGTGGTGGCTTTCGAAGGCCTCCCAGTAGTCCGAGAGGCTGCCGTTGGAATTGCCCATGGCGTGGGAATATTCACACAGGATCATTGGCCGCCGGTCGGCTGGGTCGTTGGTCTTGGCCCAGGCCACGATGTTCTCGATGGGCGGATACATGGGACAGACGATGTCGCTGGCCATGGCGCCGGGCGCCCCGCCGGCCTTCAGCCCCCCCGCCGCCACGATATGCTGCAGGGCCGCGCTGGGGTCCCAGCCCCAGATGGCGCCCTCATAGTGCAGGGGCCGGGAGGGATCGTACTGGCGGATCCAGCCGGCCATGCCGTCGTGGTTGGGGCCGTAGCCGCTCTCATTGCCCAGGGACCAGAGGATGACGCTGGGATGGTTCTTGTCCCGCTCCACCATGCGCAGGCCCCGCTCCAGGAACTGGCTGGCGTAGCGGGGGTCGCGGCAGAGGCTGTGCAGGAAGTCGTGGCTCTCGATATCGGCCTCGTCCACCAGATAGAGGCCGTATTCGTCGCAGAGGTCGTACCAGGCCTCGTGGTTCGGATAGTGGCTGGTGCGCACGGCATTGACGTTGAATTGCTTCATCAGCAGCACGTCGGCCAGCATGTCCTCCCGGGTGATGG
Source organism: Phenylobacterium sp. (assembly GCF_037968635.1). GTDB lineage: Bacteria > Pseudomonadota > Alphaproteobacteria > Caulobacterales > Caulobacteraceae > Phenylobacterium. Next base: position 9,549 of record NZ_JBBKVV010000058.1, read on the forward strand.
CCTTGCCTCGGGTCGGGTGGTGCTCGTGGCGGTTCATGCCGGCGATCAGCACAGGCTTGCCGTTAATCAGCAGCTCGCGGTCGCCCAGCTCCACGCGGCGGAAGCCGACGCGGACGCTGGTGGCCTCCACCGCCGGGCCGTCGCCGCGGTGCAGGGTGACCACCAGGGTGTAGAGGTTCGGCGTCTCGGACGACCATCGGCGGGCGGCGGGCACGACGGTTTCCAGAGTCACCTGGCCAAGGGCGGGGCGATACGGACTGTGTCCCTTCACCGCGGACCAGACCTTCTTGCGCAGGGGCGCATCAAGGACGGGAACCTCGCCGTCATAGAGCTGGACCTCAACCTCCCAGCCGTTGTCGGGCTCGCCCGGGAAGCCCAGCTTCACGGTGACGCCCAGCGTGCCGGTGACGTAGTCGTCCTCCAGCCCGGCGCGGGCGAAGACGTCGGCGATGTGGGTGGGGGCGCTGGCGATCAGCTCCACGTCGCGGTGGATGCCCCCCATCCACCACTGGTCCTGGTCCTCGATGTAGGAGGCGTCCGACCACTTCACGACGGCGCAGGCCAGCAGGTTTTTCGCGCCCGACGTGACAAGGCTGGTGATGTCGAAGTCCTGCGGCAGGCGGCTGTCCTTGCCCATCCCCACCGCCACGCCGTTGACCCAGACGTAGAGCACGCTTTCCGCGGCCCCGATCCGCAGCACGATCCGCCGCCCGTCCCAGCCAGCCGGAACCTCGAAGGCTGTGCGGTAGAGGCCGGTCGGGTTCTCGTCGGGCACATTGGGCGCGGCCAGGGGAAAGGGCATCTGGACGTTGGTGTAGTGGGGGCGGTCGTGGCCATGCATCGTCCAGTTGGACGGCACGGGGAGCTGGCCCCAGGCCGTGTCGTCGAACGATCGCGCGACGAAGTCCGCCGGGATCGCCTCGGGCCGGTCGGCCAGCGTGAACTTCCAGTCGCCGTTCAGCGAGCGGACGAAGGGGGAAGGGCCGCGCGCCAAGGCGCTCTCGCCATCGCCATAGGGTGTGAAGCTGGCGCGGGCGGGCAGGCGACCGACGGAGACGGTCTCGGGATGGACCCAGGTCCGGGTCGTTCCTTGGAACAGCAGCTCTTTCACAGGTCGAGGCGGTAGATCTTGGTGGCCGTGCCGGAATAGAGCGCGGTCTTCTCCGCCGCCGAGGCGCCCTTGGTCAGGACCTTGAAGGCGTTCCACAGCACGTCGTAGTCGCAGCTGCCGATGTCGACCGGGAAGTTGCTCTCGAACATGCCGCGCTCTGGCCCGAACGCCTCGATGCAGGTTTCGATATAGGGCCTCCACTCCGCCGCCAGGGCCTCCGACGAGGTGGGCGGATCGGACATGAAGGAGGAGAAGCCCGGGAACACCATGGCCAGCCCGCCCAGCTTCACCGCCACATTGGGCAGGGCCGCCAGCTTCAGGATATTCGCCTTCCAGATCGGGAATCGCTCCTCCCGCTTGCCGGCATAGCTGGCGATGCCCAGCGGCGTGCCGACGTGGTCCAGGATGATCTGGGTTTCGGGGAAGGCCTTGGCCAGGTCGATCAGGTCCGGAAGCTGCGGCTCCAGCATCCAGGCGTCGAAGGAGAGGCCGAGCGGCGCCAACTGGGCGAACCCCTCGCGGAACTTGGCCGACATGTAGAGGCCGCCCTCCTGCCGGGCCAACGGGCCGAGCACGTCCTTGTCGGGATCGGAGGAGGCGCTCTGCCGGATGCCGCGGAAGCGTCCGCCACCGGCGGCGATGTGGGCCTCCAGCACCTCAAGTACCGCCCCGCCGAGGTTGCAGTCGGCATGGCCGACGATCCCGGCGCAGGCCAGGACATCCCCATAGAGGCCGCTGGCCGACATGGCCGCGACACCGTTCACGAACTCGGTCTCGCCTACCGGCCGCATCGCCGGGCTGGCGCTGCGCCGGTACATGGAGCCGCACTCCATGTAGACGGTGGCCTTGACGTTGTGGCCGCAGGTCATGTCGGCCAGCAGTTCCGGGAACAGGTAGCGCGGCACGCGGCGCGTCACGTGCTCGAACCCGTGCTTGGGCGGGGGCAGGGCGGCCATCATGGCCGCAGGCCGTTCCCACAGGTGGTGGTGCGGATCGACGATCGGCAGGTCGGGCTCGAGGATGGTCTCGCGGCTCATGAGTGGACTTCCTGCAGGATGGCGTCGGCCATCAGGGTCTGGGTCTTGGCCTGGCAGGCCGGGGCGGTCTCAGAGAGCAGCTGCACCATGCCGACGAAGATCAGGTCGTTGGTGGGATCGACCCAGAACCAGGTCCCCGCCGCGCCGTCCCAGTGATAGGTCCCGAGCCCGGCGGGTATCGCCGCCTTCGCCGGGTCGGTGAACACCACGCCGTTGTAGCCGAACCCGAAGCCGGGACGCAGTTGCTGCAGGCCGACGCCGAAGCGCGCCTCCAGCAGCTCGTCGGAGAGCTGGTTGGTCATCATCTGTTTCACCGCCGCCTGGCTGACGATGCGCTGGCCCGCGAACTCACCGCCATTGGCCAGCATCTGGGCGAAGCGGGCATAGTCGCCGGCCGTGGAGACCAGACCGCCGCCGCCCGAGGCCAGGGCCGGCGGCTCGTCGTAGTCCCGCAACAACGGGTTGCCCTCCAGGGCCACCAGGCCCCGGCTCTTGCTGGTGCGGTAGAGGGTGGCCAGCCGGCTCTTCTTCTCCGGCGGGGTGTGGAAGGCGGTGTCCACCATGCCCAGGGGCCCGAAGATCTTTTCCTGCATGAAGGCCGGCAGGGTCTGGCCCGACAGCTTCTCGATGATCGCCCCCTGGACGTCCATGGCCAGGGAATAGACCCACCTGCTGCCCGGCTGGTAGGCCAGGGGTAGGGCCCCCAGCTTGGCGCCCATCTCCGCCAGGTCGGCCGAGCGCCAGACGTCGGCGGCCTCGTACAGTTTCTCAAGGCCCCCCATCGGCTCGCGGCCATAGGTCAGGCCGGCGGTATGGGTCAGCAGCTCGCGCAGGGTCGGGGGATGGTCGGCGGGGATCAGGATCGGCTCGCCGTCGTCGCCCAGGCCGCCGAACACCTTGGCGCCCGCGAAGGCCGGCAGGTGTTTCTCGATCGGATCGTCGGGCGACCACAGGCCCTGGTCGTGCAGAATCATCATGGCCACCGCGGTCACCGGCTTGGTCATGGAGAAGATGCGGAACATGGTGTCGAGCGCTATCGGCTCGCCCTTGGCGATGTCCTTCATGCCGATCGCGCTGACGTGAGCGATGTGGCCGTGGCGGGCGGTCAGGGTGACGTAGCCGGCGGCCACGCCCTTATCCACCAGGCCCTGGAGATAGGCGTCGATGGCGGTCAGCCCGGCGCTGGACAGACCGGCCTCAGCGGGGGTCGAGGGGGTCAGGTCACGGTTGGGCATCAGGCGGGTTCCTTGGCGGCCAGGACCGCGTCGCGGATCAGCGGCAGGCGGTCGTTGCCGAAATACATGTCGGTCCTGTTCACGAAGAGGGTCGGCGAGCCGAAGCCGCCGCGGGCGACCACCTCCTCGGTGTTGAACCGCAGCTGGTCCTTGACCGCCGGCTCGGCGATCCCGGCCAGGAAGGCGGCCGGATCGACGCCGAGGCTCTCGCAGACCCCGGCCAGCACGGCGTCCTGCGAGATGTCCTGGTTGTCGCTCCAATAGGCCTTGAAGACCGCGTCGGCGAAGGGAACCAGCTTGCCCTGCGGCGCGAGCCAGATGCAGCCGCGCATGGCCTTGACGCTGTTCACCGGGAACACCTTGGGCGGGAAGGTGATGGCGATGCCGGAGTGCCGCGCCCAGTCGTCCAGGTCCTTCTTCATGTAGCGCGCCTTGGCCGGCACCGGCGTCGCCCGCTGCTCATAGACCGAGGGGTTCACGGTGTTGAAGATGCCCCCCACCAGGATCGGCCGCCAGTCGATCTCCACCCCCAGTTCGGCGGCCATCGGCTGCAGGTTGTGGAAGGCCAGATAGGTCCAGGGGCTGGAGCAGTCGAAGAAGCACTCGATCATGTCGCGGTGATCCCAAAGAGGTTCTGCTTGGTCTGCGCGTCCATCTCGCCGGGCCGCGCCATGCGGCCCACGGCGGTCCCGGCCACCACGCCGGGCCGCGCCCGCACCGTGGCGAACCAGCGCTTGATGTGCGGATAGTCGTCCAGGGTGAAGCCCTGCGCCTTGTGGGTGATCAGCCAGGGGAAGCAGGCCATGTCGGCGATGGAGTAGGCCTCGCCCGCCACATAGGCGCCGGTCCGTCCGAGCTGGCCGTCCAGCACACGATAGAGGCGGGCGGCCTCCCGCTCATAGCGGTCGATGGCGTAGGCGATCTTCTCCGGCGCGTAGAGCTTGAAGTGGCCGTTCTGGCCCAGCATTGGGCCTAGGCCCCCCACCTGCCACATCAGCCACTGCATCACCGCCGAACGGCCCCGCAGGTCGGCGGGCAGGAAGCGCCCGGTCTTCTCGGCCAGATAGACCAGGATCGCGCCGGTCTCGAAGATCGGGATCGGCGCCCCGCCGTCGGCCGGATCCTGGTCCACCATGGCCGGGATGCGGTTGTTGGGGCTGAGCTTCAGGAAGTCGGGTGCGAACTGCTCGCCGCGCCCCAGGTTCACCGGGTGGACGGTGTAGGGCAGGCCGCACTCCTCCAGCATGATGCTGATCTTCCAGCCGTTGGGCGTGGCGGCATAGTAGAGGTGGATCACCGGCGTCTCCCGGGCCTCTCAAGGGGCCTTACCCGCAGACTACCCGCCCTGTCGCGCGACGCCACCGTCACCCCGCGTCATTTGCCCCACGCTTGACAGAAATCGGGTCCAGTCGCAGCATTTCCACCGTTCCTGTAGGGCGCATCGGCCATGACGGCCGAAAGGGCATGGCCCGCCTACGAACCCCCACTCGCAGGAACGCGCCCATGACCCAGCTCGACACTCTGAAAAAGCACGCCAAGCAGCTCGTCCGCTGGCGCCGCGACGGCCAGCACACGGTCGCCGAGCGTCTGCGCAAGGGCCTGCCCCGCTTCGCCAACCTGACCGACGCCGAGATCCTGGCCGCCGATTTCACCTTGGCCCAGGCCCAGGAGATCATCGCCCGCGAGAACGGATTCGACACCTGGGCCGCCTTGAAGGCCTCTCATCAAGAGGCCTCGGACGCGCCGAAGTGGACCACGCCCGCGCCCCTGTTGGGCGCCAACACCTCCACCGTCTTCGTCGCTGACATGGCCGCCGCCATCGCCTTCTACGTCGAGGTCCTGGGGTTCCGGGTGGCCTACCTCTACGGCGAGCCGCCCTTCTACGGGATGGTGGTCCGCGACGGCGCCCGCATCCAGGTGCGCTATGTCCGCGAGCCGGTGTTTGTCGGCGATATCCGCGAACGTGAAGACCTCCATTCCGCCAGCATCGACGTCGACAACCCCAAGGCCCTCTATCTGGAGTTCAAGGCCGCCGGCGCGCCCTTCCACCAGGCGTTTCGCAAGGAGACCTGGGGTTCACAGGGGTTCGTGGTGAAGGACCCGGACGGAAACCTCATCGCCTTCGGCGGCCTGCGCTGACTTGCATTTCCTGCCGAGGCCCGCGATGCAGGGCCATGGCTGATCCCAAACCCATGGTGCTTGTCGTCGCCGCCGCCCTGATCGACAGCGACGGGCGCGTGCTGATCGCCCAGCGGCCGCCGGGCAAGCAACTCGCTGGCCTGTGGGAATTTCCCGGCGGCAAGCTGGAACCGGGGGAGACGCCGGAGGCATGCCTGATCCGCGAGCTGGAGGAGGAACTTGGCATTGTTGTCACCAACGCCTGCCTGGCCCCCTTCGTGTTCGCCAGCCACGGTTACGAAACCTTTCACCTGATGATGCCACTCTACCTGTGCCGTCGGTGGGACGGCGTGGTCACGGCCAGGGAGCACGCGGCGCTCACATGGGTGAAGCCCTCAAAGCTCGGCGACTATCCGATGCCGCCGGCCGATGCGCCGCTGGTGGCCTGGCTGCGCGATCTTATCTGACCGGCTTCCTGCGCGATGAGCGCGGCGCCACCATGGTGGAGTACGCGATCCTGATCGGTGTGTTGTCGATGGGCGTGGTCACGGTGTTCAGCCTTGCCCAGACCACCCTGTTCGAGGCCGTGAACAACGGCGCGGCTGCCATCGAGGCCGCGATCAACTAGCATCGTCCCTATGGACGCTTGGCTTTCAGACTTCATCGCCGCCGAAGGCTTGCCGGCCGACTTCGCCGACAGCGCAAGGGCGATCTGTGGTCCGCTCGCCGACCGTATCGCCGCCAGGACGCGGGCGCCGGGTTTCATCGTGGGCGTCTGCGGAACCCAGGCCAGCGGCAAGTCGACCCTGACCGCCGTCCTGCGCGCGATGCTGGAGGCGCGCGGTCTGGCGGTGGCGTCACTCTCCCTCGACGACCTGTACCTGACCCATGCCGAGCGCGAGACCCTGGGCCGGGAGGTCCATCCCCTGCTGGTGACCCGGGGCGTGCCCGGGACCCATGACGTGGCGCTGGGGGTGAGGATCCTCGACGGGCTTGGCCGGCCGGGCGAAACCCTGCTGCCGGCTTTCGACAAGGCCGCCGATGACCGCAAGCCCGAAGGCGTCCCGGTGGCGGGTCCGGTGGACGTGATCCTGTTTGAGGGGTGGTGCGTTGGTGCGGTTGCGCAGGCCGATGTCGCCGCGCCGGTCAACGCCCTGGAGCGCGACCTGGACCCCGACGGCCGCTGGCGGACCTTCGTCAACGCCGCCCTGGCCGGTCCGTATCAAGACCTCTTCGCCCGAATTGACCTGTTGGTGCTGTTGCAGGCGCCGAGCTTCGAGGTGGTCCTGGCCTGGCGCCGCGAGCAGGAGGCCAAGCTTCGCTCTCGACTGGCCCACGAGGGGGGTGACCTCAAGCGCGCCATGACCGACGATCAGGTGGCCGATTTCATCGCCCACTACGAACGTCTCACCCGACACATCCTGGCCGAGATGCCGGGCCGGGCCGATGTGGTGGTGGTGCTCGACGAGCAGCGGCGGCCGAAGGCCTAGCCCTCGTCGGTCTTCCCCTCTGCGGTCGCCACGCGGGCGGCGTGGCGGGCCTTCATCCTCTCCATATCCTCGCCTCGGCGCTCCTCCATGATCCGCCGCCACTTGGCCCGCAGCACGGCGGGGCGTTCGGGGTAGCGGTCCTCCAGGAACTCGGCGCCCGTCACCCGGTCGGCGCGGAACGAGCGGAAGTCCTGGCGCATCTCGCACCAGGCCATCAGCATTCGGACGGTGTCGTGATAGCCGATGGTCACCGGCCAGATCACCCGCTGGCTGTCGCGGCCCTGCTCGTCCTTGTAGTGGATGGCGATCTTGCGGCCGGCATGTATCTGCGCGCGGACCTGGGCCATGTCGATGGCGTCCGGATGGATCTTCCAGGACTGGGCGGCGCCGAGGGACGGGGCGTCGATATAGGGCCGCAGACGTTCGGGGATGGCGGCGCTGATCTTGGCGATCAGGTCCTGGGCGGCCATGGCCAGCGCCGGATCACCGCGGTTGGCCACCCACTGGGCGCCTAGCACCGCGGCCTCGATCTCGTCGGGGGTCAGCATCAGCGGCGGCAGGTCATAGCCCTGGTCCAGCACGTAGCCGATACCGGCCTCGCCCCGCACCGGCACCCGCTGGGCCATCAGGTCGGCGACGTCGCGATAGACGGTGCGCTTCGACGTCTCCAGCTCCTCAGCCAGGGCGTCGGCGGTCACCGGCCGCCGCGAGCGGCGCAGAATCTGGATGATCTGGAAGAGGCGGTCGGCGCGTCTCATTCAGCCAACAAGCTCCACTGCTGCTGCCACCATGTTGGCAGCAGGATGGCAATAGAACCGGGATCAACGCAACCGGAGAAACGCCATGACCAAGCTCATCACCCTCTATGCCTGCGGCGAAGGCTTCGGCCTGCCGGAGGTCAGCCCCTATGTGACCAAGAGCGAGATCCACCTGCAGATGGCGGGCGTGGCCTATGTGAAGGTTCAGGGCTGGCGCGAGGACTCCCCCAAGGGCCAGTTGCCCTACATCGAGGACGCCAGCGAGAAGATCGCCGACTCCACCTTCATCCGCGGCCACATCGAGGCCCGCTACGGCGTCGATCTGGACGCTGGTCTCGACACCGTGCAGCGCGCCCAGGCCTGGGCCATCGAGCGGATGTGCGAGAACCACCTGGCCTGGACGTCCGGCTATTTCCGCTTCCTGCTGCCGGAGAACTTCGACAAGGGCCCGGCCCACTGGTTCGACACCGCCCCGGAAACCGCCCGGCCGGTGCTGAAGGCGCAACTGCTGGAGGCGGTCTCGGCCAATATCCGCGCGGTCGGCGTTGGTCGCCATTCGGAACAAGAAATCCTGGCGCTCGCCGCCCGCTCCTTGATGGCGCTCGACGCCCTGCTCGGCGACAAGGCCTTCATGATGGGGGATGAGCCCACCAGCGTGGACGCCTTTGTCTTCGCCACCCTGGCCGGGATGCTGACGCCCTTCTTCGACTCGCCCCTGCGCCGCCGCGCCGAGCGGTTCCCGCGCCTGGTTTGTTACACGAGCCGGATGATGGCCCGCTTCTATCCGGACTTCGCGTGGGCGGCGGAGCACGAGGCGATCGCGGCGTGATCTAGCTCCTCCCCCAGCGCGCTAGCGCGATGTGGGGGAGGTGGACCGCAGCGCAGCAGCGGGACGGAGGGGGATCGACGTCGTCGACACCTAGCTCAGCAAAACGATAGTCAAGGTCCCCCTCAGGCGCTTCGCGCCAGCTCCCCCAGAAGGGGAGCATCTTGAGCCCGCAGGCCATCCCAGCTTCGGCGAGGGCTGAGATCTAGTCCTCGTCCCTCGGCAGCGGCTGCTCGACGGTCCCCAGGGCGTCGGCCAGCCGCATCTTGGCGCTGCCGGGCTTCAGCGGCTTTTGCTGGCTGGCGTCTGGCGTCCAGCCGGTGAGGGTCAGAATCTCGAAGGTGGCGGGCACCCGGCCGTCCGGTTCGGCGAACCGCTCGACATAGAGCTCCAGGGCGCGCGCCAGGACGGTCTTGGTGAGCGCCCGGGGGTGACGGTCGGCCAGGACGCTGGTCTCGCCCATGGCCCGCAGGTCGGCCAGCAACTTGATGGGGTGGGAGTAGCGTACCGTCACCCTGTCGACGTCGGCCACCGGCAGGGCGAACCCGGACCTCTGCAGCAGGCCCGCCGCATCATAGGCGTCAGCGAAGGGGGAGATGCGGCTGGCCGCGCCCCCGGTCAGCTCGATCTCCGCCGAGAGCAGGGAGGCGCGCAGCTCGGTCAGGGTCGCGCCGCCGAACATCGAGCCGATGAACAGGCCGTCCGGCTTCAGCGCCCGGCGGATCTGGATCAGCGCGCCCACCACATCGTTGGTCCAGTGCAGGGCCAGGGTCGAGACCACCAGATCGAGCGACCCGAAGGCGAAGGGCAGGCGCTCCTCGTCGGCCACGATCCGGGGGCTGTCGCGGCCGGCCAGCATGGCCGGTGCGAGGTCGGCTTCCACCAGCAGCCCCACGCGGCTCGCCGCATCGCTCTGGGCGAGGGCGTCGCGGAAGGCGCCATTGCGGGCCCCGAGGTCGACGGCGCGCGGAAACTCCCGCAGGATCGCCTCCAGGCGCACCACGGCGTCCTCCGCCGCGCGGCGCTTGAGGAAGTCGGCGTTTCCGTAGCCCGGCGCGGCGCGGGTCAGGCGGGCGCGCAACTGGGCGCGGTCGAAGAGCAGGGGCGGGGCGGACATGAGCCTGCAAGATGGCCTGTCGGAGGCCTGGTGGAAACCAGGGCCGCGCATGAAATCCGCCGCGCGCACCGCCCTGGACCTCTTATTCCCGCCCCAGTCCCTGGATGACGGGCCGCGGCCGCTGGCCACCGGCCTCACCGCCACGGGCTGGAGCCAGATCCGTTTCCTCGACGATCCGGTCTGCGACGGCTGCGGGACGCCCTTTGAATATCCGCTGGGGGAGGGGGTCCGATGCGCCGCTTGTATGGCCAAGCCCCGCGCCTTCTCCCGCGCGCGGGCCGCCTGCCTCTATGACGACGCCTCGCGCGGGCCGATCCTGCAGCTCAAGCACACCGACCGCACCGACCTCGCCCCGCTGTTCGCCCGCTGGATCAGCCGCTCGGCTCGCGACCTGCTGGCCGACGCCCACGCGATCGCGCCGGTCCCGCTGCATCCGACCCGCCTGCTGGGACGCCGCTACAACCAGGCCGCCGAGATCGCCCGGCCGCTCAGCCGGCTGTCGGGCGTCCTCTACCTGCCCGACGCCCTGATCCGGGTGCGGGCCACCGACAGCCAGGGCGGCAAGTCCGGCTCCGGGCGGCGCCGGAATGTGGCGGCGGCATTCTCCGTGCCCGCCTCCCGCGCGAAACAGGTGGCGGGACGGCGAATCCTGCTGATTGATGACGTCCTGACCACCGGGGCCACCCTCGAAGGCTGCGCGCGCGCCCTGCTCAAGGCCGGCGCCACCTGCGTCGACGTGGCGGTGGTGGCCAGGGTGAAAGAAGCGGCGAACACCACCATATGAGATCCTTCAACCTCTTTCGGCGTTAGTTGAGACATGACCCAAGTCACCATCTACACCAAGCCGTTCTGCCCCTACTGCGTCCGCGCCATCTCCCTGCTGGAGAAGAAGGGCGTCGAATTCACCGAGATCGAGGCCGCCTTCGATCCGGAGAAGCGCCAGGAAATGATGCAGCGGTCGAACGGCCGCGCAACCTTCCCGCAGATCTTCATCGGCGATGAGCACATCGGCGGCTGCGACGACATCATGGCCCTGGACCGCGACGGCAAGCTGGACCCCCTGCTGGCGGCTTGAGCCTTGCCAAGCCGGGCGGGGCGGGCTTGTAGATAGCCATGACCTTGCGCGTCGGACTGATCCAGACCCGGACCCCCGCCAGCCATGCCGCGGCGCTTGAGCACCTGACGCCGCTGGTGCGCGAGGCCGCCGCCCGGGGCGCGACTTTCATCGCCACGCCTGAGGCCAGCAACATCCTGCAGAAGGACAAGTCCACCCTGCTGCCGCAGCTGAAGCTGCTGGCGGAAGACCCCGTCGTTCTGGGGATGCAGGCCCTGGCCAGGGAGCTCGGCGTCTGGCTGCTGATCGGCTCGGCCCTGGTGTTGCGGGAGGATGGCAAGGCCGCCAACCGCGCCGCGCTCATCTCGCCCGCCGGCGAGATCACCGCCACCTACGACAAGCTGCACATGTTCGACGTCGACCTGCCCACCGGCGAGAGCGCGCGGGAGAGCGAGACCTATGAGCCCGGCGATCGCGCCGTCACGGCCCTGGCCGGCGACACCCCGCTGGGCCTGACCATCTGCTACGACATGCGCTTCCCGGCGGTCTATCGGGCCCTGGCGCTGGCCGGCGCCCAGGTCATGCTGGTCCCGGCCGCCTTTACCCGGCCCACAGGCGCGGCGCACTGGGAGATCCTGCTGCGCGCCCGGGCCATCGAGACCGGCAGCTTCGTTCTGGCGCCCGCCCAGGGCGGCTTCCATGAGGACCGCCGCGGCACCTGGGGCCACACCCTCGCCATCGCCCCCTGGGGTGAGATCATCGGCGAACTGGCCCACGACGAGCCCGGCGTCCTGGTGGTGGATCTCGATCTCGCCGCCGTCGCCAAGGCGCGCGCGGCGATCCCGGCCCTGGCCAATGCTCGCGCCTTCACGGCGCCGGCGGCGCTCGCATGATCCGCTACGCGCTCGCCTGCGACCACGCCCATGAGTTCGAGGGCTGGTTCGGCTCGTCCGAGGACTACGACGCCCAGTCGCAAGCCGGGCAGATCGGCTGCCCCACCTGTGGCTCCACGGCGGTGACCAAGCAGATCATGGCGCCCATGGTGGCGGGCACGAAGCGCAACACCCCCGACATGACGCCGGCCGCCCGCGAGGTGATGATGCAGGTCCGTCAGCACGTGGAAGACAACTTCGACTATGTCGGCGAGGACTTCGCCGCCGAGGCCCGCGCCATCCACGCGGGCACGTCGGAGAACCGCGGCATCTACGGCGAAGCCACCCCCGCCGAGGTTCGCGAGCTGGCCGACGAGGGGGTCGAGATCGCCCCCCTTCCGCCGGCGCCGGTGAAGAAGGCGTCGCTGAACTAGCCATCGTCCGAATTCGTTGGTCGGCGAGTCCGGACGCGCCTAGACTTGACCAATCGTTGGTCAGTGAATTCCTTGGCGTCAGCGACTGAGAGCCCTGCGCTCCCGCCTCATTGTCGCGGGATCACCATGCAGACCTTCACCTTCCACCTTTGCCAGGCCGACGGCGCCGCCAGTTCCTTCGAGGCCTTCGCCCTCAGAGGCGATCGCGAGGCGGTCACCCGTTCTGAGGCGATGCTGGCCCAGCATCCCACCTGCGCCTATGTCGTGGTGCGGGCGGGCGACCGGATCCTGCACACCGAGCGTCGCTGCGCCGACTACAGGCCGAGTATTGCGTTTTCGCGGGGCGCGCCCCTGGGGACCGCTGCGGGCGTCTGCGACCTGTGCGAGGAGCGCACCGCCGTCGATCATGTCTGCTCGGTCGCTTTCCTGCCGCCGGTGGCGAACGACTAGGCGGCGCGGGTCGCGCTCGCCTCTGAAGCAGTTGGCGAACAGGCCGCAAATCTCAGCCAGATTCCTTGCCGCCAATATCCTTGCTGTTAGGCTCCCGCCGAAAAGTTGCTTGGGGCCTTCCACCATGATCCGCACCGTTCTCGCCGCCGCGCTCGGCGTCGCAGCTCTTTCCGCCTCCGCCGCCCAGGCCCAGACGCGGCCCGACCAGGTCGCCTTCCGGGCGCTCTACAAGGAGCTGGTGGAGACCAACACCACGCTGTCGGTGGGCAGCTGCACCGCCGCCGCGGAGAAGATGGGCGCGCACCTGAAGGCGGCCGGATACGCCGACAAGGACGTCCAGGTGCTGGTCCCCGCCGAACGGCCCAAGGACGGCGCCCTGGTGGCGACCCTGGCCGGGACGGACGCCAAGGCCAAGCCGATCATGCTGCTGGCCCACCTCGACGTGGTGGAGGCCAACCGCGCCGACTGGGAGCGCGACCCCTTCACCCTGATCGAGGAGGGCGGCTACTTCTACGCCCGGGGCGCCAGCGACGATAAGGCGATGGCCTCGGTCTTCACCGACTCGATGATCCGCTACAGGACCGAGGGCTTCAAACCTCGCCGGAGCCTGCGCCTGGTGCTGACCTGCGGCGAGGAGACCTCCGACACCTTCGACGGGGTCGAGTGGCTGTTGAAGAACCACCGCCCGCTGATGGAGGCGGAATTCGCGCTGAACGAGGGCGCCGGCGGGCGGCTGGACGCGCAGGGCAATCGGCAGTTCCTGGGCATCCAGGCCGGGGAGAAGGTCTATCAGGACTTCACCCTGGTCACGACCAATCCGGGCGGTCACTCCTCGCGGCCGTCCAAGGACAACGCCATCTATCACCTGGCCGCCGCCATCGACCGGCTGGCCGCCTATGACTTCCCCATCAAGCTGAACGAGGCGACGAAGAACCACTTCGAGAAGATGTCGGTGATCGAGGGCGGCGCCTCGGGCGCGGCCATGGCCGCCGTGGCCAAGGACCCCACCGACGCCGCGGCCGTGGCCGAGGTGATCAAGGACGCCAGCCGCAACTCCATGATGCGCACCACCTGCGTGGCCACCATGGTCAATGCCGGCCATGCGCCGAACGCCCTGCCGCAAAGAGCCGAGGCCAATGTCAACTGCCGTATCCTGCCGGGCGAGAGCCTGGAGTCGGTGAAGGCAGAGTTGATCAAGGTGTTCGCCGACGACAAGATCGCCGTCAGCCTGGTGGGCGTGCCCAGCCCGGTCTCGCCGCCGCCGCCGCTCACCAAGGCCATCCTCGGCCCCATCGAGCAGGTGTCCAAGCAGATGTGGCCGGGCGTGCCCCTCGTGCCCGCCATGTCCACCGGCGCCACCGACAGCCGCTTCACCAATGCGGCGGGTATCCCTAGCTACGGCCTCTCGGGCATGTTCGGCGACCCCGACGGCGGCGGGGCTCACGGTCTGAACGAACGGATCCGCGCGCGCTCGCTGTATGAGGGCCGCGACTTCCTCCACTCGGTGGTCAAGCTCTATGCGAACCAGAAGTAGGCGGCGCGCCGCGCCGCCTCTTTCCGTCCTTGGGGAAAACTGGCATCTCTTCTGCCAATAGTTTCTGGAGGACGTGATGGCGGCGAAGATTGGGGCGACCCTGGCGGACTCCACGCCCTATTGGCCGCCGCAGCCGACGCCGCCGAAGGGCGCGCCCAACATCCTGGTGGTGCTGTTCGACGATGTCGGGTTCTCCGACTTCGGCTGCTACGGCTCGCCCATCAAGACCCCGACCATCGACGCCCTGGCCGCCGAGGGCCTGCGCTATACCGGCTTCCACACCACGGCCATGTGCTCGACCACGCGGGCGGCCCTGCTGACCGGGCGCAACCACCACTCGGTGGGGATGGGGTGCCTGTCGAACTTCGATAGCGGCTTCCCCGGCTATCGCGGCAAGATCGCCCGCGAGGCCGGCACCCTGCCGGAGATGCTCAAGCCCCACGGCTACTCGACCTACATGGTGGGCAAGTGGCACGCGACGCCGCTGACCGAGACCGGCCCCTCGGGCCCCTTCGACGGCTGGCCCTTGGGCCGCGGCTTTGACCGCTTCTACGGCTTCATGGACGCCGAGACCGACCAGTTCGCGCCCGAGCTCGTGCGCGACAACACCCCCATCGAGCAGCCCACCAGCTATGCGCAGGGCTACCACCTCACCGCCGACCTGGTGGACCAGTCGATCCGCTTCATCGCCGACCATCAGGCCGACGCGCCCGACAAGCCCTGGCTGCTGTGGCTGGCGCCCGCCGCCTGCCACGCCCCGCACCAGGCGCCGCAGGACATCATCAGGAGCTACGATCCGGTCTTCCAGCACGGCTGGGACGTGGAGCGCGAGCAGCGCCTCGCCCGCCAGAAGGCCATGGGCGTCGTGCCTGCCGATACGGTGATGCCCGATCGCAACGACGGCATCCGCCCCTGGGACAACTGCCTGCCCGAGGACAAGCGGGTCTTCACCCGCCTGCAGAGCGCCTTCGCCGGCATGCTCGACCATGCCGACCGGCACCTGGCCCGGCTGGTGGCCTTCCTGGAAGAGGCTGGGATCAAGGACGACACCCTGATCGTCGTCATGTCCGACAACGGCGCCAGCCAGGAAGGCGGGCCCCTGGGCATGGTCAACGCCATGGGCCCCTATAATCTGAAGTTCGAGCCCATGGCCGAGAAGCTGGCGCGGCTGGATGACATCGGCGGCCCCGACAGCCATTCCAACTTCCCGCAGGGCTGGGCCATGGCCTCCAACACGCCGCTGCGTCGCTACAAGCAGAACACACACGGCGGTGGCATCCGCGATCCCCTGGTGATCAGCTGGAAGAACGGCCTGGCGGCGCGCGGCGAGCTGCGCACCCAGTTCGCCCACGTCAGCGACTTCACCCCGACCCTGCTGGACATCCTGGGGATCGAGCCGCCGGCGGTGATCGCGGGCGTCCAGCAGATGCCGCTGGAGGGGGTCAGCTTCGCCGCCTCGCTCAAGGACCCGACGGCGCCCAGCAAGAGCCAGTCCCAGCACTTCGAGATGTTCGGCCACCGCGGCCTCTGGAGGGACGGATGGAAGGCCGTGGCCTTCCATCCGCCGGGCACGGCCTTCGACACCGATGTCTGGGAGCTCTACCACCTGGACGCCGACTTCTCGGAGACCAGGGACCTCGCCGCCGCCGAGCCGGAGAAGCTGGCCGCCCTGGTGGCCGAGTGGTGGAAGGCGGCCGAGACCTACAAGGTTCTGCCCCTGGACGACCGCTTCGGCCCGCGCTTCGCCGAGAACGCCCTGCGCTATCACGGCGCTCGCAAGCGCTTCGTCTTCCACCCCGGCATGGGCCACCTGCCGGCCGACGTCGCGCCGGACGTGCGCAGCCGCTCCTACATCATCGAGGCCGAGGCGATCATTCCGGCGGGCGGCGCGGAGGGGGTGCTGCTCGCCCACGGCGACGCCACCTGCGGGTACAGCTTCTATGTTCAGGACGGGCGGCTGCATCACACCCTCAACGTCGGCGGGGCCCTGGCCACGGTCAGTTCCGCGGGCCCTATACCGCCGGGGCTGCACAAGCTGGCCCTGCGCTGCCGCCAGGCCTCGGACGGCCGAACCTTCACCCTGGCCGTCGACGGCCGCGTGGTGGGGGAGGTGAAGACCCATATCGGCTTCGCCACCTTCATCTCCTGGTCTGGCCTGGATATCGGCCGCGACCGGGGCAGCCCCGTCGCCCCCTATGCCGCCCCCTTCACCTTCACCGGCAAGCTGCGCCGGGTGATCGTCACCATGGACGCCGACCAGGCCCTGGACGGCGACCTGCTGGGCGAGGCGGAGATGGCGCGGCAGTAGCCTATGTCCCCACGGCTTGGGCCGCGGCGTAGAGCATGTCGGCGACCGCCTGCGGGCTGGCCGGCGCGGCGCCCGCCAGCCAGGTACTCAGCAGCCCCATCTGTCCCCCAGCCAGTTGCGCCGCCAGCAGGGCGGGGTTCTGGACCTCAGGTCGCGTCCGCAGCCGCGCCTCGATGAGGCCCGCCAGGGTCTTGGCCAGCAGAGGCCGGGTCGGGCCGACGAACAGGACGTTGCCCACGCGCCGGTTCTCCCAGAAGTGCTCCACCACCGCCAGCAAGCGCGCGTCGTCGTGCTGCGGCCCGAGCATGTCAGCCAGCACCCCGAAGGGCGACGACAGGCCGGCCCTCAGGAGCTCATCCTTGCCCTCGTAGTGTTCGTAGAAGGTCGAGCGCCCGACCCCGGCGCGGGCGATGATGTCGGCCACCTTGAGCTGGTCGTAGCGACGCTCCAGCACCAGTTCGACGAAGGCGTCGAAGAGGGCGGCCTTGGTGCGCTGGACCGGCCGACTGCCTGCGAGATCCACCAAGACCACCTCCGGCCCGGACAATGGGCGCGCGGTGTCCGGAAACCAGACAAACCTCTCACCGTGTCCGGCGCGGGCGGGCCGGACTGCCGTTAGAGGTTAGGGCCAGGGCGGGGCGACGCAAGGCCCCGCCGATCCCGATGGAGCCCGCCCATGACCGCTGAACCCGCCCGCCGAAACCCTCACAGCCACATGTGGTTGATGGGTGTGATCGGCGTCGCCGCCGGCTTGGCCTTCATGATCTTCGTCCCGAGGCTGACGGTGGTGTCGAAGTCCCTGCTGTTGTTCGCCGGGTTCCACATCGTGGGTGGGGTGGTCCTGCTGAGCACCCTCTATGTCGCCGGCTTGAGAGATCAGGTTCGCCGGCTTGGCGGCGGCGCGCGCTCGGTGCTGAAATACGACTTCGGCTGGGGACCAGGCTGGATGAACGGCCTGGCCATCGCCGCCCTCATCGCCCTGGCCACGGCGATTGTCCTGCAATTGACCCATCCCGGCGCCTGGCCTCTGGCCTTCGGCCTGGTGGCGATGTCTGGTCTGCTTCTGGTGGGCAATGTTGTGATGCGCAGCTTCCGCCGGACCGACCACGTGATCCTGCCCATGGTGGACCTGTTGTCGAGCGACCACGACCTGGTGCTCGACGCCGGTTGCGGCAGCGGGCGGACGACTATCGCGCTCGCGCGCATCCTGACGTCGGGCAGGGTCGTGGGCCTCGACCGTTTTGACGCAGGCTACATCGACGGCGGCGGCCGCGCCCTGCTGGACAACAATCTCAAGCTCGCCGGCCTCGCGGGCAAGGTCCAGGTCGAGACCGGCGACCTGACCGACATGGCCTTCGCCGACAACCACTTCGACGCCGCCGTCAGCACCCACGTCTACGACCATCTTGGGCGTCAGAAGCTGAAGGCGCTTGCCGAGACCCGCCGTGTGCTGAAGCCTGGCGGCCGGTTCCTGATGGCGGTCTGGGTTCCGAGCCTGACCATGTTCGCGGTGGCCAATGTCCTGTCCCTGTTCCTCACCACCAAGGCGCAGTGGAGGGACTTGGCGGAGCGGGCGGGGTTCCGGGTCCTGGACGAGGGGATGTTCAACCACGCCTGGTTCGTGCTGCTCGAGAAGCCGGTCAGCTAGGCTGCGGGGTTGCCATCGGGGGCGGGGCGCATGATCTAGGGGCGCGCTCTGGAGCCCGCTGTCATGGCCTACGACTACCTCGACCGGCTCGCCACCCCCAGCGTCCAGGCGGCCCAGACCGCCAATGGCGCGCGGAAGATCTGGGAGCGGTTCGAGGGCGAGCGGGTCTCGGACAGGTTCACCGAGAACGAGGCGGCCTTCATCGGCGAGCGCGACAGCTTCTACCTGGCCAGCGTGTCCGAGAGCGGCTGGCCCTATGTGCAGCATCGCGGGGGTCCGCCGGGCTTCCTGCGGGTTCTCGACGAGACCACCCTGGGCTTCGCCGACTATCGCGGGAACCGCCAGTATATCAGCCT
>NZ_JBBKVV010000059.1:0-8584 GCF_037968635.1 Phenylobacterium sp.
GCTCGGCGCCGTCACGACGCCCGCGGCGGCGGCCACGACCGGCGCGTTCGCCGTCGTCTTCGGCCCGCTCTTCGCTCTCGCCGCGCGCTTCACGGGCGACGACCGGGTTGCGGCCACCCTCTTCGTCTTCATCGCCCTCGGCTTCGAGGATTTCCTCGTCTTCCTCGTCGTCCTCGATCTCGCTGTCATCGAAGTCGTCGTCGTCGGGCACATAGGCCTGCAGCGGCGTGTGATGCACCACGGCGTGCTCGGGACGCGCCTCGCTGGCCGTGCGCTCGATCTCATGATCGGCGTGGGACATCGCGTCGTCGATGACGATGGTGACGAACAGGCCAAGACCCTCGTTGATGCGCGCCAGGTGGTTGCGCTTCTCATTGAGGATGTAGAGGCCGACGGCGCGCGGGACCTTCAGGGTGGCTTCGCCGCCGCCCTTCAGCGCTTCGCCTTCAACGGTGCGCAGGGCCGACAGAGCGCTGGATTCCACCGAACGGACCCGGCCGGTGCCGGCGCAGTGTTCACAGACGTGGGTGGTGCCTTCCAGCACGCCGGAGCGGCGACGCTGGCGGCTGATCTCCATCAACCCGAAACTGCTGATCTTGCCCATCTGGACCCGAGCGCGGTCGTCCTTCAGGGCGTCCTTCAGCTTCTTCTCGACCGCTCGGTTGTTCTTCGACTCATCCATGTCGATGAAGTCGATGACGACCAGGCCGGCCAGGTCACGCAGACGCAGCTGGCGGGCGGTCTCTTCGGCCGCCTCCATGTTGGTCTTCAGCGCGGTGGCTTCGATGTTCCGCTCGCGGGTGGCGCGGCCGGAGTTCACATCCACGGCCACCAGGGCTTCGGTCTGGTTGATCACCAGATAGCCCCCCGAGCGCAGCGGCACGGTCGGGGTGTAGATCTGGGCGAGGTGGTCCTCGACCTTGTGCTTCACGAACAGCGGAGTGGCCTCGCGATAGGCCTGAACCTTCTTGGCCTGCGAGGGCATCAGCATGCGCATGAAGTCGCGGGCTTCCTTGAAGCCGGCTTCGCCTTCGACCCAGACCTCGTCGATATCCTTGTCGTAGAGGTCGCGGATGGTGCGCTTCACCAGGTCCTCTTCCTCATAGATGAGGGCCGGGGCCACGGAGTGCAGGGTGGTGTCGCGAATATTCTCCCACAGACGCAGGAGGTATTCGTAGTCGCGCTTGATCTCGGCCTTGGTGCGCTTGGCGCCCGCCGTGCGGACGATCAGGCCCATGCCCTGCGGCACGTCCAGGCTTTGAACCACGCCCTTCAGGCGCTTGCGGTCGGTGACCGTGGTGATCTTGCGCGAAATGCCGCCGCCACGGGCGGTGTTCGGCATGAGCACGCCGTAGCGGCCGGCCAGCGAGAGGTAGGTGGTCAGGGCCGCGCCCTTGTTGCCGCGCTCTTCCTTGACGACCTGGACGAGCATGATCTGCCGACGGCGGATCACTTCCTGGATCTTGTAGCGACGCATCAGCCGCCGGCGACGCCGGGCGACCTCTTCGTCCATGACGTCGTCTTCGTCGGCGTCGGACGCGTCGTCGTCGTCGTCGTCATTCTCGGAGGAAGGATTGGAACGCCCGCGCGGTTCGGGATGGTCGTCCTCGTCGTCGGCCTCTTCGCGCATCAGCGCTTCGCGGTCGGCCACCGGGATCTGGTAGTAGTCCGGGTGGATTTCGTTGAAGGCCAGGAAGCCGTGCCGGTTGCCGCCGTATTCGATGAAGGCGGCCTGGAGAGACGGTTCGACCCGCGTCACCTTGGCGAGGTAGATGTTCCCCCGGAGCTGTTTGCGGTTCTGGCTTTCGAAATCGAACTCTTCAACTCGGGTTCCGTCGATCACCACCACACGCGTCTCTTCTGCGTGAGCGGCGTCGATAAGCATTTTCTTGGACATGTAGGCGATCTCCGTGGCGCGCCTGGAGCTCTAGGCTCGGGCGCTGCCGGTTTGTCATGAGGGCGCGCGCGCTTTCGCCGGCCGCGTCAGAGACGCGGGCGGTGCAAGGCCGAAAAGGGGCTCGAGCGGCGCTGCCCATAGTTGTTTCCCAGGCGCACTCTTAGCGAGCACGGATCGGATTGATGCGTCATGGCCGAGGATTCGGCCGAAGCCGACGCAGGCTTCGCGCGGAACATGGCCCTGACAGGCAGGGCGTCCTCCGGCGCCGGGGGACATTGCAGCAGTAAGCTGAAAAAAGAAAGACAATCGGATTGCGTTCCCGCTCAGCGAGGAGGGGTTAACCGTTTCTCCACGCTGTATGGGGGTATATTGGGTTCAAATCCAAGAAGCGTGTGGTGTGGGGCGTTGTGCTCGCAAAAGTAGTTGTCGCCTTCGATCTGTTCGGGAAGCGCATCCTTGCGGCGCTCGCCGCGGGCGTCTGCTGCCTGGCGATCGCGGCCGTGGGCCAGGCCAACGCCTCGGGCGGCGGTGTGCTGAAGGTGCGCCTCGGCGGCGACCGGGCCGAAACGCGCATCGTCATCGACCTGGACCGTTCAGCGACTGGCAAGGTGGCGTCAGACGGCCTCGGCGATCGTCGGATCGTCGTGAACCTGCCCGGCGTCAGCGTTGGCCGAACCCTGCAGGGCGGCGGTCAGGGCCTTGTGAAGACCTGGATGTTGGACGGCGGGCCCCTGGGCGCGAGACTGCAAATCGACCTGGCGAGCGACGCGGTGATCAAGCGCCGCTTCCTGCTGCCCCCGGCCGACGGCGCGGCCAACTATCGCTATGTGATCGACATCGCCGCCGCAGCGCCTCTCGCGTCGGGCGAACGCGCCACCCTGATCTCCAACACCACGGCGACCATCCGGCCCCCACCGCTCAATCTGAAGAAGACCGTGGTCATCGACGCGGGTCATGGCGGCAAGGATCCCGGGGCCGTCGGCGCGAACGGCTTCGAGAAGGAAGTGACCCTGGCCGCCGCCCTGGCGCTGAAGGCGCGGCTTGAACGCACGGGGCGGTATCGGGTGGTCATGACGCGCTCCACGGACGTCTATGTCCCGCTGGAAACCCGCGTTCCGATCGCGCGGAAGTCGGGCGCGGACCTGTTCATCTCGCTGCACGCCGACTCGGGGCCCAACACCAGCACCCGCGGCGCCAGCGTCTATACGCTCGCGGATCGCGCGGTCGCCCGCTCTCAGAAGCTGGTCTCCAAGGACGACTGGTTCATGAAGGTGAGCCAGGCCGACCGGGGCGTCTCCGGCATTCTCTTCGACCTGACCCAGCGTTCGACCAAGAATCGCTCGGCCACGTTCGCCGAGTTGGTGCTGGACCGGATTTCGGACGGCGACATGCGCCTGCTGCGCCGCAGCCACCGCGAGGCGGGCCTCGCGGTCCTGTTGGCGCCCGACGTGCCCGCCGTGCTGCTGGAAATGGGTTTTGTGAACAATCCGGAAGACGAAGCCTTCCTTCGCGACCCTGCCAGCAGGACCAAGCTGATGAACGCTGTCGGTGACTCCATCGACGCCTACTTCGCGCAAGAGACCCGACTGGCGTCGCGGTAGCGCTGTTTAGGACCAGATCAAATCTGATCTGTTCAAACGGACTTCATTCCAAAAGATGGAGCGTGCGGGGCGGGCGAACCGGACTCCACTCCGTCGTGACCCACTCTAACTCCGCGCGCGTCACAAAACCGGCTTCCCCTTTTCCGAAACCCGCTCTAGACGATGACCATGCGGGAGGCGGGCGCCCGCGGAGGTCTGTTAGTCTTGAACCCCCCGGAAAGATGGGTCGCGATCGCCGGCGTCGCCGTGTTGAGCGCAATCGCGGTGGCTGGGTTCGCCATCGCCATCTACGCCGCTTGGCTGTTTCATGACATGCCCGACGCCGGGGACCTGGTGGACTATCGTCCGCCTACCGCCACCCGCGCCTATGCCTGGGACGGCACCCTGATCGGCGAGTTCTCCCGCGAACGCCGAATCTTCGTTCCCTACGACAACATCCCGCCGCAGCTTGCCCAGGCCTTCCTGGCGGCGGAGGACCGCAACTTCTTCCAACACTCCGGCGTGGACGCCATGGGCCTGACCCGGGCCATGATGCGTAACGTGCTGAACGCCGCCCGCGGCAAGCGCCTCGAAGGCGGCTCAACGATCACCCAGCAGGTGGCCAAGAACGTTCTGCTGACCAGCGACGCCACGGTGGGACGGAAGCTGAAGGAGGCGATCCTCGCCCGGCGCCTGGAGCAGACGCTGAACAAGGAGCAGATCCTTGAGCTTTATCTGAACGAAATCTGGCTGGGCTACCGCTCGTACGGCGTTGGCGCGGCCGCCTATAACTATTTCGGCAAGTCGATTTCCGACCTCACCCTGGCCGAGTGCGCCTATCTGGCGGCGCTTCCCAAGGGCCCGGACAATTATCATCCGATCCGGCGCAAGGCGAACGCCACCGCCCGGCGCAACTGGATCATCGGCCAGATGGCCGACCTCGGCTGGGTCAGCCGGGTCGACGCCGATAGCGCCTTGAAGGAAGACCTGAAGGTCCAAAAAGCCCCCAGCCGCGCCAAGTACCGCGACGCCGACTTCTTCGTGGAGGAGGTCCGCCGCCGCGGATTGGCCACCCTCGGCCAAAGGCTGAACGAGGGTGGCTACTATATGCGCACCACCCTGGATCCTGACATGCAGACGGCGGCCCGGGTCGCGCTGATGCATGGCCTGGAACAGTATGACCGCCGCCATGGCTGGCGCGGGGCCTGGGGCCACGTGACCATCGCGCCGGGCTGGGAAGCCCTGGCCAAGAAGAAGACCGTGCCCGCCGAGCGCCGCACCTGGCAACCGGCGGTGGTCACGGAGTCGTCCAACACCAACATCCGCATCCAGGTGGCCGAGGGCGGCGCGACCGGCGCTCTGGTGAGCGAGGACGTCGCCTGGGCCCGAGCGGGCCGTGGCGTGCCGGTCGTCGGCGACCTGGTGTTCGTCGAGCCGGTGGAGAAGGGGACGGGCTATCACCTTAAGCAAGTGCCGGCCGTGAACGGCGCCCTGGTGGCCATGGAGCCCAACTCCGGGCGGGTCCTGGCCATGGTCGGCGGCTATTCTTTCTCGCTCTCCAACTTCAACCGCTCCACCCAGGCGATGCGCCAGCCGGGTTCGGCCTTCAAGCCGCTGGTCTACGCCGCGGCCCTGGAGAATGGCTACACGCCGGGCAGTGTCGTCATGGACAGCGCCATCACGCTCAAGGGCGCGGCCGGGGCCGACTGGACGCCGGAGAACTACAACAAGAAGTACTATGGCGCCCTGACCCTGCGGAAGGGCCTGGAGCTGTCGCGCAACGCCATGACCGTCCGCCTGGCCCAAGGGGTCGGGATGTCAAAGATCAGCGACATGGCCATCAAGCTGGGGGTCGTGCGCGAGATGGAGCCTGTACTGGCCATGGCCCTGGGCGCGGGCGAGACGACGCCGTTCAAGCTCACGGCCGCCTACGCCTCCTTCGTCAACGGAGGCCGCAAGGTCGAGCCGCACCTGATCGAACTGGTGCAGGATCGCGAGGGCAAGACCATCTTCCGCGCCGACAAGCGCGACTGCCCGCGCTGCG
The DNA here is from genome assembly GCF_037968635.1 of Phenylobacterium sp. Lineage (GTDB taxonomy): Bacteria > Pseudomonadota > Alphaproteobacteria > Caulobacterales > Caulobacteraceae > Phenylobacterium. Next base: position 5,522 of record NZ_JBBKVV010000059.1, read on the forward strand.
ATGCGGGCTTCAATGGCGATGAAAGTCCCCGCATCGCGCCAGGTGGCGCGCAGCTCATGGATCCCATCACCGCCTACCAGATCACCTCCATGCTCCAGGGCGTGGTCCAGCGGGGGACGGCGACGTCCGCGTCGGTCCTGGGACGCCCCGTCGGCGGCAAGACCGGTACGACCAATGAGTACCGCAGCGCCTGGTTTGTCGGTTTCACGCCGCAGATCGTCGCCGGCATCTTCGTGGGCTTCGACGATAACCGCAGTCTGGGCGAAGGCGAGACCGGCACTACGGCGGCGGTGCCGATCTTCACCGAGTTCATGATGGCGGCCACCAAGGACCTGCCCAAGACCGAGTTCAAGGCGCCCAAGAACGCCAAGTTCATCATGGTTCGGGGGATCCGCGAGGCCTTCAAGCCGGGCACCGAGCCCAAGGTCGCGGTTTCGACCGACGCCTATCGCCCGAGCGAGGGGCCCCAGCCCTATCAACAGGTCTGGCCCGATGGCCAACCGACCGGCGCGCCGGCTCCACCGGCCCCGCCGAAGAAGCAGGATGACATGAGCGGGTTGTACTAGGGCGGGCAAACCGCTACTGCCCGCCGCTCACCTTTCGAAGGAATTTTCCATGAGAGCGGATGTTGAGGCTGCCAAGGCCGACATCGAGCAGTCGATTGAACTGCTCAGGAGGCGTCTTTGACTGGGAACCTGCCCTTCGAAAACTTCATGAGCTGAACGCCCGGGTCGAGGATCCGACCCTCTGGGACAACGCCGAGGCGGCCCAGGCCATTACCCGTGAGCGCGCCAAGCTGGCCGCCAGCGTGGAGGCCGTGCAGTCCATCGAGCGCGATCTGGTGGACGCCGTGGGCTATGCCGAGATGGCCGACGAGGAGGGTGACGAAGCCTCGCTCGACGAGGCGCGCGCGCAGCTCAAGGGCCTTAAGGAGCGCGCTGGCCGTGCTGAACTGGAGGCCCTGCTTTCGGGCGAGGCCGACGGCAACGACGCCTTCATGGAAATCAATTCCGGAGCCGGGGGCACCGAGTCCAACGACTGGGCGGGCATGCTGCTGCGGATGTACACCCGCTGGGCCACCGCTCACGGCATGACCGTCGACTTCCTGGAGGAGACTTCGGGCGAACAGGCTGGGATCAAGTCGGTGACCCTGCAGGTCAAGGGCCACAACGCCTATGGCTGGCTGAAGACCGAGGCGGGGGTCCACCGCTTGGTTCGCATCTCACCCTTTGATTCGGCGGCCAAGCGGCACACCAGCTTCGCCTCGGTCTGGGTCTATCCCGTGGTGGACGACACCATCGTGATCGACATCAACCCGTCCGATGTGCGCACCGATACCTACCGGGCCTCGGGCTCCGGCGGCCAGCACATCAACAAGACCGACTCCGCCGTGCGCCTGACCCACATCCCCACCGGCGTGGCCGTGGCCTGCCAGGCCGGGCGTTCGCAGCACCAGAACCGTGAGGAAGCCTGGAAGCTGCTGCGCGCCCGGCTCTACGAGATCGAGCTGCAGAAGCGCGAGGCCGAGGCCCAGGCGATGCAGGATCAGAAAACCGACATCGGCTGGGGCCACCAGATCCGCTCCTACGTCCTGCAGCCCTATCAGATGGTCAAGGACCTGCGGACCGAGGTGGAGACCTCCGACACCCAAGGGGTGTTAGACGGCGATCTGGACGGCTTCATGGGCGCTTCCCTGGCCCAGCGCGTGGGGGTCACCCGCGAGGGCTAGGTGCGCGACAGCCGAAAGCGGCCGCCGGTTTGGGCGCCCGTCGCGCGCCAATCGAGGAGTCGAGCCGATGATCCGCTGTGAGTGGGCGCGCGAAGGGATCGAGGCCCTGAGGCCCCACGTCTCGGTCTTCGTGATCGTCGATGTGCTGTCCTTTTCGACAGCAGTGGACATCGCTGTGGGGCGTGGCGCGTTGATCTATCCGTTCCCGCTCGGCGACCACGAGGCGGCGCGGATCGCCGCCGAGAAGGTCGGTGCGGTGGCCGCGGCGCCCAAGCGCGCAGCCGGCGGCCAATTCAGCCTGTCACCTGCGAGCCTGCGTGACCTGAACCCTGGCGATCGCCTGTTGCTGCCATCACCCAATGGGTCGCGCCTGTCCCTCGCCTGCGGTGAGACACCTGTTCTCGCGGGTTGCCTGCGTAACGCTCGCGCGGTGGCCGCCAAGGCCTGGGACCTGGCCGGGCAAGGGGACATCGGCCTGGTCCCGGCAGGCGAACGTTGGCCCGGCGACACCCTGCGGCCGGCCATCGAGGACCTGATCGGCGCCGGCGCCATCATCGACGCTCTGGGCGGTGAGATGACAACCGAGGCGCGCGTCGCTCGCGACGCCTGGCGCAGCGCGCGGCCGGACCTCGACACTGTTATCCGCGACTGCCTGTCAGGCCGCGAACTGATCGAGCGCGGCTTCGAGATCGATGTGGACCTGGCCCTGGATCATGAGGCCAGCGCCATCGCGCCCATGCTCCGCGACGGAGCCTATGTCACAAGCTGAGAGCTCGGGGGTGTCGCGGTCTTGGGATCGGGACCGTAGCGGTTGTCGCCAGGCGTGCCGTCAAGGATCATGAAGATCAACACAACCAGCTGCCCGAGGACCGGCACGAGGCCCAGGAGAAGCCACCAGGCCGTGCGGCCGCTGTCGTGCAGCCTGCGGAAGCTGACCGCCAGAGACGGCACGAAGATGTAAAGGCAGAAGCCGAAATAGAGCAGGGCGATGATGCCGGAGGCCGGCGTCGCGAAGGCGTCGTGACTCAAGTCACCGCCGGCGAACCAGGAAAACACGCCCGCCGCGATCTGTACGAGGATGACGAAGAGCGCGAACAGCCAGTACTCCGACCGACGGGCGCGTCCGTTGAAGTCGGTGTACTTCCGTAGCGGTTACAGCATCTGGTCCATGCCGCGCTCCCTTGCCGATGGGGAAGCTTAACTGCTGCGCGACAGCCTGCAAGCCTGCGGCTTGGAAGCCCGAGGCGCCCTAGACGGGCTTGGGCGCCAGGCCCGGCGTCGGCGTCGGCGTCGGCGCAGCAGCCTGGACCAGCGGACTCGGAGCGGGGGCGGGC
>NZ_JBBKVV010000060.1:0-24706 GCF_037968635.1 Phenylobacterium sp.
ACATAGGCCAGATGATGGCGCAGGGCCTCACGGCCCCGGCGCAGCGACGACAGGTCCGGCGCGCCCAGCCGCAGCAGGCGCTTTTCCATCTTCTCGTGCAGCAGGAAGCCGTTGACCTCGTTGTCGAACTTGCGGTCGAACCATTGCAGCAGGCGCCTGGCCTCGGCCCGTTCGCCGGGTTCGCGGCCCAGCAGGGCGGGTTCGGGATAGGTCTCTTCCAGATGATCGAGAATCGCGCGGCTCTCGCAGAGCACCAGGTCGCCCTCGGTCAACACGGGCGTCAGGCCCGAGGCGTTCAGGCTCACCAACTCCTTGGGCCGCTCCCAGTAGCGCACCGTCTGTTCCGTGAAGGCCAGGCGCTTTTCCCCCAGCGCCAGACGCACCTGGCGCGAGGCGGGATCGAGGGGGAAATGGTGCAGGATGCGGTCGGTCATGGGGACTGGAGCGGCCTACCATAGGTGGCGTTAAGGGCGCGTTTACTGCGCCGGCTCCGCAAACGCCCCACCGTGCGGCTCGGCGCGGCCGCGGGGATCGGCGTGGATCAGGATGTCGGCGTGCGGGAATTCCGCCAGGATGCGGCCCTCAGCCTCGACGATCAGATGGTGGGCGGCCTCCAGGGTCAGGGCCGGGTCGATATCCACGTGCATCTGCATGTGGATGAAGGGGCCCGAGGTCCGGGTGCGCAGTTGGTGGACGTCGCTCAGGCGCGGGTCCGCGCTCACCAGCTCGATGATCCGCGCGCGGTCGGCCTCGGGCAGTTCGTGGTCCATCAGCTGGCCCGAAGCCTCGCGGAACACGCCGATGGCGGCCCACAACAGCAGGGCCGCGACCATCAGGCCGGCGATGGCGTCCAGGCTATGCCAACCCAGCCATGCCGCGGCGCCGATGCCGGCCAGGGCGATCAGGTTGGAGGCCACGTCGGTGAGGTAGTGGGCGCGGTCGCCGGAAACCGCCACCGAGCTTGTCTGCTTCAACACCCGGCCTTGGGCGAGGATCAGCAGCACGGTCAGAGCCGTGGAGATCGCCATCACCGCCACCGCCCAACCCTCGTTGGCCACCGGGGTGGGATGCAGGATGTGGGTGATCGCTTCCTGGCCGATCAGGGCGGCGGAGGCGAAGACCAGGCCCGCCTGCACCAGGCTGGCGAAGGCCTCGGCCTTGCCGTGTCCGAACCGGTGCTCGGCGTCCGGCGGGGCCTGGGCGTAGCGGACGGCGTAGAAGGTCACCAGGCTGGCGATCAAATCCAATCCCGAGTCCGCCGCCGAGGCCAGCAAGGCCACAGAGCCGGAGATCAGCCAGACCGCGGTCTTGATCACCACCAGCACGCCGGCCGTCGCCACCGACAGCAGGGTGATGCGCCGGGTGAGGGCGGCGGCGGTCTTGGGGTCGAGGCCTGGGGCGGAGCGCATGACGCCTATCTAGTGCGGCTCCGCGCCTCACCCCAGCGCAAACGACTCTCAGATCAGGCGGCGACCTTGGGCGTCGGCCCCACATAGACCGACTGTGGCCGGATCAGGCGGCCGCCGGCCAACTGCTCGCGGGCATGGGCGATCCAGCCTGCGGTACGGCCCATGGCGAAGACGCAGGTGAAGGCCGACGGCGGGAAGGCCAGGGCCTCCAGCAGCAGGGCGGTGTAGAACTCCACATTCGTGTCCAGGCTCCGGTCGGGCTTGTGGGCCTTGAGGATCTCCAGCACTGCGCGCTCCACAGCCTCGGCGAATTCCAGTCGCCCGGCCCGGGCGCCCATCCGGCGGATGGCCCCCTTCAGGGCGTCGGCGCGGGGGTCGCGGACCCGGTAGACCCGGTGGCCGAAGCCCATCAGCCGGTCGCCGCGGGCCAGCGCCGCCTCGATCCAGGGCCGGGCGTTCTCCGTGCCGCCGATACCGTCCAGCATGTCGATGATCGGCCCCGGCGCCCCGCCGTGCAGCGGACCCTTCAGGGCGCTGATCCCGGCCAGCACCGCTGAGCCCAGCCCGGCCCGTGTCGAGGCCACCACTCGGGCGGCGAAGGTCGAGGCGTTCAGCCCGTGGTCGCTCACCGTCACCAGATAGGAGTCCAGGGCTTCGGCCTGCGCCGGGTCAGGCGCCTTGCCCAGCATGCGCAGGATATCGGCGGCGTGGCCGAGCGAGGTGTCTGGCGCGATCGGCGCCTCGCCGGCCTGGCCCCGCACCACGGCGGCGGTGAAAACGGCCGGCGCAGCCAGCAGGCGCAGGGCCACAGCCAGGTCGTCTCCGTCCGACAGCCGGGCGGTCAACGCCCGCATCGCCTCGATGGGGGAAAGCGCCAGGATACCGGTATCCATGGCCGACACCTCGGCGAACACCTCGGCCCGGGCGGCGGCCAGGGGGCCGGCCAGGTCGGCGGGCAGGTGGTCGAAGAACCCGTCCCAGAGCAGGCGGGTGACCTCCTCGAAGCTGGTGCGGCCCGCCAGCTCGTCCAGCGACCGGCCGCGAATGATCAACCGACCGGCCGCGCCGTCCACGTCGGACATCACGGTGTGGGCGGCGACGACGTCTTCAAGTCCGTCCGACATGGGAGGGCTCCTTTTGCAAACTTGCTAAGGGCGATATTTGCCGCCAAGCTAAGCCCGTCAATCTTGATCAACATAATCAATATGTGATGCCGCAAACCAAGACCAACGACTGGATCGGCGCCGACGAGGCCCGCGAGCGGCTCGGCGTCCGGCCGCAGACCCTGTACGCCTATGTCAGCCGGGGCCGGGTCCAGACCCGGATCGACCCTCGCGATCCACGCCGCAGCCTCTATCGGTCGGCGGACATCACGGCGCTGGTTCTGCGCAAGACCCGCAGCCGCAAGGCCTCGGAGGTGGCGGCCGGCGCCATCGCCTGGGGCGAGCCGGTCCTGGTCTCGGCCATCACCACCATTTCCCAGGGCCGGCTATTCTATCGCGGCCGCGACGCCGTCGAACTGGCGGAGACCGAGACGCTCGAATCCGTCGCCCGTCTGCTGCGGGGCGGTCACGGCGCGGCTCTGAAGCGTACCGACCGGCCCCAGCCGCCGGAGGGGGCGGACATGACCGGCCGCGCCTTCCTGGCCCTGGCCGCCCGCGCCGGAGTGGATGCGCCGGCCCTCGGCCGTCATCCTCTGGCCCTGGCTGTTGAGGCCGCGACTCTGCTGGACGTGCTCACCGACGCCATCGCCGGCGAGGTGGGCGGCGGGGCGATCCATAACCGCCTGGCCTTCGCCTGGGGGCTCGGTCCCGGAGGGCCGGGCGCTGACCTGGTGCGCCGGGTTCTGGTGCTGTTGGCCGACCACGAACTCAACCCCTCGGCCTTCGCCGCCCGGGTGGCCGCATCCACCGGGGCGTCCCTGGCCGCCGCCGCCCTGGCGGGTCTCGCCACCCTTTCAGGCCCGCGCCACGGCGGGGCGCCGGCGGCGATCCGGGGCTTCGCGGCCGAAGCTGCGCAGGGCGGCGTCCGCACTGTGATCGCCGCACGTCTGGCCGAGGACCGGCTGCTGCCGGGCTTCGGCCATCAGCTCTATCCCGACCGCGACCCCCGCGCCGCCGCCCTGCTGGACCGTTTCACGCTCACGCCGGAGATGGCCAGCCTGCGCGCCGCCGCGGAGGACATCACCGGCCTGCAGCCCAATATCGACTTCGCCCTGGTGGCCATGTCCGACGCCCTCAAGCTGCCCACGGACGCCCCCTTCGCCCTCTTTGCCACCGCCCGTTGCGCCGGCTGGATCGCCCACGCCATCGAACAGGGCCAGACCGGGGCGCTGATCCGGCCGCGGGCTAGGTATGTGGGGGTCGAGGTGTCCTAGAGCTGCGCCGCCCCACCTCCTCTCCCCCTAAAGGGGCGAGGAGGAGCTGACCTTTGGCCCTCACGCCCGGTGATGCACCGCCTCTTCCTCGGCCAGCGGCTTGTCGAGGCGGTGGACCATCTCCTTGGGCACGACCTGCCAGAACTTGCCCAGGAGCCGGTCCCAGTCGCGCAGGATGCCGGTGGCGTACACCGACCCGGTCTCCCGGGCATGCTCTTCCACCAGGTCCCGCAGCTCGGCCTCCCAGGCCCGGGTCCCGATCCGCTGCACCACCACGCTGTCGGTATTGAGGTGGGTCAGGAAGCGGTCGTGCAGGTCGAGCACATAGGCCATGCCGCCGGTCATGCCGGCGGCGAAGTTGAAGCCTACCGGCCCCAGGATCACCGCCCGTCCGCCGGTCATGTATTCCAGACCGTTGGCGCCGCAGCCCTCCACCACCGTCACGGCCCCGGAGTTCCTCACCCCGAACCGTTCCCCCGCCAGACCCGCCGCGAACAGCCGTCCCGAGGTCGCCCCATAAAGCACGGTGTTGCCGAGGATGGCGTTGGCTTCCGGCGCAGCCAGGTGCGGTGACGGGCGCAGGATGATGGTCGCCCCCGAAAGGCCCTTGCCGACATAGTCGTTGGCCTCCCCGGTCAGCTCGATGCGCAGGCCTTGGACCGCGAAGGCTCCCAGGCTCTGCCCCGCTGAACCCTTGAGCTGCACGGTGAGGTGCCCGGCGGGCAAGCCGGTCATCCCGAACCGCCGCACGATGTGCGACGAGGTCCGCGAGCCGATGGCGCGCGCCGTGTTCCGCACCGTATAGGTCAGTTGCATCTTCTCGCCCCGCTCCAGCAGGGGCGCGGCGTCACGGACGATCTGAGCGTCCAGGGTGTCGGGCACCTCATTGCGGCCCTCCACCACGCAATAGCGCGGGTTCGCCCCCGGATCGGCCATCACCAGCAGCGGGTTGAGGTCGAGGTCGTCCAGATGCTCGCCGCCGCGGGAGACCTGCTGCAGCAGGTCGGTACGGCCGACGATCTCCTGAATCGACTTGAAGCCCAGCGAGGCGAGAATCTCGCGCACCTCCTCGGCGATGAAGGTGAAGAGGTTGATCACCTTCTCTGGGCTGCCGCTGAACTTCTCCCGTAGGGCCTCGTCCTGGGTGCAGACCCCCACTGGGCAGGTGTTGGAATGGCACTGGCGCACCATGATGCAGCCCATGGCGATCAGGCTCGCTGTTCCAATCCCGAATTCTTCCGCACCCAACATGGCGGCGATCACCACGTCGCGCCCGGTCCGCATGCCGCCGTCGGCCCGTAGCCGCACCGAGTGGCGCAGATTGTTCAGGGTCAGGACCTGGTTGGCTTCGCTGAGCCCCATCTCCCAGGGCCCGCCGGCGTACTTGATGGAGGTCTGGGGCGAGGCCCCGGTGCCGCCGACATTGCCGGAGATCAGGATCACATCGGCCTTGGCCTTGGCGACACCCGCAGCGATCGCCCCGATGCCGGTCATGGCCACCAGCTTCACGCAGACCCGCGCCGTGGGGTTGATCTGCTTCAGGTCGTAGATGAGCTGGGCCAGGTCCTCGATGGAATAGATGTCGTGGTGCGGCGGCGGGCTGATGAGCATGACGCCGGGCGTCGCGTGTCGCAGCCGCGCGATCAGCTCCGTCACCTTGAAGCCGGGCAGTTGCCCGCCCTCGCCGGGCTTGGCGCCCTGGCTGACCTTGATCTCGATCTCGCGGCACTGGTTGAGATATTCCGCCGTCACGCCGAACCGTCCCGAGGCGATCTGCTTGACCGCCGAGTTGGGGTTGTCGCCGTTGGGCAGGGGCTTGTAGCGGGCCGAGTCCTCACCGCCCTCGCCGGAGACGCTCTTGGCCCCGATCCGGTTCATGGCGATGTTCAGCACCCCGTGCGCCTCGGGGCTCAGCGCCCCCATGCTCATGCCGGGCGTCAGGAAGCGCTTCCTGATCTCGTTGACGCTTTCCACCTCGTCCAGGGCCACAGGCCGCTGCCCGCTCCGCCAGTCCAGCAGGTCGCGCAGTTGGATGGTGGGCTGGGTGCGCATCCCCGCCGAGAACCGCTGGTAGGCGGCATAGTCGCCGGTGTTGCAGGCCGCCTGCAGGGTGTGGATCATGCGCGCCTCGAAGGCGTGGCTCTCGCCGGCGGCGCGCGCCTTGTAGAGCCCGCCCACCGGCAGGCTGACGGCGCCAAGGTCCCAGGCGCGGCGATGTGCTTCCACAGCCTTCGCCTCTAGCCCCGCCAGGCCGATGCCGGAGATGCGCGAGGGCATGCCGGGGAAGAACTCGGCCACCAGGGCGCGGGACAGGCCCACGGCCTCGAAGTTGTAGCCGCCGCGATAGGAGGAGATCACCGCGATCCCCATCTTGGCGATGATCTTCAGCAGGCCGCCCTCGATGGCGTGCTTGAAGTTCCGGCAGACGTCGTGGAGCGTCAGGTCTCCGGCCAGGCCACGTTCCAGTCGGTCCTGGAAGCTCTCCTGGGCCAGATAGGCGTTCACCGCCGTGGCGCCGCCCCCCACCAGAACCGCGAAATAGTGGGTGTCCAGGCACTCCGCGGACCGCACGATGATCGAGACGTAGGAGCGCAGACCCTTGGCCACCAGCCAGGCGTGGACCCCGCCCGTGGCAAGGATCATCGGCAGGCCGACCCGCCCCGGCCCAGAGGCCTCGTCGGTCAGCACGATGGTGGCGCAGCCGCGCAGGGCGGCGTCCTCGGCCTCGGCGCGGATGCGGTCGAGATTGGCCCGCAGCGCGTCGCCGGGCCGCGCTTCATCGGCCGGGATCGACATGGTGCAGTCGATGCTGGCCACCGACGTCTCGCCGATGAAGCCCATGATCCGTTGGTACATGCCGGTTGTGAGGACCGGGCTTTCCAGCACGAAGACGTCGGTCTGGGCCTCGTCCTGGGCCAGAATGTTGCCGAGGTTCTTGAACCGGGTCTTCAGGCTCATGACACCGGTCTCGCGAAGCGAATCGATCGGCGGATTGGTGACCTGGCTGAAGTTCTGCCGGAAGAAGTGAGAGAGTGGCCGGTACTGGTTGCTCAGCACCGCCAGCGGCGCGTCGTCCCCCATGGACCCCACCGCCTCCTTGCCGTCCTCGATCATCGGGGCCAGCAGCAGCTCCAGGTCCTCCAGGCTCATCCCGGCTGCGGCCTGGCGGCGCGTCAGCTCCTCGCGGCCATAGGCGCGGGGCTCGGGGCCCGGCGCGATCTGCGCCTCCAGGTCCACCATGTTGCCCAGCCACTGGTCGTAGGGATGCTGGGCGGCCAGGCGGTCGATGATTTCGTCCTCCTCGTAGAGGCGGCCTTCAAGCAGATCGACAGCCACCATGCGGCCGGGCTGGATGTGGGCCTTGCGCACGATGCGGGCCTCTTCGACCCGGCACATGCCGGCCTCCGAGCCCATGATCAGCAGCCCGTCGTCGGTATAGGTCACCCGCAGGGGCCTCAGGCCGTTGCGGTCCTTGCCGGCCCCCACCCAGCGGCCGTCGGTGGCGCAGATCGCGGCGGGCCCGTCCCAGGGCTCCATCACCGCGTTGCAATAGGCGTAGAGCGCCTTGTGCGCCGGGCTGATCTGCGCGTCGGTCCTGTGCGCCCAGGCCTCTGGGATCAGCAGGGCCTTGGCCATGGGCGCGTCGCGGCCGGCCCGCACGAGAACCTCGAAGGTGTTGTCCAGCGCCATGGAATCCGAGCCGCTGGGGTCCTGGATCACCGGCTTCACATCGTCCCCGAAGTCGCCGAAGGCGTCGGCGGCCATGCGGATCTCGTGGCTCTTCATCCAGTTCAGGTTGCCCTTCCTGGTGTTGATCTCGCCATTGTGCGCCAGCATCCGGAAGGGCTGGGCCAGCCGCCATTCCGGGAAGGTGTTGGTGGAATAGCGCTGGTGGAAGATCGCAACCGCCGCCGTGAACCGTTCGTCGGTCAGGTCGGGATAGAAGGCGTCGATATGCTCGGCCAGGAACATGCCCTTGTAGATCAGCGACCGGGCCGACAGCGAGCACAGGTAGAATTGCTGGATGCCGGCCTGGCCCACGCGCTTCTCGATGCGCTTGCGGCACAGAAACAGCGCGCGTTCGAGCGCCTCGCCCTCCAGGCCGGTGGGGCCTGCCAGCATGATCTGCTCAATTTCGGGGCGGGTGGCGCTGGCCTTTTCGCCGATGACGCGGGTGTCGGTCGGCACCTGCCGCCAGCCATAGATGTAGAAGCCGAACCGCAGGGCCTCGGCCTCGACGATGGTGCGGGCCGCCTCCTGGGCGTTGAGATCGTTGCGCGGCAGGAAGACCTGGCCCACGGCGATGGGGCCGGGACGCAGCTTGTGTCCCGTGCGCTTCACCTGGTCGGCGAAGAAGTCTTGCGGAACCGAGACCAGCACGCCGGCCCCGTCGCCGGTCTTGCCGTCGGCGTCGATGGCGCCCCGGTGCCAGACGCTCTTCAGCGCCCGGATCGCCAGTTCCACCACCTCGCGGCGAGGCTGGCCGTCCAGGGCGCAGACCAGGCCCACGCCGCAGGCGTCCCGCTCCGAGTCGGGGTCATAGGCGTGGCCGTCGATGAGGCGTTGGCGGTTGGAGATAAAGCGCGCCGTATCGGCTGCCCCCCACTTTGGAAATTGGCTCATGGTCTTCACTCCGCCGCGACGAGCGCGGGTTCCGTCAGATAGCGGTGAATGGCGTCGGCGGCGTCGCGACCGTCCTTGATCGCCCAGACCACCAGGGAGGCGCCACGCGCGATGTCGCCGGCCGCGAACACGCCCGGCAGGTTGGTCATCAAGGTGCGGAAGTCGGCTTTCACCGTGCCCCAGCGGCTGACCGCCAGGTCCGGAGCGGCGAAAGCCCGCGGCAGGTCCTCGGGGTCGAAGCCGAGCGCCTTGATCACCAGGTCGGCAGGCGATTCGAAGTCGGCGCCTTCGATCTCCTCGGGGGCGGCGCGGCCGGTCGCGTCCGGCGCCCCCAGGCGCATGCGCGCGGCGCGGACCCCCGTAGCCCTGTCGGCCTCGCCCAGCACTGCGCGGGGTGCGGCCAGCCATTCGAAGACCACGCCCTCCTCCTCGGCATGGGCCACCTCGCGGGCCGAGCCCGGCATGTTGGCGCGGTCGCGGCGGTAGAGGCAGGTCACCGACTTGGCCCCCTGGCGCACGGCGGTCCGCACACAATCCATGGCCGTGTCGCCGCCGCCCACCACCACCACGTCGCGGCCCTTGGCGTGCAGTTGGCCCGAGGCGAACGACGGCACGTCGTCGCCGAGGCCCGCCCGGTTCGAGGCGATCAGGTAGTCCAGGGCCGGCGTCACCCCCGCCGAGCCCGCGCCGGGGACCACAAGATCGCGATCGGCATAGACCCCCGTGGCGATCAGCACGCTGTGGTGCCTGTCGCGCAGGTCATCGAGGGTGGCGTCGACCCCGACCTCGAACTTCAACCGGAACTCGACCCCGCCGTCGGCCAGCCGCTGGGTGCGCCTCATCACCACGTCCTTCTCCAGCTTGAAGCTGGGGATGCCGTAGATCAGCAGGCCGCCGGCCCGGTCGTGGCGGTCATAGACGGTGACGCCGTAGCCCAATTCCCGCAGGCGCTCGGCGGCGGCCAGGCCGGCCGGGCCCGCCCCGATGATCCCCACCGACTGGCCGCGGTCCGCGCCTGGGGCGAGGGGCTGGACCCAGCCCTCCTCCCAGGCCTTGTCGGTCAGGTAGCGCTCGACGGCGCCAATGGTGACGGTGCCGTGGCCTGACTGCTCGATGGTGCAGGATCCCTCGCACAGGCGGTCCTGCGGGCAGATGCGGCCGCAGATCTCCGGCATGGAATTGGTGGCCTGGGAAAGCTGGTAGGCCTCCTCCAGCCGCCCTTCGGCGGTCATCCGCAGCCAGTCGGGGATGTTGTTGTGCAACGGGCAATGGGTCTGACAGAAGGGGATCCCGCACTGGGAGCAGCGGGAGGCCTGCTCGCTGGCCTTGGCGTCGATGAAGTCGGCATAGATCTCGTGGAAGTCGCCGGCGCGCGCGCCCGCCGCCCGCTTGGCCGGCGTGGTCCGCTCCACGGTCGTGAACTTCAGCATTCGCTCGGCCATGGCCGGTCCCCCGCCCCTCGTGGGCGACAGGCATTTACGCGCCTTTTGATGCCCTCGAAACAAGATAGTCTAAAAACAGGATGATATAGCGGAGATTCCTGGCGTTTGAGCGACGGGTTGTCCGTTCCAGGGCTATAATAGTCCACAAAAGGGATGAACCTGAAATTTACCCTGTTCACGCCCCTTACCTGCACTTCATCCTTTGCCGAAAGCCGCCCGCATGTCCGATTGGATCGCCGCCATCATCCTGGGCATCGTCGAGGGCGTGACCGAGTTCATCCCGGTCTCCTCCACGGGACACCTGCTGCTGACCAAGGGACTGTTGGGCCTGCCAAGCGGCTTCTGGGACACCTTCGCGGTGCTGATCCAGTTGGGCGCCATCCTGGCGGTGGTGGCGCTCTATTTCGGCAAGTTGTGGAAGGTGCTGATCGGCTTGCCCACCAGCGCCGAGGCGCGCTGGTTCGCGCTGTCGGTGCTGATCGCCTTCATTCCTGGCGCGGTCCTGGGCCTCGCCCTGCACGACGTGATCAAGGAGGTCCTGTTCGAGAGCCCCCGACTGATCTGCTGGTCGCTGGTCATTGGCGGGGTGCTGCTGCTGGCCGTTGATCGTTGGGCGCCTGCGCCACGCGAGGAGGACGCCATGAAGCTCACCTGGAAGACCTCGCTTGTGGTGGGCCTCTTTCAGACCATGGCCCTGATCCCCGGCGTCTCCCGCTCGGGCGCCACCATCGTCGGCTCAATGCTGATGCGAGTGGAGAAGAAGGCGGCTGCCGAGTTCTCCTTCTTCCTGGCCATCCCCACCATGGCCGGCGCCTTCGCCGTCGACCTCTACAAGAACAAGGACGCGCTAAGCATGGACCAGGCGGGAATCATCGCGCTCGGTTTCGCGGTCAGCTTCATCGTCGGCTTCATCGTCGTCCGCGCCCTGGTGGACTTCGTCGGCCGCCACGGCTTCGCCCCCTTCGCCTGGTGGCGGATCGTGGTGGGCGTGGGCGGCCTGGTGTGGCTCGGGATGGCGGGCCTTTAGGCGCCGGTCGCCAGCCAGCGGGCGCAGTCGGGGCCGAGCTTTTCCAGCGCCATGGCCTCATAGGCGGCGCTTTCCTGCGCCGACAGCACATCGCGCCAGCGGCCGTTGGTCCCCTTGTTGATGAAGGTGGAGGCGCCGCCCTCGAACAGGGCCCCGCCCAGGGGCGCCACCTTCTCGGCATTGGCCTTCATGTAGTCGAAGGTGCAATGGGCCACCACGTCGGGCCACTGCGCGGCGGGGATATCCACCTCCAGGAAATCGGCGATGGACTTCATCTCGCCGGCCAGGTCGGCCTTCAGGGCGTCGAAGTGCACCAGCTTCACATTGGGCAGGTCACGGATCGCCCACCAGCTGGTGATACTGTCCCAGAACGACCAGAACGGATAACCGTCCTGCGCCAACCAGGTGTTGAAGTAGCTGCGGATGTCCGGATCGGCGGGCGGCAGGGGCGGCCCCACCCGGCCCGGCGTGTCGTTCAGCGCGCCGAAGAACAGCTCGTTGCCGTGGGCGTGGTGATTGTGGAGGCTCCAAAGCACGTCGCGTCCGTCACGGCCGATATAGAGGTATTTGGCCCTCGGCGAGAACACCAAGGCGTCCACCGGCAGGTGAGTCTTCATCACCCGCCGGTGCGGCTGGGCCGCCACGGCGGCGATGGCCTCCGGCGGCATGATGCGCAGGTCCAGCCACGGCGACAGCTCGTGCATGGCGATGTCCTCGCGCCCACCGTGGATCAGCTGGCCGACGATCTGCTGGGTCCAGGTGGTGCCGGACTTGGCGTAGGTCGCCACGATGACGTCGTCGTCCCGGAACGCGAAGTCGTTCCAGACCGTGGAATTCATATGATGGTTATGCAGTTCGCGGGTCTTTCGCGGCCATGCGGCTTGGATCTCGGGCACGCGCACACCTCCCCTTTGGAGTGGAACGAACGCTCAGGCGACGGCGGTCAGCCGCTCGACCTCGTCGGCATACTGGCCGCCCTTGCGGAAGCGGTAGAGGTAGGCCGGGACGATCCCCTCGACGGCGGTGGCCTCGATCCCAAGCTCAGCCAGGCCGGGCCTGGCGCGCGACACCACGTTGTCGGACTTCAGCAGTTCGACCTGGTCCTCGGTCAGCGGCGGGGCCCACGGCGTCAGGGCCAGGAGCTCGAAGGCCTTGCCCATCAGGGCGGCGACCGGGAAGGGCAGGGGGACCAGGAACCGCTTGCGGCCGGTCTCGGCCACCACCAGCTCCATCAGTTCGCGGAAGCTATAGGCCCGCGGGCCACCCAACTCATAGGTCTGGCCAGTGCAGGCGGGATCGGTGACGCAGGCGACGACCGCCTTGGCCACGTCGCCCACGAAGACCGGCTGCAGCTTGCCTTCGCCGCCGCCGATCAGCGGCAGGACCGGGCTGATAACCGCCAGTTCGGCGAACTTGTTGAAGAAGTGGTCGTCTGGTCCGAACACCACCGACGGCCGCACGATGACCGCGCTGGGGAAGGCCTCGCGCACCGCATCCTCGCCCATGGCCTTGGTCCGCGCATATTTCGCACCCGACTGAGCGTCCGCGCCGAGGGCGGAAATCTGCACCAGGCGCGCGACGCCTGCCGCCTTGGAAACCGCCGCCACGTTGCGTGCGCCCATGGCGTGGATGCTCTGGAATTTCTGGCGGCCGGTCTCGTGGAGCACGCCCACGGCGTTCACCACGGCATGGGCGCCCTCGACCGCGCGGCGGATGGAGGCCTCGTTGCGGATATTGGCCTGCACCACCTCGATCTGGCCGACATCGCCCAGCAGGCGCATCTTGTAGGCGAGATGCGGCTGGCGCACGGCGACCCGCACCCGCCAGCCCTGCTTGGCGAGCGCGCGGACGACTTGGGCGCCGACGAAGCCCGAACCGCCGAAGACGGTGACCAGATCCTGCATGGAGTTTCGACCGGATTTAAGTGGCTCTTGGAGGGCTTGCGATAGACGAACCAACCCCGCGCCGCAATGCGACTTGATAGGAAGGTGAAGCGGGGCGTTGACCGGGCCTAGGCGGCGCCCTAAGGAACCCCCCTCGCGCGATCCGGTGGATCGGGCCCAGGTGGCGGAATTGGTAGACGCGCTGGCTTCAGGTGCCAGTGGCTTAACGGCCGTGAAGGTTCGAGTCCTTTCCTGGGCACCATCCCTCTCCCTATATGGAAGAGGATCTAGTTTGCGCCGGAGCGAGGCGACCTTGGCGAATCATCTGCACATCGGCGATTTACCCAAGGGCGCCTTCGCCGGCGCGACCTCGGTCGCGGTGGATTCCGAGACCATGGGCCTGCGGCTCGGCCGCGACCCGCTCTGCGTGGTGCAGATCTCGGACGGCAAGGGCGACGCCCATCTCGTCCAGCTGGACCGCTCCACCTATGACGCGCCAAATCTCAAGGCGTTGATGATCGATCCGGCGGTCACGAAGATCTTCCACTTCGGCCGCTTCGACATCGCCATGTTCTACCTGCACCTCGGCGTGGTCACGGCCCCGGTCTACTGCACCAAGATCGCGTCGAAGCTGGCCCGGACCTATACCGACCGCCACGGCCTGAAGGACGTGTCCAAGGAGCTGGCCGGTATCGACATGTCCAAGGCCCAGCAGAGTTCCGACTGGGGCGCCGCCAAGCTCAGTGACGAACAGATCGCCTACGCGGCCTCCGACGTCCTGCACCTGCACGCCCTGCGCGACCGCCTGGACGCCATGCTGGTGCGCGAGGGTCGCGACCACCTGGCGCGCGCCTGCTTCGACTTCCTGCCTCACCGCGCCCTGCTCGATGTGGCCGGCTGGGAAGAGGTCGACATCTTCGCCCACATGTGAGGGCCGGGTGACCGCCGCCTTCGCCGACCAGAGCCACACTCCGTACAGCGCCGATTTTGAGCGCTGGCGGAAGCGGTCGCGCCTGGTCCACCGGCTGAGGCTGATCCTCCCGGCGGCGATCAGCCTGATCCTGCTGGTGATGGTGGGCTTCGTGATCCAGAGCACCCTGGCCGGCGCCAAGGACAAGCCCCAGGACGCCGACGCCCCCATCCAGTTGGTCAATCCCCGCTTCCTCGGCCGCGACGACAAGGGCCGCGCCTTTGTCCTGACGGCCAAGACCGCGGTGCGCGATCCCAAGGACTATCAGCGGGTCATGCTCGACACCCCCATGCTGATCCTCGACGAGGAGGGGCCTCGGCCCACCCGCATCTCGGCCAAGGCCGGGGTCTATCGCGAGGACAAGCGGGTGCTGAATCTTGAGGGCGGTGTGAAATTGAACGGTGGGGACGTGAATTTCACCACCGCCACCTCCATCTTCAATACCGCGACCGGAGAACTCGAAGGCGCGGGCGAGATCAAGGGAGCCGGCGCGCTTGGAGAAATCATCGCGAAGTCCTATGGCGTGTACGACAAGGGTGAACGCATGGTGTTCAAGGGCGGCGTACACACGCGCGTCGAGTCACACTAGGCTTCCAGGTAGCATGGGCATGATCAGGCTAGCGAAAATGAAGCAGTGGGCGGTGGGCGCATTCGCCTGCGGGTTGATCGCGGCCGGTCCGGCGGCGGCGCAACTGGCGCAGAACTCCGACGCCCCGGTGGACATCACCGCCGATGAGCTGGAGGTGATCAACGCCCAGTGCCTGGCCACCTATTCCGGCGGGGCCGAGGCGCTGCAGGACACTGTGCGTCTGCGGGCCGACATCCTGAAGATCTATTACAAGCCCAATCCCTCGGCCAAGCCGGGCGGGACCGGCCAGGCCGGCGCGGCCTGCGGCAACCAGCTCGACCGCATGGAAGCCAACGGCTCGGTCTACTACGTCACTCCTCAGCAGCGGGTGCGCGGCGATGCGGCGGTCTATGATGCGGCCGCCGACACCATCACGATCACCGGCGATGTCGTGGCCGTCCAGGGCCAGAATGTGCTGCGCGGTTCCAAGCTGGTGATCAAGGTCGCCACCGGGGACGCCCAGATGAAGAGCGGCGTGAAGGGGCGCAACAAGCCCGGCCGCGTTCGCACCGTGCTCTATCCCAGGCAACAGGCGGGACAGCCCGCCGCGCGGCGCTAGGGTGAAGCCCGAAAACTTCGAAGCTCTCCCCGGTCTCGCCGGCGAAGGGCTGGTGGTCGATAATGTCGGCAAGTCCTTCCGTGGCCGCCCGGTGGTGAAGGGCGTGACCATCAGCCTGCGCCGCGGCGAGGTCGTGGGCCTGCTGGGCCCCAACGGCGCCGGCAAGACCACCTGCTTCTACATGATCACCGGCCTGATCCCCGTCGACTACGGCGCGATCTATCTGGACGGCGAGAACATCACCGCCCAGCCCATGTACCAGCGTGCCCGCATGGGGGTCGGCTACCTGCCGCAGGAAACCTCGATCTTCCGGGGCATGACGGTGGAAGAAAACGTCATGGCGGTGGTGGAGTTGCGCGCCAAGGACATGTCCGAGGCGCGCGCCACGGTCACCCAGCTGCTCACCGACCTGCACATCGAACACCTGCGCAAGGCTCCGGCCATCTCGCTGTCGGGCGGGGAACGCCGTCGCGTTGAAATCGCCCGCGCCCTGGCCAGCGAACCCTCCTTCATGCTGCTGGACGAACCCTTCGCCGGCATCGATCCCCTGGCCATCTCCGACATCCGTGAGGTGATCGCCTTCCTGAAGAGCCGAGGCATCGGCATCCTGATCACCGACCACAATGTCCGCGAGACCCTGGACATCATCGACCGCGCCGCGATCATCCATGCGGGCGAGGTGCTGTTCGAGGGCACACCGTCGGAGATCGTCGACGATCCGGAAGTCCGCCGCGTCTATCTGGGCGAACGCTTCGGCTGATCGCGTCGCGCGCTTTGTCGGGCGCTGCGCGCCGAAACCCCCAGAATGGGGGATAAAAATCATGGTTAACCAAAAGGTCGCGGCGCGGTTAACCAATCGCTCGTGATTGCGCGCCTAGCCTGTCCAGCAAGAAACAGGCCAGGAGGCGATTTTGGCGCTCGGCGCGCGTTTAGAGATGCGGCAAGGCCAGGGGTTGGTGATCACCCCCCAGCTGCAGCAGGCCATCAAGCTGTTGCAGCTCTCCAACATGGAGTTGGAGACCTATGTCGAAGGCGAACTGGAGCGCAATCCGCTGCTCCAGCGCGACGAACGCGACTCCGAACCTGATGTCGAGGCCGGTCCTCGCGACGCCGAGGACTTCGCCTCCGACAATATTCCCGAGGGCGCGGCCGAGGCGCACATGGACGTCACCCATGAGGCGGAGGCCTCGCCGGGGGAGCGCAACACTGGGGACGCCGAGGGCGCCGGTGACGCGGGCGGGGCCGTCGACTGGTCCCGCGCCGGCAAGGGCGGCTCCTTCGAGGACTCAGACGACTTCGAACAACGCCTGACCCGCGAGAAGACCCTGGCCGAGCACCTCTATGACCAGCTGATGGTCTCGGGCTTCGGCGGCATTGAGTATGCCGCGGCCACGGTTCTGGTCGATAGCGTCGACGAGGGCGGCTACCTGCGGGTGGACATGGCCGAGACCGCCGGGCGGCTGGGCTGCGACCTCACCTTCCTGGAAGACGTGCTGCGGATGCTGCAGCGGTTCGAGCCGATCGGGGTCTTCGCCCGCGATGTGCGCGAATGCCTGATGCTGCAGCTGAAGGAACGTGACCGCTGCGACCCGGCCATGGTGGCCCTGCTGGACAATCTCGACCTGCTGGCCAAGCGCGATCTGGCGGCCCTGCGCAAGGCCTGCGGGGTCGACGACGAAGACCTGAAGGACATGATCTCCGAGCTGCGGGCGCTGACGCCCCGGCCCGGCGCGGCCTTCGGCGGCGAGCCCAGCCAGCCGGTGGCCCCCGACGTCTATGTGCGCGAGGGCCTGGGCGGCCTGTGGCACGTGGAGCTGAACTCCGACACCCTGCCCCGCCTGCTGGTGGACCAGCGCTACCACGCCCGGGTCTCGGCGGGCGCGCGGACCGATCAGGAGAAGGTGTTCGTGGCCGACTGCATGGCCAGCGCCAACTGGCTGGTCAAAAGCCTCGACCAGCGGGCCAAGACCATCCTGAAGGTCGCCTCAGAGATCGTGCGCCAGCAGGACGGCTTCCTGGCCTATGGCGTCGAGCACCTGCGCCCGCTGAACCTGAAGACCGTCGCCGACGCCATCGGCATGCACGAGTCGACGGTCAGCCGGGTGACCTCCAACAAGTACATCGCCACCCCTCGCGGCATGTTCGAGCTGAAGTTCTTCTTCACCTCCGGCATCGCAAATTCGGACGGCGGCGAGGCCCACTCCTCGGAGAGCGTGCGGCACAGGATCAAGCAGCTTATCGACACTGAGCGGGCCGAGGCCGAGGTGCATTCCGACGACCGGATCGTCGAGATCCTCAAGGAAACCGGGGTCGACATCGCCCGTCGCACCGTGGCCAAGTACCGGGAGGCCATGCGCATCCCGTCCTCGGTGGAACGCCGCCGGGTCCTCAAGCACGCCTAGGACATGTTGGTCTCCGCGGAGGGATCAGGTGGCATATTGCTCGGCGATCTGGACGGCGTTCAAGGCGGCGCCCTTGAGGAGCTGATCGCCCGCCAGGAAAAGGGACAGGGAGCGGCCGGTGGGATCGCTGGCGTCACGACGTAGGCGACCGACCAACACGTCGTCGATGCCGGTGGCCTCGCTCGGCATGGGGAAGTGGTTGTTTTCGTTGTCGTTCACGATGCGGATACCCGGAGCCTGCGCGAGCCACCCTTCGGCCTCCATGGCCGTTATCTGACGGTCGAACTCCAACGTAAGCGCCATGGAGTGGGCGCGCAGCACCGGCACGCGGATACAGGTGAAGGCCACCCGCATATCGGGAGCGCCCATCAGCTTGCGGATCTCGGCCATCACCTTGGTCTCCTCGCCGTTGTAGCCAGTCTCGGGATCGATGGCGGTGTTGTGGCTGAAGACGTTGAAGGCGTAGGGGTGCGGCAGCACCTTCGGCGTGAAGGCCTGGCCCGCCAGACGCGCGGCGGTGGACAGCTCCAGCTCCTCCATGGCCGCCGCGCCCGCGCCCGAGGCCGACTGGTAGGTGGAGCCGATCACCCGGACGATGGGGTTGCGGGCGTGCAGGGGGGCGAGCGCCATCACCGCGATGGCCGCCACGCAGTTGGGATTGGCGACGATCATCGGCCGGCCGGCCAGCAGGCCGCCATTGACCTCGGGCACCACCAGGGGGGTGGCCTCGTCCATTCGGAAGGCCGAGGAATTGTCGACCACCACGCAGCCGCGGGCCGCGGCGATGGGGGCGAACGCGCGGCTGATGGCGGCGCCGGCCGAGAACAGGGCGATGTCGACGCCGTCGAAGCTGTCGGCGGTCAGGGTCTCCACCACCACGGGCTGACCCTTGAACATCAGGGTCTTGCCCGCCGATCGGGCCGAGGCCAGCAGCTTCAGCTGGGCCACGGGAAAGCCGCGCCGCTCCAGGCAGCCGATCAGCTCGG
Organism: Phenylobacterium sp.; assembly: GCF_037968635.1. GTDB lineage: Bacteria > Pseudomonadota > Alphaproteobacteria > Caulobacterales > Caulobacteraceae > Phenylobacterium. Next base: position 18,307 of record NZ_JBBKVV010000060.1, read on the forward strand.
CCCCGACGGCGCCGGTGGCCCCGACGATGGCGACATTGAACAGGCGCTGGCGGGCGGGACGTTCGAGTTGAACAGACATGGGTGGTTCTCCGGTTTGGACCGGAGGGCGGGCTGTCTTGAAGTCTGCTGACCCATGAGCACCCGACCTTCCGGCGGGGTGCTGGGGGTTGCTACGCGGCGTGCACGCGCGAACCCCCAGGCCCCGAGAGCCCGGTGGTTTTAATGGCGCGTTTAATGACGGCGATCCGCATGGCGCGCCTCCTAGCCGAAAACCGGCGCTGCTGTAAAGCTCGCGACCGATTTCGGCTTCACGCGTTGTGTTGCCACTCCGCCCGCCGATATGAGACCGCATGCCTGACCGACCGTATTCGCCCCACCTGAGTCTCTCGGGCCATATCCGCGACCTCGGCCATCGGGCCGCGGAAAAGGTGACCCTGGGGGAGATCATCGACAGTTTCGGCCGCCGCGCCTTCGCGGCCCTGCTGTTCGTGCTGGCCATCCCCAACCTGTTGCCGTTGCCGCCGGGCTCCTCGACCATCCTTGGGGCGCCGCTGCTGCTGATCGCGCCGCAGATGGTGATCGGCTTCCAGACCCTGTGGCTGCCGAAAGTCATCGACGACCGGAAGCTCAGCCGCGCCGAGCTGGCCCGGGTGTTCGACAGGCTGCTGCCCTGGCTGGAGCGCGTCGAGCAAATCTCCCGGCCGCGCCTGGTGTTCATGTTCGGACCGGTGGGGGACCGGCTGATCGGCCTCATCTGCACCCTGCTGTCGTTCGTGCTGATTCTGCCTATTCCCCTGGGCAATCTGCTGCCCGCCCTGACCATCGCGGTCCTGGCCTTTTCCATGGTCCAGAGGGACGGGCTGCTGGCCCTGGCAGGGTACGCTCTGGCGGCGTCGTCCGGCGCCCTTCTGGTGCTCAGCGCCGGCGTGGTGATGGGGTCGATACACCATCTCGTGGGTTGGTTCGGCGGCGCTTGACAGCCCCGCCCAAGCGGCGCGTTGATGGGGCATGCAAGTCTTAGTATCCGGCAAGCATGTCGCCGTTGGGGAGGCCCTGCGTGAGCGGGTCACCGACGAAATCACCGGTTCTATCGGCAAGTACTTCGACCGCGGCGGCGCCGCGGACGTGGTCGTCAGCCGAGAGGGCCATTCCTTCAGAGTCGACTGCGCCTTGACCCTGGCCACCGGCCAGGCGCTGCAAAGTCACGGCCTGGGCGCCGACGCCCACGGCGCCTTCGATGCGGCGCTGGCCAAGATCGAGACGCGGGTCCGACGATATAAGCGGAGGTTGAAAAGCCACTCCACCGCGGCCTCGGCCCGCGCCGCCGAAACCGCCTCCTATTTCATCATCCAGTCGCCTGAGGGCGAGGACGAGGAGCACGGCTGGGACCTCGGCGACGAGGGCGAAACGTCGCACGACACCCATGTGCTGCCGTCCGCAATGGTCATCGCGGAAACGGAAAAGGACATCAAGACGATGACCGTTTCCATGGCGGTCATGGAGCTGGACTTGACGGAATCCCAAACAATCGTGTTTAGGAACGCCGCTCACGGTGGTTTGTCCGTGGTGTACCGCCGGCCCGATGGAAATATCGGCTGGATCGACCCCGAACGCACGAAATCGCTGAACGGGAACGGAGCGAACGGAACCCGCCCCTAGGGTGCGGATTATCCGGCGCGGTCCGTGCATCGATCCCGTTGCACGGACCGGCTCTGTTTTGTTTTGGGCGTCACGATACGATGTTGATTGGTGAGATTCTGGAACGCGCGGCCATCGCACCGCGTGTCAGCGCCCCGAACAAGCGCCAGGTGCTGGCGGTTGTCTCCGAGATCGCCGCGCGCCAGTTCGATCTGGAGGCGGGGAGCATCCTCGACGCCCTGGCCGAGCGGGAAGCCGCCAGCTCCACGGGCGTCGGCTACGGCGTCGCCGTGCCCCATGCCCGGCTGGAGGGCCTGCAGCGGATGCGCGCGGTCTTCGTGCGCCTGGACCATCCGGTCGCCTTTGACTCCATCGACGACCAGCCGGTGGACCTGATCTTCGCCCTGTTCGCGCCGCCCGACGCCTCGACCGAGCATCTGCGGACGCTCGCCCGGGTGTCGCGACTGCTGCGGCAGGCCGACCTGCGCGAACAGCTGCGCCAGGCCCGCACGCCGGACGCCATCCACGCGCTGCTGGTGCAGGAAGCCCGCTCGAGCGCGGCCTAGGTGAGTCCTTCTCCCCTTGCGGGAGAAGGTGGCCGGTCGGAGACCGGTCGGATGAGGGGTCACGCTTCCCTCTCCGCGCGTCAGTCCAAACGCCCCAACCCGATAGGGCTATCGACCCCTCATCCGACCCTGCTCCGCAGGGCCACCTTCTCCCGCAAGGGGAGAAGGGTCTTCATAAGCCAGCGGCCCCTGAGTGTGCGGCGTCTCGCCCAGCGCCTTGCGGATGTCGTCCATCGCGAGATCCGGATGCTCGTTGATGCGTGCATTGGTCGGCCGCAGCACGCGGAAGCCTTGCCGGCCTAGCCACTCATCGCGGGCAGCATCGCGCAGGGCGTGGTGAAGGGGACCGTCGGCCTCGACGACGAGACGGCGTTCGAGGCATAGGAAATCGGCGACGTAGGGGCCGATGGCGACTTGCCGGCGGAACTTGAGGCCGTCCAAGCGGCGGCCGCGCAGCAAATCCCAAAGCCGGACTTCTGTGTGCGGGGCTTTTGCCCGCAGGGCACGAGCGCGGGTGAGTATTGGATCGGTCACAGCGCCAGCTTGGCGCGGCGTGCCGCGGAATCCAAGCTGTGAGCGCGCCCTTGGGAGGTAGCGCGACCCCTCCTCCGACCCTGCCCCGCAGGGTCACCGTCGAGAGCGGGCCGGACATGTCCGGCTATGGCGTTCGCCAACGACTTGGCGAACGCCCGCTGTCGACCCCGCAATGGGAGAAGGAACCCTTTGTATCTAGTGCACCGAGACCGGGGCCAGTTCGTGGGCCAGGGCGGCGGCGACGGCGGAGTCCTTGTCGGTCATCACCGCCAGGCGTTCGCCGTCGGCGCGGTGGACCGCGTAGAGGGTCTGGTCCGGATCGAGCTTGAAGCCCTCGATCTGGGCGGCCGGGGTCGAGGCGATGATCTCGGCGGCCTTGATCGGCCGGACATAGACGAGATCGGGGCCACCGAGGGCGGCAAAGGCTTCAGTCGTAAGATTCGGCGTCATCATGACCACCTCCTTGAAAAGGCAACGCGTGTAACGGTCGCTAGGTTCAGCCGGCCGTCTGGATAGGGATCCGCTTGATGAGCCTGTCGGGCTCGGGGCGGTCGAGATCGATGTGTAAGAGGCCGTGTTCGAGCAGGGCTCCGACCACCTCCACATGTTCCGCGAGGACGAAGGCGCGGATGAAGCCGCGCGCGGCGATGCCGCGGTGCAGATAGGCGTCCTCGGCCTTGCCGGCCTCGTCGCGCTTGCCGGCCACCACCAGCTGGCGGTCCTCCATCGTCACCTGCAGGGTGTCGGTGGTGAAGCCCGCCACCGCAAGTGTGATCCGCAGGCCGCCGCCCGCCCGCTCTTCGACATTGTAGGGCGGATAGCTCTCGGCGGCGGCCTTGGCGGCGCGCTCGATGAGGCTGCGGGTGTGCTCGAACCCGAGCAGAAAGGGCGAGTCGAAGACGATCGGCCGGTTCATCAGAGTCCTCGCGAGTTAAGCGACTCTCCGGCGAACCGCCCGAAATCGGCACGGCGGCCGGATGATTCAAAAGATGGGGTGGGCAAGCGGAGCTTTCAATGGCGTCGCGCGTTCCTGCCGCGGCGGGGGAGGGGGCGCTGGACGCCATCGCCCGATCCATGTTTGGGTTTCAAGACGGCGCGCGCCCATGAGGCGCGGTCTACGTCTGCGAGACGGCGGGGCACGCGCGGCCCGAGGGGTGAGCACGGGAAGCATGCGGCAAGTCAGACGGCAGACCCTCAGCATCGCCGCGGCGGTGATGCTGCCGCTGCTTATCCTTGCGGGCCTGCAGCTCTATGGCGGGGTCAATGCGCGGCGCCTGGAACTGGAGGCGTTGAGCCGGACCCGCGCCGACGAAATCATGCGGCTGGTGGACACCCAGATCCGGGGCGAGATGAACCTGGCCCGGGTGCTGGCCTCGTCTGACGCCATAAAACAGGACGACGCGCCCCGCGCCCACAGCCGCGCGCGCGAGGTCATGGACGCCACCGGCAGCTGGCGCACCGTGCGGCTCTCCGATCCCCACACCGGGCTCGAACTGTTCGATATGCGCAGGCCCGCGTTGGCGGCGCCCCGCCCCGTCGGGGCCGATGTCCTGGCCCTTGGCCGCGAGCCCTTCGACGTCCCGGTGATCGGGGGCGTCGAGAAGGGCGCCGCCGGCGTCCATTCGGTCGCCCTGCACACGCCGATCCTGCGCGACGGGCGGTTGCGGTACATCCTGACGGTGGAGCTCAACCCCGCCTCCGTCCAGCAGATCGCCATGCCGCGCTATCCCGACGGCACCGTCGTGGCCGGGGTGGTCGATCGTTCTGGCCGGTTCATCTCCAGAAGCCTGCACTATGCCGATCAGGTGGGGCGTCCGGGGTCGGTCCAACTTCGCAAGGCGGTGGCCGACGGTGGCCGTGGTTTCTACCGGAACCTCACCCTGGAGGGGGTGCCGACCTATACCGGGTACGTCACCTCGCCCCTCACCGGCTGGTCGACCCATGTGGCGGTCTCCGCCTCGCCCTTCGACGCCGCCCGCTATTGGTCCACGGCGATCTGGGTGGCGGTGACGCTCGGGTGTCTGGGCCTCTCGGCGCTGATGATCTGGCTCACGCTGCGCGACCTGGCCCAGGTCCGCCGCGAGGAGGAGAGCCTGCGCCAGGCCCAGAAGATGGAGGCCGTCGGCCACCTCACGGGGGGCATCGCGCACGATTTCAACAACCTGCTGACGGCGATCATCGGCAGCCTGGACCTGATGCTGCGGCGCTCCGAACCGGGGGACAGGAACCGTCGCTACCTGGAGGGCGCCCTGGACGCCGCCCAGCGCGGCGCGAAGCTGACCTCCCGCCTGCTGGCCTTCTCGCGGATCCAGCGGCTGGGGGTCGAGCCGGTGGACATCGTGGCCACCCTGGAAGGCATGTCGGAGCTTCTCGACCAATCCCTGGGTCCGGCGATCACCGTCAAGGTTCAGGTGGCGCCGGAGGCCCGCTGGGTCAGCACAGACCGCAATCAGCTGGAACTGGCGCTGCTGAACCTGTCGGTCAACGCCCGCGACGCGATGCCCGAAGGCGGCGAGCTGACCTTCACCGCCAGCCTGCTGAACCCCCGCCGCGACGGCCGGCCCTCGCCCAGCGTGGACCTGACGGTCAGCGATACGGGACAGGGCATGGCGCCTGCGGTCCTGCAACACGCCTTCGATCCCTTCTTCACCACCAAGGCGGTGAGCAAGGGGACGGGGTTGGGCCTGGCCCAGGTCTATGCCTTCGCGCGGCAGTCGGCCGGCGACGTGAAGATCGACAGCGAGGTGGGCCGGGGCACGCGGGTGCATCTGATCCTGCCGGTGGCGGCGCAGGCCCACACCCCCGCCTCCGCGCCCATCGAGGCGCAGGTCCTGGCCGAGGCCTCTGTCGGCGACGGCGCGCGCATCCTGGTGCTGGACGACGACGAGAGCGTTCGCGATGTCCTGGTGGAGAGCCTGCGGGCCCGAGGTTATGTGGTCTTCCAGGCGGCCAACGGCGAGGACGCCCTCAACGCCCTGGCCGATATCGATCCGGATCTGTTCGTCCTGGACTTCCTGATGCCCGGCCTGAACGGCGCGGAGGTGGCGCGGCGGGCCCGGCAGATGCGGCCGCACCAGAAGCTGCTGGTGGTCTCGGGCCATCTCGACACCAGCGCCCTGGAGGCGGCGATCGAGGGGGTTCCGATCCTGAGGAAGCCCTTCGATGGCGCGACCCTGGCGCGGCGGGTGGCCCAGGCGCTCAAGGGTGACGGGGCTTAAGCCCCGGCGGGGTCAGACCCGCCGTGGCGGAACCACCGCGGCGAACATCGGGTGGGCCTTCCAGTCGGCCTCGACCACCGGCTTGTCGGCCTCCGGCGCATGGACCGAGGGGGCGGTGACGCTCAGGGTCGGGATGTAGCGCGGGCAGTTGGGGAAGATGTCGCGCGGCGTCACCCGGACCAGGAGCTGGGCGCCGGGGATTTGCGCCAACAGCGGGTCGTCGTGCAGCACTTGCGCCACGCCATTGACCCGCAGGCGCTGGGGGCGCTCGCCCACCGACAGGAACAGCAGGCCGACATTGGGATTGGCGGTCAGGTTGCCGAGGCTGCGGAACATGCCGTTGCCGTCATAGTCGGGGAAGATCAGCATATCGGGCGCGATGACCCGGGCGAACCCGGCGGGGCCGCCCTTGAAGGAGCAGTCGGGGCGTCCCTGATCGTCGGC
>NZ_JBBKVV010000061.1:0-154417 GCF_037968635.1 Phenylobacterium sp.
ACGCCGCCGCCTCCCTTACCTGCGCCTGAACCTCCACCGCGCCCGGAACCGCCTCCAGAGCCGAGCCCGCCGCCGGCGCCGGAACCCGCACCGCCACCCCCCGAGCCCACGCCAATAGCCGCACCCACGCCAGAGCCGCCGCCCGTCACGGAGCCCGCCATTGCCGATCCACCGGATGAGCCGGCGGAGGATGTGGATGAATCAGCGCCGCCGCCGGCGCTCTGAGCCTCTCCCCTGGCGGGAGACGGATCGCGCGCTTCAGGCCACCTGACGCGGGGCGGCCTCAGGCGCGGGATCGGTGAGGCGCAGGTCGTCGATGCGGATGGGCGCAAAGCCGCGCGAAGGATCCCAGTCCAGGCGGCCACCGAGGGCCGTGACACAGGAGATCGGCTCCAACTGGGTCAGGTCCATGCGCGACAAGGCGGCGTGAGGCAGCCGGACATAGAGGACCGGATGTTGTTCGTACTCCCCCGTGCGGCCCGGCAGATGGACCCGGGTGACCACCTCGACAGACTCCCCGCCCACCACCGAAAGCACCTCGGCGCCGATGCGCAAGGTGATGGAGCAGACGTTGGTGATGTGCATCTGCTGGACGTTGGAGAACGGCAGCAGGGCATAGCCGGCGCGCTCGTTGTCGACGGGGATGATCGCCTCGTCGGGCATCGCGTCCAGTTCGAGGGCGTCCAGATAGACGATGATCCGGCCTGAAGCGGGCATGGTGATGGCGAAGCCCTCGAGGGCCGGAGTGATAGCCTCCATGTCGAGGTTGATTCGCAGGGTCTGCTCAATGGCGCTCAGGTCCAGGGCCAGCACGCTGGAGGCCAGGTTGACGTCAAGATTGTGCGCGTCGGCTGCACGCTTGCCCCGGTTGTAGAGCTCAGCGTCTTCCTTGGCGGCCGACAGCACGGCCTCGGCCAGGGCTCTCCTGCGGTCGGCGCCCAGGCCGAACAAGGCGTCGATCAGGCCCGGCTCATAGCGGGCCAGCTTCTTGCGGGCGATCTGCTCCTTGGTGTGCGTCCGCGGCGCGGGGTCGACGAGGCCCTGGGCGGCGATCGTATTCCAGTCCTTGCGGGCGTACTTGATGCAGTGAGCGCGGGTGAGATTCTCCACCAGCTTGTCGTACTTGGCGGCGTTCGCCACGGTGGTGTCCGGCTTCCTGGCGCGGGCCGACGGGCGCTCCTTGCGCTCCCGATCACGCAGGGTGCGCTTTGTCGCCCGGTCGATCCGATTCATCGTCGCGATCACGGTCTTAGCCGCCTGCCCTGACATTCCGCCGCTCCGAGACTTTTCGTCACACCCATTCTGGGTACTATCTGAGTAACCCCGGTTTCTGACTGAGCGGTTAAAATGTCGCCAGCCGGTTGATCATGCTGCTGTTTTTCCCGCTTTGGTTTCAGAACCGAGAAACACCACCACCGCGCCCTTTTTGACGGCGGCGCCCAGTTCGTTGGCGTCCCAGTTGGTCAGCCGCACGCAACCATGGCTGTCGGTCTTGCCGATATGGTTCGGATCGGGGCCGCCGTGAATGCCGTAGGTGTCCTTGGTGAGGTCGATCCACATGGAGCCCACCGGATTGTTGGGGCCGGCGGCGATGGTGAATTTGCCCTTCTTGCCATCTCCGAAGGTCAGGCGCTTGGGGTCGTAGATCCAGGTCGGATTGGGAGCGACGGTGTTCACCGCCCACTCCCCGGACGGCGCCGGACGGTCGGTGGAGCCCACCGAGGCCGGATAGACCGCCAGCAGCACATCGCCCTCGCCATAGGCGCGAACCTCGCGCTCGGCCTTGTCCACCTCGATGCGAGTGACGGCTGTGTCCAGCTTGTCGGCGCCGGGCGCCAACACGACGATGGCCGTGCCCGCGACGGCGAAGTCGGCGTCGGGGTTGAGGGTCTTCAGCAGCTTCTCATCCATGTGGAACCGCTCGGCGAACATCTCCGAGGCGCTGGCGAAACCCAGGTGATCGAGCTTGGCCTGGTCCTCACTCTTGGCGGGGATGGCGACGAAGGGGCCCTTCAGGTCGTCTGAGGTGATGACATGGTCATGGGTGACCGGCGTGGCGCCGGCCGTCAGGGCGTTCCAGGTGGCTTCGTCAAGTTTGCCCGAGGCGGTCAGGTTCCTGGCGCTCTGGAACGCGGCCAGGGCCTGACGCATGTTCTCGCCCATGACGCCGTCGATAACGCCCGGCGAGAAGTGGGCCCGGTCCAGCAGGACCTGGGCGCGGATCAGGGCCGGCTTCAGCAGAGCGGCTTCCGTCACTGTGTCGGCGGGAAGGACAGCGTTGTCGATCGCCTTGCCCTGCTCGGAGGTGGAGGCGGTCACCAGGGCGGGGATAGCCAGCGGCTGGGTGGAGACGTCTTGCAGCGTCGGCGCAGCTTGCGCGTTGGCGAGGGGTGACGCCGCCTTTCCGCCGGGCGGCGGTTCGGAACAGGCGGCGAGCGCCACCGTGAGGACAAGGATCGATGCAGACCAGTTCATCAGTGGACCTCCGCCATAAGCCGCGCAGAATGGGCGTCGTGACCAGGAAGCCCTCAAGATGGCGGCGGTTCCGGCAAGCGGCAGGAGGCCTCCTGGCCGCGACGGTGGCCCTGACCGCCATGGCCGCCAGCGCCCAGACCCCGCGCTCGGTCTGCACGGTGGCGGCCTTCGAGCCCCCGGCTCGGATCAACGCCTCGTCTCTGAGAAGCCTCGTCTGGGCCCCCTTCCGCCGCGACGAAATCGGCTGGGAAATCTATGCCCGCCAGATCCAGCGCGAGTTGCGCACAACCTGCGCGCCCGACACCTCCCGGTTCGCGCAACTGCTGGCCGGCTTCCAGAAGCGCTTTCGCATGAAGGCCACCGGACAGATGGACGCCGACACCTTCCTGCGGTTCAAGGGCGTCTGGCAGGAGCGCCGGCCCTTCGTGATGGTCAACCTCAATGGCTATTGTCCGCCCGCGCCCGATCCCGCGACCCTGGCCATCGCCGCGCCGACCGAGAGCTATGGCGGCAAGACCATTCCCCTGCGGCCCGGAACGCTGAACGCCTATCGCGCGATGGTGGCGGCGGCCAAGCGGGAGGTCCCGGCCATCGCCAAGGACACCCGAAGCCTGACCATCTTCTCCGGCTTCCGCGATCCGGACGCCGATGCGGCGCGCTGCCTGGCGGACGCCAATTGCGACGGCGTGGTTCGAGCCACCTGCTCGCCGCACCGCACGGGCCTGGCGCTCGACCTCTATGTGGGTCAGGCGCCCGGCTATGGCCCGGACTCCAGCGCCGATCCCAACCGGCTCTACATGACGCGCACGCCGACCTATGGCTGGCTGGCGGCGAACGCCCACCGGTTCGGCTTCGTGAACTATCCCTTCGAGCCCTGGCACTGGGAGTGGATCGGGCAGGCCCCGTAGAGCCAGACATCCGAAAGCGGCCGCCGGATCCGGGGCCGTCGCGCCCTGTTCCCCAGGTTGGAGCCGTTCTGATCGTTCAAATGGTCATTTGAAACGGCAGGGCTCCGGGCCATCATGACGACGACACGGCCGCAGAGCCGCGCTGCACACGGAAACGCCCATGCCGACCTTCACCTCCGACGGCCTGACCCTGGCCTATGACGACAATGTCCCGCCCGGCGGCGGCGAGCGCACCATCGTCCTGGTTCACGGGTTCTCGTCCAACCGCAACGAGGGCTGGAAGCGCACGGGCTGGTACACCGCCTTCGATCGCCGCCGCGTCCGCTGCATCGCGCTCGACCAGCGCGGGCACGGGGAGAGCGCCAAGCCGCACGACGCGCAGGCCTATACCCGCGACAAGCTGGCCGGCGATGTCATCGCCCTGCTGGATCACCTGGGCCTGAACCGGGTCGACCTGTTCGGCTATTCCATGGGGTCGCGGACCGCCCTGGCCACAGCGCTCAAGGCGCCGGACCGCATTTCGAACCTGATGCTGGGCGGGGTCGGCGGGACCCTGATCGGCGAGCGCGCCCTGCCCGGGGGCAATCCGATGGCGCAGGCGATGCTGGCGGAGGATCCCGAGACCATCACCCAGCCGATGCTGAAGAGCTTCCGGCAGTTCGCCGACGAGCAGGGGGAGGACCGCCAGGCGCTCGCAGCCATGACCGGCGCCCAGAACCCGGCCTTCGACAGGGACGCGATGGCGGCCCTGCCCATGCCGGTCCTGGTGGTGGCGGGCCAGGGCGACACCGGGGCCGGAGACCCCGCCGACCTGGCGGCCGTCTTCCACCACGCGCACGGGATCACCGTTCCCGGCTGCGACCACTTCTCGGCCATTCCCCACGCGCTCACCAAGGCCGCGGTGTTCGACTTCCTCGATGGGGAACTGGACTATCCGAGCCGGTAGGTCCTCCTCCAGCGCGCCAGCGCGATGAGGGGAGGTGGACCGTCGCGCAGCGGCGAGATGGAGGGGATCGCCGTCGGCGACATCTTCGACCCCAAAAACGAGAGTCAAAGTCCCCCTCAGTCAGCGTCGCTGACAGCTCCCCCAATGGGGGAGCATCTTGGTTCCGCCTAAGCCTTGGCGCGCGGGCCCATATTGTAAGGGCCGCCTTTTTCCAGGGCGGTCTGGTAGGCCGGGCGAGCCTGGAAGCGTTCCAGCCAGGCGGCGATGTTGGGATAGGTCGCCAGACGGCCAAAGGCGCCGGTGACCTCGCCGACGAAGCTCATCTGGACGTCGGCGCCAGAGAACTCCGACCCCATGATCCAGTCCTTGCCGGCCAGGGCGCCGTCGACATAGCCCAGGTGATTGGCGATCTCGCTCTCCAGGCGCGGGTGCAGCGGCGCCCCGGCCTCGCCCAGGCGGCCGACATACATGAACAGCATCAGGGGCAGCATGGCCGAGCCCTCGGAATAGTGCATCCACTGCTGATAGTGGTCATAGGCGGGCGTCGACGGATCGGGCTGCAGCCGGCCGCCGGCGTGGCGGCGGATGATGTAGTCGATGATCGCGCCACTCTCGATGACCGTCATGTCGCCGTCGGTGATCACCGGCGACTTGCCCAGAGGATGGACGGCCTTCAGCTCCGGCGGCGCCAGCCGGGTTGTGGCGTCCCGGGCATATTGTTTGATCTCGTAGGGAAGCTTCAGCTCTTCCAGCAGCCAGAGAATGCGCTGCGAGCGCGAGTCGTTGAGGTGGTGGACGACGATCATGGTGCGTATTCCCTGAAGCTGTTTACGACGTATAGGCTCACCGTACGGCGGGCGCCTATAGTCGCGCGATGACCGCATTGATCCTGCCCCAACTGACCGATCTTCTGGCCGAGGCCGCCGAAGCGGCGGAGGCCGTCGTGACCGAGGCCAAGGCCGCGGTCTCGGCCCTGGTCACCCGCGACGGGCGGCTGGATCGCGCCGCCGTGGACGCCCAGCAGCACGTGGCCCACGGCCTGGCCTGGGCGGCCGCCTATGCCGAGACCCTGCGCCAGACAGCGGCCTGGGGGCGGGATCTGGGAGACGGCTTTGGTGAAGCCGAGGCCCTGCCCGCCCAACTTCTCGCGTTTGAGTATCTGAGCCAGCTCTCGGGCGGCATCCCCATGAACCAGGGCGAGACCTTCCGGCTGACGGACCTGGGCCTGATGGACGACCGCCTGCGCCCTGTGATCGACCGCTTGAGGCCAGGCGCGTCCCAGGCGGTGAAGAGCCGGATCGTCGAGCTTCTGGAGGCCGCGCGGGGCCGCCCCTCCCTGGAGGCCAGCGGCCTGGACGCCACGCTGGAGATGATCCGTGACCAGTTCCAGGCCTTCGCGGCGGCGAAGATCACGCCCTTCGCCCACGGCTGGCACCTGCGCGACGAACTGATCCCGCTGGACCTGCTGCAGGAGCTGGCGGAGTTGGGGGTGTTTGGCCTGACCGCGCCGGAGGCCTACGGCGGGTCGGGCCTGGGCAAGATCGCCATGTGCGTGGTGTCCGAAGCCCTGTCGCGCGGCTGGATCGGGACCGGGTCGCTGGGCACGCGTTCGGAGATCGCCGCCGAATTGCTGCTGGCTCATGGAACAGAAGATCAGAAGGCGCGCCTGCTGCCCGGCATCGCCTCCGGCGCGATCATTCCCACGGCGGTCTTCACCGAGCCGGAGTCCGGCTCGGACCTTGGCTCCCTCAGGACCCGGGCGGTGCGCGACGGCGAGGTCTGGCGCGTCAGCGGCGCCAAGACCTGGATCACCCACGCGGCGCGCGCCGACCTGATGACCCTGCTGGTGCGGACCGATCCGACCTCCAAGGACCATCGCGGCCTCTCCATGCTGCTGGCGGAGAAACCGCGCGGCACGCACGCCGAGCCCTTCCCCGCAGCCGGCATGAGCGGCGGGGAGATCGGGGTGATCGGCTATCGCGGCATGAAGGAGTACGAGCTGGCCTTCGACGGCTTCGAAGTCCCCCAGGCCAACCTGTTAGGGGGCGTTGAGGGTCAGGGATTTTCCCAGCTGATGGCCACCTTCGAGAGCGCCCGTATCCAGACCGCCGCCCGCGCCATCGGGGTGGGTCAGGCCGCCCTCGACATCGCCCTGGACTACGCCCTGGCGCGGCGGCAGTTCGGCCAGCCGATCGCCGACTTCCCCCGCGTGGCCAACAAGTTGGCCATCATGGCGGCCGAACTGCTGGGCGCCCGGCGGCTGGCCTGGTTCGCGGCGCGGGCAAAGGACGAGGGCCGACGCTGCGACCTGGAGGCCGGCATGGCCAAGCTGGTGGCCGCCCGCGTCGCCTGGGCGGCAGCCGACAACGCGGTGCAGATTCACGGCGGGACAGGGTTTGCGGTGGAACAGCCGGTGAGCCGTCTGCTGGCCGACGCCCGCATCCTGAACATTTTCGAGGGGGCCGGAGAGATCCAGGCCCAGGTGATCGCCAGACGCCTGCTTGAAGGGGCGAACTGACCGCCCTCAGGGCCTCGGCGCGAAGCCCTGGCAGATCAGGCCGATATGCTTGTCGAAGACCGCGCTCAACGTCTCGGCGTCGCTATCATTCCAGGCCGCCAGTCGATAGGTCCAGGCGTAGGAGGCCATCAGGGTGTCGACGATGATGTCGAGATCGATTGCGGGGTCGACGTCGCCGCGAGTGATACCCTCCGACAGGCAGTCCTTCACCACCTGCTTCAGGCGCAGATTGCGGCCGAAGGGACGGGAGGCGGGCTCAAGGGTCCAGTCATAGGCCGCCGCGATGTGGGCCAGGAACAGCTTGGTGCGCCGGGTTTCGAAGGCGTAGTGGATGGCGAACATCGAGGCCAGGCGGTCGGCGGTGGAGCCGCGCAGGTGAGGCACCACGCGATCAAGTTCGGCATAGAGGGCGTCCAGCCGGTCGGCCATGACCTGGCTGAGGATGTCGCCCTTGGAGGAGAAGGTGGTGAAGACGCTGCCCACCGAGACCTCGGCGACGCGCGCGATCTCGCGGACCGTGGTCTCTTCGTAGCCTCGCGTCTCGAAGAGATCGCGCGCCGCGTCGAGCACGCGTTGCCGCGTGGCCTCCTTCTGAGACTGCCTGACGCTCAAACGGCTTCCCCCCCGAGACCACGTCGTGAATGCGCGGCTTGACCCATGGTTAGGGTGAAACTCCGCGCGGCGACGCCTCGCTCAACCGGGCGCGACAGTACGTCGCACCCGAACAGGGTCAACCCCGGCGGGCGCCGGCCAGGATCACGCGGATCTGATCCTTCGCCTTGGCCTGCAGCGCATCGATGCTCCAGCCCAGGAAGATCGCCTCCGGATAGTTGGCGAGGTAGCAGTCGAACAGCATCTGGGTGCGAAGCTTGACCTCCGCCTCCTGGCTGAGTTCGCCGCGCTCGACACCGGCCAGCAGTTGCTCGGCGATTAGGTCGTGCAACGCCAGGACCGGCGCCATGTTGCGCAGCTCGGGGCCCTGGTCGGGAGTCCAGGAGATCGAGAAGGCGGCGCGGGCCAGGGGCAGCTGGCTCTTGTAGAAGGCGTAGCCGGCGCTGAAGGCCTTCAGCAGGCAGTCGTCAACGGCGCGGCCGCGATGGGCGGCTTCACGCATGACCTCGGCGAGGCTGGCCATGTCGACCAGCATGATCTCGCGGAACAGGTCCGACTTGTCGGCGAAGTTGGCGAACACCGCACCGGTCGACATGCCGGCGGCCGCGGCGATGTCGCGGATGGTGGCGCCCTCATAGCCTTCTTCGGAAAACAGGCGGCGCGCGGCGGCCAGCACCTTGGCGCGAGTCTGCTGCTTGGCCAGGGCGCGCCGGGTGGGGACGCGGACTTCGGCTTCCTGGGCGCCGTGGAGGGTGGAGGGGTCGTGTTTCATGATGTGCGTTCAGCCGGGGGAGGGCCGCCTTCGCGAGTTGTTCAATCCGTACGCAAGCTCTTCGATCTGACGCTCCAGCCCGACGTGACTCCGCACGGGCGGGCGCCCGGTCAGAAACATCGTCGCGCTGATCAATCGTCAGCCCGCACTACAACTGCAGAATCAGGACGCGGGGAGGCGCCCAAGCCATGGGCCCGAATGGGCGGCACGGCATTTCTCGTTCTCTAACCTGATCGCCGCCGCGCGTCCAAGCGAAAGGGTCATTTTTGATCAAGTTCACCTAACTCGTTCCGCGATCCGAGCAAGGAGGTGCATTTAGCTCATAGGTTGAAGCTGGGCCGTGTGGCGCAGCGTCGCACGCGCCCATATTGGGGCGATTTCGATCATTGCAGGTTGGAAATAGAAGGTCCGGCATATCCCCGATCAGTGAGCGCGCTCGTGTAACGGCGTTCAAACGCGCGATTCGGCAGGTGGTTTCGCGCGGCCGACCGCCCTAGATTGCGGCCATGGAACGCGCATTCGACATCCTCATCCCGCTCGCCCTGCTGGCGGTGACGGTCACCCTGTTCATCGGCCTGTTCGCCCTGTTCCGCGGCGGCGAGTTCGGCCGGTCCTATTCTAACAAGCTGATGCGGTTGCGGGTGCTGCTGCAGGCGATCGCCGTGGCCCTGCTGGTCGCGGCCGTCTGGTGGCGGCACAGGGGCTAGGGATGGTCACGCTCAACAGAATCTACACCCGCACGGGCGACAAGGGCGCGACGCGCCTCGCCACCGGGGCGACCGTCAGCAAGGCGTCGCTCCGGGTTGAGACCTACGGGGCGGTGGACGAGACCAATGCCTGTATCGGCCTGGCGCGACTGCACACCACCGGCGATTTCGACGCCATACTGGCGCGCCTTCAGAACGAGTTGTTCGACCTCGGCGCCGATCTATCGACCCCGGCCAAGCCTGATGAGGCTCCCGGCCAGATGCTGCGCATCCTCGACAGCCAGGTGGCGCGCATCGAGAGCGAAATCGATCTGCTGAACGACGCCCTGCCGGCCCTGACCTCCTTCGTCCTGCCGGGTGGGACCCCCGCGGCGGCGGCCCTGCATCAGGCCCGGACAGTGGCGCGGCGAGCCGAGCGCATCGCCGTGGCCCTGATGGAATCGGGCGAGGACGTTTCCGGCCCCGCCTTCCGCTACCTCAACCGGCTGTCGGACCTGCTGTTTGTGGCGGCGCGTCACGCCAACGACCAGGGCCGGGCTGACGTGCACTGGGTCTCGGGGGGAACCCGCTAACCTCTCCGCTCGTCCCGGCGAACGCCGGGATCCAGGTCGTAGGTCACGACCTGCGCCAAGAATCCTGAAAGCGGCCGAAGGTATCTGGGTCCAGGCCTTCGCCGGGATGAGCGGCCTATTTGACGGCCGCAGCCCTGACCTTGGCGGCATGTTCCTTGGCGGCCTTGCGCTGCTCGGGCGTGTCGAGGACCCGACCGGTGATGTCGGAGATCAGGACGGGCCGCGCGCAGGTCCGACCGCGCCAGTCCCACCAGTCCCCGCGGGCCTCGCAGGCCTGGCCAGGCATGGCCCAGCCCACCTGATAGACCACGACCCCCACCAGCGAGAGGGCGAAGACCCCCACGAAAATCAACATCAGGCGCTTGATCGTTCGGTTCATGATCTTCGTCTTGGCAGGGGTTTCAGGGGGCTTAGACGGCCGCCCCGTCAAAATTGCGGCGCTGTGTGGCGGGCCTCGGCTTGCATTGCGCGTCGGAACCGTTATGCCCCAACCGTTCAATTTTTAGCAATTTGAGGCGTCAGCGAAGCCATGAAGGTGCTCGTCCCCGTAAAGCGGGTGATCGACTACAACGTCAAGGCCCGGGTCAAATCCGACCAATCCGGTGTGGACCTTGCCAATGTGAAGATGTCCATGAACCCCTTCTGCGAGATCGCGGTCGAAGAGGCCGTTCGCCAGAAGGAAAAGGGCGTCGCCACGGAAGTGGTGGCCGTGTCCATCGGCCCGATCCAGGCGCAGGAAACCCTGCGCACGGCGCTGGCCATGGGCGCCGACCGGGCGATCCTGATCCAGACCGACCAGGATCCCGAGCCCCTGGCTGTCGCCAAGCTGCTCGCCGCCATCATCGGTGAAGAGAGCCCCGACGTGGTGATCATGGGCAAGCAGGCCATCGACGGCGACAACAACGCCACCGGCCAGATGCTGGCGGCCCTGCTCGACTGGCCCCAGGCGACCTTCGCCAACTCCATCGAGTTGAACGCAGGCGACGCCAAGGTGGGCCGTGAGGTCGACGGCGGCATCCAGACCATCGACGTGACCCTGCCGGCGATCATCACCGCCGACCTGCGTCTCAACGAGCCGCGCTACGCCTCGCTGCCGAACATCATGAAGGCCAAGAAGCAGCCGCTGGACGTGAAGGACGCCGCTTCGCTCGGCGTCGACACCGCCCCGCGCCTCAAGGTCGTCAAGGTCACCGAACCGCCGAAGCGCGGCGGCGGCATCAAGGTGGAAAACGCCGCCGACCTGGTCACCAACCTCAAGACCGCAGGGGTGCTCTAATGGCCGTTCTCGTTATCGCCGACCATGACAACGCGTCCCTGAAGGACAGCACCCACAAGACCGTGACCGCAGCGCTCGCGCTGTCGTCCGACGTCGACATCCTGGTGGCCGGGTCCGGCGCCAAGGCCGTCGCCGAGGCCGCCGGCAAGATCGCCGGCGTCCGCAAGGTGCTGCTGGCCGAGAGCGACGCCCTGGGCCAGGGTCTGGCCGAGGCCGTCACCGCGGTCGCCGTGCCCCTGATGAGCGGCTACGACGCCGTCCTGACGCCCGCCACCTCGCAGGGCAAGAATTTCAGCCCCCGCATCGCGGCCAAGCTGGACGTCGCGCAGATCTCGGAAATCGTCGAAGTCGTCGACGGCTCCACCTTCGTGCGCCCGATCTATGCCGGCAACGCGCTGGAGACCGTTCAGTCCTCCGACGCCAAGAAGGTGATCACCGTTCGCGCCACCGCCTTCAAGGCGGCGGGTGAAGGCGGTTCGGCCTCGGTCGAGAGCATCGGCGCCGGCGACGGCGCGCCCAAGACCAAGTTCATCGACCAGCAACTGGTGAAGTCGGCCCGTCCCGAACTCGCCGGCGCCAAGATCGTCGTCTCCGGCGGTCGGGCCATGGGTTCGGCCGAGGAATTCCAGCGGGTCATCGACCCCCTGGCCGACAAGCTCGGGGCCGCCATCGGCGCCAGCCGCGCGGCGGTCGACGCGGGCTACGCCCCCAATGACTACCAGGTCGGTCAGACCGGCAAGGTCGTCGCCCCGGAGCTCTACATCGCCATCGGCATCTCCGGCGCCATCCAGCACCTGGCCGGGATGAAGGACTCCAAGATCATCGTCGCGATCAACAAGGACGCCGACGCGCCGATCTTCCAGGTCGCCGACTTCGGTCTGGTGTCCGACTACAAGACCGCCGTGCCGGAACTGATGGACGCCCTGGCCGCCGCCGGGAAATAACTCGCAGCGGACATCGTTGACACGACCTGGGGCGGCTCCGCGAGGGGCCGCCCCTTTTCGTCGCGGGTGGCCGAAACCGTCCCTGCACGGGCCTGATCGCGGCGTCCGGGCCACAGTCTCAGGCCCTCCTTGCGCTGCGGCGCAGCAAAACCCTTGGCGGCGCCGCACATCGGCATGTTAGAAACCCGTCACAAGCGGCGGCGGACAGGGGATACCGCCCCGTATGATCGAGGCTTTGGCGGCATGGTGGATATCAGGTCGGTCGGCGTCATTGGCGCTGGTCAGATGGGTTCGGGCATCGCCCACGTGGTCGCCCTGGGCGGCTACGACGTGCTGCTGCACGATGTGAGCGCCGAGCGGATCGAGACGGGCCTGGCCCAGATCCGCAAGAACATGACCCGTCAGGTCGTGCGCGGCATCATCACCCAGGAAGCCATGGATGTGGGCATCGCCCGCATCAAGGCCGCCCCGGAACTCCAGACCATCGGCGGCACCGACCTCGCCATCGAGGCGGCCACCGAGAACGAGGAGGTCAAGAAGTCGATCTTCAAGGCGCTGACCCCACACCTCGGGCCCGACACTCTGCTGGCGTCGAACACCTCGTCGATCTCCATCACCCGCCTGGGCGCGGCCTCTGACCGGCCCGGCCGGTTCATCGGCCTGCACTTCATGAACCCGGTGCCGCTGATGAACCTCGTGGAGATCATCCGCGGCATCGCCACCGACGCCCCGACCTACGAGACCGCCGTCAACTTCGCCAAGTCGCTGGGCAAGACGACCGCCAACGCCGAGGACTTCCCGGCCTTCATCGTCAACCGCGTGCTGGTGCCGATGATCAATGAGGCGATCTACACCCTGTATGAAGGCGTCGGCACGGTGGACGCCATCGACACGGCCCTGAAGCTGGGCGCCAACCATCCGATGGGCCCCCTGGAGCTGGGCGACTTCATCGGCCTGGATACGGTGCTGTCGATCATGAACGTGCTGTACGAGGGTCTGGCCGATTCCAAGTACCGGCCTTGCCCGCTGCTGGTGAAGTACGTCGAGGCCGGCTGGCTCGGCCGCAAGACCGACCGCGGCTTCTACGACTACCGCGGCGAGGTGCCGGTCCCGACGCGGTAAACTGGCGGACGTTCTTCGGGCAGGAGACCCCGGCATGGATGTCCTGAAGACACGCCTCGCCAAGACGCTCGACCTTACCAACGCCCTGGCTGAGGGCCTCTCCGCCGACGCCCTCAAGAGCCACAATGGCAAGGCTCCGTCCAACCCCATCGGCGGGCAATTCTGGTGCTTGGTGGGCGCGCGGGAAAGCTACGCGCGCGCCTTTGAAGCCGGACGCTGGCGCGGTTTCTCCTGCAGCCTGGCGGAACCCGGCGCGCCAGCAGCGGTGCAGGCCGCATTGGCGGCTTCGCGCGACCTGGTGCTGGCGCGACTTTCTGCTGCGCCGGGCGACCTGGACGAGGCCCGCCAAGGCATTCTGGTCGACCTCATCGAGCACGAGGCCCAGCATCACGGCCAGCTGATCCGCTATTTCTACGCCAACGCCCTGCCCTTCCCTCCAGCCTTCGCGAGCCGCTACGCGCTGTAGGGCGTCGACGCTGCGCAGCTAACGGATTTGGCCGTTTACGGCGGCGCTTCGAACCGACACAACGGCGCCTGCAACCCACCAAGCAGGAGCCGCCCCGATGTCCGACACCTCGACCGCCGACTACATCATCGTCGGCGCCGGTTCGGCCGGCTGCGTGCTGGCCAACCGCCTGAGCGCGGACGCCGCCAACACCGTCCTGCTGCTGGAGGCCGGCGGGGACGACCGGCCCACCAGGGAACCCAGCCAGTTCCTGTCCAACGTGATGATCCACGTGCCGGTGGGTTACGCCCAGACGCTGAAGGATCCCAAGGTCAACTGGCTCTACCCCACCGAGCCCGATCCGGGCACCGGCGGGCGCGTCCACACTTGGCCGCGCGGCAAGGTCCTGGGCGGCTCGTCCTCGATCAACGGCCTGCTCTATATCCGCGGCCAGCAGGCCGACTATGACGGCTGGCGGCAGCTGGGGTGCGAGGGCTGGGGCTGGGACGACGTCGCCCCCTATTTCAAGCGCTCGCAGCACCAGGAACGCGGCGCCAATGCGCACCATGCCGTGGGCGGGCCGCTGAACGTCTCCGACGTCACCACCAAGCACCCGGTGTCCGACGCCGTGGTGGAGGCCTGTGTCGAGGCCGGTATCCCGCGCAACGAGGACGTCAACGGCGAGAACCAGGAGGGCGTCAGCTACTATCAGCTGACCGTGAAGAACGGGCAGCGCCAGTCTGCGGCGGTGGCCTATCTGCATCCGGCCATGGGCCGGGCGAACCTCAAGGTCGAGACCCGCGCGCTCACCACCAAGGTGATCTTCGAGGGCAAGAAGGCCGTCGGGATCGAGTACCTGCAGGACGGCGTCCGCAAGATCGCCAAGGCCCGGCGCGAGGTGATCCTGGCCGGCGGCGCGATCAACTCACCGCAACTGCTGCAGCTGTCGGGCATCGGCCCCGGCGAGCTGCTGCGCGACCACGGCATCGAGGTGATCGCCGATCTGCCCGGCGTCGGCGAGAACCTTCAGGACCACTACGTCATGGGGGTCACCTACCGTCTGAAGCCTGGGACGATTTCGGTCAACGAACTGACCAAGGGGCCACGCTTCCTGGGCGAGATCCTGAAATACGCCTTCCAGCGCAAGGGTCTGCTGACCTTGTCGGCGGCCCATGTCGCGGCTTTCTGCAAGTCTCGGCCCGATCTGGCGGGGCCAGACATCCAGTTCCATATCCTGCCGGCCTCGCAGAACCTGGAAAAGGCCATGAGCGGCAAGATGGAGCTGGACGGGGCGCCTGGCCTGACCATCGCGCCGTGCCAGGTGCGGCCTGAGAGCCGTGGGACCATCCACATCAAGTCGGCCGACCCCACCGTCTATCCCGCCATCGCCCCCAACTACCTCTCCGATCCCCTGGACCAGGAGGTGGCGGTGGCCGGGCTGAAGTGGGCCCGCAAGATCGCCGCCCAGCCGGCGCTCGCCAGGTATATCGACCACGAGATGCTGCCCGGCCCGGACTTCAGCAATGACGAGGCCCTGCTGGGCTACGCCCGCATGGCCGGATCGACCATCTATCACCCGGTGGGAACCTGCCAGATGGGGTCAGGACCCATGGCGGTGGTGGACGCCCAGCTTCGGGTGCGCGGCGTCGAGGGCCTGCGGGTGGTGGACGCCTCGGTGATGCCGCGCCTGGTGTCGGGCAACACCAACGCACCGACCATCATGATCGCTGAGAAGGCCGCCGACATGGTGCTGGGCAGGGCCGCCGCGTCCAATTAACGCGACACGCTCGCGCAATCGTTAATCCGTTCGACTTGCACCGGCGGCGCATCCGATACTGAGGAGCGATTCGGGCAGGCGGGACCATGCGACGGCTCACATTGGCGCTGCTTTCGGGCGCCTACCTCTGTGTTGCACTGATCTTCGCCCTCCTCATGTGGCGTAACGGGGGAGGCTGGGCGGCTGGCCTCTCCATGCTCGCGGCTGGATTCGCCCTTTGCTACACCTTCCATGGCCTGATCATGCACAGCCTGGAGAACGTCGCCCTGCGGCGTGAACTCGAGAACATCCGCGAGGCGCAGCGCATCCTGATCGACCAGATGGAGCGTATGGACGCCCGGGTGGTCGAGGTCGTCGAAACCGTCACCGACGACGCCGCGCGCCGCTCCGAGGAGCTGACCGGCGAGGTCCACATGCTGGAGGACCTGGTGCAGCGTATGGGCCAGCGGCTGGAGGAGCGAATGGTGCAGGCGCCGCCCACCGCTCGCCACGCGCCGCAGCACCGCCAGTCCGCCGCCCTGCTGGAAACCATCCGCGAGGCGCTGGCCGAGAACCGCGTCGACCTCTACCTGCAGCCGGTCGTGGGCCTGCCGCAGCGCCGCACCGTCTTCTACGAGAGCTTCTCGCGCCTGCGCGACGAAACCGGCCGGGTGATGATGCCCGCCGAATACCTGGCCGTGGCCGAGCCTGAGGGCCTGGTCACCTCCATCGACAACCTGTTGCTGTTCCGCTGCGTGCAGATCGTCCGGAGGCTGGCCAAGACCGACAAGAAGATCGGCATCTTCTGCAACATCTCCACCTCCAGTCTGGCCGACGAGAGCTTCTTCCCGCAGTTCCTCGACCTGCTGGCCGCCAACCGTGACCTGGCCGGCGCCCTGATCTTCGAACTGGGCCAGGCCGCCTTCGACGCGCGCGGCGCGGTGGAGGCTCGCAACATGGGCAAGCTGGCCGACCTCGGCTTCCGCTTCAGCCTGGACAAGGTCGTGGACCTGGACCTGGACTTCCAGGACCTGGCCCGCTCGGACGTGAAGTTCCTGAAGATCGGCGCCCAGTTCCTGCTGGGCCAGTTGATGGACACCGACGAGGGGCTGGTGCTGAAATCGATGCCCGACCTCGCGGCCCAGGACTTCGCCACCCTTACCCGCCGCTACGGCGTGGAGATCATCGCCGAGAAGGTCGAGGAAGAGCGCCAGATCGTCGACATCCTCGAGCTCGACATCGCCTATGGCCAGGGTCACCTGTTCGGCGAACCGCGCCCGATCAAGGACGCCATCCTGGCCGAGACCGATCCCCCCGCCGAGTTCCTGCGCACCAACATGCGCCGCCGCGCCGGCGGCCGGCATTGACCATCTAGGCTCGGGCCTTTACCGCCCGGCTCCATGACCGCGCTGATCTCCGGACTCTCCGACCTCGCCGACCGCTACGACGTGATCCTCTCCGACGTCTGGGGCGTGATCCACAATGGGCGCGAAAGCTTCCCCGCCGCCTGTGGCGCTCTGGAGACGTGGGGGAAGACCAAGCCCGTGGTGCTGATCTCCAATTCCCCGCGCCCCTCACACTCGGTGATACCGCAACTGGACGAGCTGGGCGTCCAGCGCGCGACCTGGCAGGCCTTCGTCACCTCAGGCGACGCCACCCGGGTGCTGCTGAGTGAACTCGCCCCCGGCCCGGCCTGGCGGGTCGGCCCCGACCGCGACGCCCCGCTCTATGAGGGCCTGGGTCTCGACTATGCCGACTACGACAAGGCCGCTTTCATCTCGGTGACCGGGCCCTATGACGACGAGGTCGAGGGGCCTGGCGACTACCAGGAGCAGTTCGAGGCCTGCGCCGAGCGCGGACTGGTGATGACCTGCGCCAATCCCGACATCGTCGTGCAGCGAGGCGACCGGCTGATCTATTGCGGCGGGGCGCTGGCCCAACTCTACGCCCAGCTGGGCGGCAAGGTGCTGATGGCCGGCAAGCCCTATGCGCCGATCTACGACCTGTGCCTCGTCGAGGCTGAACGACTGCTGGGCCGCCCCGTCGATCCCGCCCGCGTGCTCTGCATCGGCGATGGCCTGCCCACCGACGTGAAGGGCGCCAACGACCAGGGCCTGGACGTGCTGTTCGTGGCCAGCGGCATCCATGGGGCCGAGACCATCGGGGCCGACGGGCTCAACGCCAAGGCGGTGGAGGATCTGCTGGCCGCCGACGGCCTGACCGCGACCTACGCGATCGCGGACCTGATCTGGTAGGCGCTCCCGCCACCGGCGGCCCGGAGTT
This sequence comes from Phenylobacterium sp., assembly GCF_037968635.1. GTDB lineage: Bacteria > Pseudomonadota > Alphaproteobacteria > Caulobacterales > Caulobacteraceae > Phenylobacterium. The sequence goes on from NZ_JBBKVV010000061.1 coordinate 17,337, forward strand.
TGATCGCAAACTCCTCAGCAGTCCTTGCGAGCTTTGCCGTCAGGTCCGATCTCGTCCAGGGCTTCGCTTGGCGGGCCAAGGCGGCTAAGGAAGGCCAACGGTAGGGGACGCGCGCGTGCAGGGACTGTTCTTCGAAGATCTGAGTGTCGGCCAGTCGGCCGAGAACACCAAGGTCGTCACCGCCAATGACGTGGAGGCCTTCGCCGCTGTCTCCGGCGACACCAACCCCGTGCACCTGGACGAGGCCTATGCAAGGACCACCACCTTCCAGACCCGCATCGCCCACGGCATGCTGTCGGGCGCCTATATCTCCGCGGTGATCGGCACCAAGCTGCCGGGCCCGGGCGCGATCTACCTGTCGCAGTCCATGCGGTTCCGACGGCCCGTGAAGCTGGGGGATCTCGTGGTGACGCGCGTGACGGTTCAGGCCCTGGACGACAAGCGCGGCCACGCCACGTTGGCCACCGTCTGCCAGGTGGACGGCAAGACCGTGGTGGACGGCGAGGCGGTGATCATGGTCCCGCGGAAGGGCGCCTGACCTTCATGCGGATCGTTCACGACTGGCAGGACCTGGCCGAACGCGACCGCGGCGCGGCGGTGGCCCTGGGGAATTTCGACGGCGTGCACCGCGGCCACCAGAAGGTGATCGCGCTCGCCGCCAAAGCCGCCGGCCAGCTGAAGGCGCCGTTGGGGGTGGTCAGCTTCGACCCGCATCCGCGCCGCATCTTCCAGCCGAATTCGCCGTCCTTCCGGCTGATGCAGCCCGACCAGCAGGCCCGCGCCCTGGCGGGACTGGGGGTCGATATCTCCTACGTCCTGCCCTTCACCCAGGAATTCGCCGAGATGAGCGACCGGGAGTTCGTGGTGGAGGTGCTGCACAAGGGCCTGGGGATCCGTAACGTGGCCGTCGGCTTCGACATCTCCTTCGGCAAGGGCCGCACCGGCAGTCCCGAGACCATGGCGCGCTACGGCCAGGACCTGGGCTTTGGGGTCTCGGTGGCCCAGGCGGTGGGCGAAGGTAACGCCAAGTTCTCCTCCACCGCGGTGCGCGAAGTCCTGCGGGACGGCCATCCCGAGATCGCCGCGTCGATCCTGGGGCGGCCCTTCGCAATCGAGGGCATGGTGGTGCGCGGTCGCCAGCTCGGCCGCACCCTCGGCTATCCCACGGCCAACGTCGCCCTGAACGACTATGTCCTGCCGCGCTTCGGCGTCTACGCCACCCGCACCCGCCTGCCCGACGGCCGCGAGATCGCCGGGGTGGCCAATATCGGGGTCAGTCCCATGATCGACGGGGTGACAGCGCCGCGCCTGGAGGTCTGGCTGTTCGACTTCGACGAGGACATCTACGATCAGGTGATCGAGACCGACCTGATCGCCTTCCTGCGCGACGAAGCCAGGTTCGACAGCATGGACGCCATGACCACCCAGATCATGGCCGACGCCGCCCAGGCGCGGACCCTGCTGCTGCCGGAGCTGTAGCGCGCAAAGGGCTCGCCCCACGCGCGCCCCTCTGCTATCTCGGCCCGCTATGACCTTGGTTCGGACATTGTCGCGAATTACCCGCCCGGCGTGACGCCGCCGGACGAAGCTCCAGCGCGCGCCGGGATCACCCGCACACTCGTTCCGAACATCGCTGGAAAGCCCCATGGCCGACGACGCTGACAAGCCCGCGCGCGACTATCGCGAAACCGTCTTCCTTCCCGACACCCCGTTCCCGATGCGGGCGGGCCTGCCGGTCAAGGAGCCCGAGATCCTGGCCCGCTGGGCCAAGATCGATCTCTACAACACCGCGCGCGCCGAGCGGCAGGCGGCAGGCGCGCCGCTGTTCGTGCTGCATGACGGCCCGCCCTACGCCAACGGCGCCATCCACATCGGTCACGCCCTGCAGAAGACTCTGAAGGACTTCGTGGTCCGCTCGCGGTTCGCGCTGGGCTACGACGTCGACTACGTGCCCGGCTGGGACTGTCACGGCCTGCCGATCGAGTGGAAGATCGAGGAAGAGCTGCGCGGCCAGGGTCGCCGCAAGGACGAGGTCTCCAAGGCCGAGTTCCGTGAGCGCTGCCGCGAATACGCCGCCAAGTGGATCGACGTGCAGCGTGACGGCTTCAAGCGCCTGGGCGTCGTCGGCGACTGGGAGAACCGCTACGCCACCATGGACTATTCGTCCGAGGCGGCCATCGTGGCTGAGTTCCACAAGTTCGTGACCTCCGGCCAGCTCTATCGCGGCTCCAAGCCGGTGATGTGGAGCCCCGTCGAGCGCACGGCGCTCGCCGACGCCGAGGTGGAATATGCCGATGTGAACTCACCGACCATCTGGGTGAAGTTCCCGGTGGTCGACGGCAGCGACGCGGCCCGCGGCGCCAGCATCGTGATCTGGACCACCACGCCCTGGACCATCCCGGCCAACCGGGCGATCAGCTACAACAACGACATCGCCTATGGCGTCTACCTGGTGGAAGCCATGGAAGAGGGCCTGGAGTTCGAGCCCTGGGCCAAGGCCGGCGACAAGCTGATCGTGGCCGACAAGCTGGCCGACGACGTCTTCAAGGTCGCCAAGATCGCCAAGACCCGCCGGATCGAAACCTTCGACCCGCAGGGCGTCACCGCCGAGCATCCGCTGGCGGGCCTGGACAGCTATTACCAGTTCGCCGTGCCGCTGCTGGACGGCGACCACGTCACCGATGACGCCGGCACCGGCTTTGTTCACACCGCGCCGGGCCATGGCGCGGACGACTACCTGGTCTGGCTGGCCCACGGGCATCGCGAGATCCCCGAGACGGTCGATCCGGACGGCGCCTATCACGACCACGTGGCCCTGTTCGCCGGCCTCAAGGTGCTGGAGACCGAGGGCAAGAAGGTCGGCAAGTTCGGCCCGGCCAACGGCGCGGTGCAGGAAAAGCTGATCGAGGCCGGCCGCCTGCTGGCGCGCGGCCGGGTGGAGCACTCCTATCCGCACTCCTGGCGCTCCAAGGCGCCAGTGATCTACCGCAACACGCCCCAGTGGTTCATCCGCATGGACGAACCCATCGAGGACAAGGTCCACGACGGCAAGACCCTGCGCGAGACCGCGCTGACCGCCATCGAGGCCACCACCTTCCATCCGGCCGGCGGCAAGAACCGTATCCGCGCCATGGTGGAGAGCCGTCCCGACTGGCTGATCAGCCGCCAGCGCGCCTGGGGCGCCCCCCTGGCCATGTTCGTCGACAAGGAGACCAACCAGCCGCTGGTGGATCCGCAGATGAACCAGCGGATCGTCGACCTGGTCAGGGCCGAGGGCGCCGACGCCTGGTTCACCCGGCCGGTGACCGACTTCCTGGGGAACCACGATCCGGAGCGCTACGAGAAGGTCGAAGACATCCTCGACGTCTGGTTCGATTCCGGCTCGACCCACGCCTTCACACTTGAGAACCGAGAGCACACCCGCTGGCCCGCCGACCTCTATCTGGAGGGCTCGGATCAGCACCGCGGCTGGTTCCAGTCCTCGCTGCTGGAAAGCTCCGGCACGCGGGGCCGCGCGCCCTACGACGCCATCCTCACCCATGGGTTCACCATGGACGAGAACGGCGAGAAGATGAGCAAGTCCAAGGGCAACACCGTCGATCCCGAGGTGGTGATCCGCGAGTCCGGGGCCGAGATCATCCGGCTCTGGGCCTCGATGATCGACTATTCCGACGACAGCCGGATCGGCAAGACGATCCTGGCCACCACCACCGACGCCTATCGCAAGCTGCGCAACACCGTCCGCTACCTGCTGGGCGCCCTGGCCGGCTTCGAGGAGAGCGAACGCGTGGCGCTTGAGGACCTGCCGCCGCTTGAGCGGTTCATCCTACACCGGCTGCACGAGCTTGATGGCCAGGTGCGCACCGCCTACGACGCCTACCTGTTCCAGGACGTCAGCCGGCCGATCACCGAGTTCTGCCAGGTGGAGCTGTCGCAGCTGTTCTTCGACATCCGCCGAGACGCCCTCTACTGCGACCAGCCCACGGCGCTGCGCCGCCGGGCCGCGCGCACGGTGATGGACGCGGTGTTCGAGCGGCTGACGGTGTGGCTCGCGCCTCTCATTCCCTTCACCATGGAGGAGGCCTGGACCACGCGCTTCCCCGACGCGCCCTCCAACTGCCTGCGGGTGTTCCCGGAGACCCCGGCGTCCTGGGCCAATCCGGCCGAGGCCGAGCGTTGGGCCAAGATCCAATCGGTGACCTCCGTGGTCACCGGGGCCCTGGAAGTCGAACGCCGCGAGAAGCGGATGGGCGCGGCTCTGGAAGCCGCGCCTGTGGTCCACATCGCCGACGCCGCCCTGCTGGCCGCCTTCGATGGCCTGGACGCCGCGGAGCTGTTCCGCACCAGCCAGGCGACGCTTGTCGCCGGCGACGGCCCGGCCGGGGCCTTCCGCCTGGCCGAGACGCCCGGCGTCGCGGTTGAGCCGATCAAGGCGGACGGCAAGAAGTGCGCCCGGTCCTGGCGGATCCTGCCCGAGGTCGGGTCGGACCCACGCTATCCGGAACTGTCGCTGCGGGACGCTCAGGCGGTCGCCGCCTGGGACGCTGAAAGGGCCTGACGATGAAAGCGATCTCCAAGTACGGCTGGTCGGCCTACCTCCTGGCCCTGACGGTCATCGTCCTGGACCAGCTTTCCAAGCACCTGATCCTGGGTCTGCTGGGAACCGAGGCCGGCTCCAGCGTGCCGGTGGGCGGCCCCTTCAGCCTGACGCTGGTCTGGAACCAGGGGGTCAGTTTTGGCCTGTTCCGCGCCGAGCATGACATCGTGCGCTGGGCGCTGACCGCCTTTTCGCTGATCGTGGCGATCTTCCTGGCCAACTGGGCGCGGACCGCTCTGCGCTGGCCCATGGCCCTGGGTCTGGGTCTGGTGATGGGCGGCGCCATCGGCAACGCCATCGACCGGGTCCGCTTCGGCGCGGTGGTGGATTTCCTGGACTTCCAGCAGCTTGGCTTCTTCCCCTGGGTGTTCAACGTGGCCGACGCGGCGATCACCGTGGGGGTGGTCTTCCTTTTGCTCGATTCCACCCGCAAAGAGGCCGCAGCCTAAACGCGTTGGCGGCGATTGCCGTTTGCGCTATCTGACTCTTCCATTCCGGCCGGGGGCGGCCAATCGGAGCCTATAGTTCATGAGCTTGAACCGAGTGATCGTCGCGACCGCCCTGATCGGGATGGTGGGTCTCACCGGCTGCGCCTCGTCCCGCAAGGCGTTGGGCATGACCAAGGTGACCCCTGACGAGTTCCGCGTGGTCTCCAAGGCCCCCCTGGTGGTGCCGCCCGACTATTCGCTGCGTCCGCCGGCCCCGGGTGAACCCCGTCCGCAGGAACTGCAGCCCGAGAGCGCCGCGCGCAACGCCCTGCTGGGCCGCCGGGACGCCGAAGCCCGCTCCGAGGGCGAGAAGATGCTGGTGGCCAAGGCCGGCGCCGACAAGGCCGACCCCCTGATCCGCTACGTCGTCGACGACGAGGGCGGCGACCTGGCCCACAAGGAAAAGAGTTTCGCCGACAAGGTGATGTTCTGGAAAGACGGCAAGGCCAACGCCGCGGCGACCGAGGCGGCCGGCGACAATGTCGCCGCGCCGATCGATCCGGCCTCCGAGGCCGCCAAAATCCGCGAAGTCACCGGCGACAAGCCGGTGGTCATCGCGCGCGAGAAGAGCACCCGGATCAAGCTGCCGGGCCTGTAGGACGAAGATGCTACGCGCCCTTCTCCCGCAAGGAGAGAAGGAACTCCGTGGATCACTCCTCCCCCGGCGTCTTCACGTCGAAGCCCTGCGACTGGAGCTGATCCAGCACGCCGTCCTTGGCCAACAGGGGGCGGAGCGGGACAACGGCCACCGCATGGCCGGGAATCTTCAACGCCTTGGCGATGGCGGCGGCCTGGTCGGCCTTAAAGCGGCGGTCGAGGGCCAGGGCGCCGGGCGCCGAGGCCAGGCATTTCTCGAAACCGCGCTCGGCGGTCAGCGCGCCGCGAACATCACCGTCGGCCCAGGCCTGGGCGGCGCGGCGGGCGGCTGAAGGGCCGGCTTCGGCTTCGGATATGGCGTCCTCTAGGCAGGCCTGTTGCGCGGCCAGGGGCGTGCGCACCACCTGGCCCAGCAGCCGGCCCGCATCGTAGGACTTCTCCTCGACCTTGATCTTCCGCGCCTTGGCCAAGCGGCGGACGGTCTTGGCCGGATCGGCGGCGGTGAGTTGGCTGGCCTGCCGGTAGTCGTCCACCAGGATCAGGCCTGCGGCGAGGCCATTGGTCGTGCGGTAGCGATCGGCGGGCTTCCCGCTGCGGGTGCGCACCGCCGCGAAACGGGCCCTGAGCGCCGGCGGCAGGGTCTCCTCATAGGGCGTCCTGGAACGCAGGCGCAGCAGGTTGATGGCCGCGCCGGGGACGGTGAGCAGGCTGATGCTGACCTCATTGAAGGGCAGGATCAGCCGGTTGGCGCCCTCCAGTCGGCGAACCAGCACGCTCTGGTCCCAGATGAGCGACTTGGGCATGACCGAGGGCGCCCCCAGCACATAGACCACGGTGTCAGCGTCGGAGACCCGCCACCACGCCGGGCCTGGCAGGCGGGCGGTCACCACCAGTTCCTCCACCAGGACCGCGTCCGGATCGGGGGTCTGGGCCTGGGCGGGCCCCGCCAGCAGCAGGACGGCGAGGGCGAGAGGTCGCGCGAAGGTCATGGGCCTCATACCGGCTGGAATCGTCCTATATATCCAGTCCGAGGACCTAGACTTCAAAATGACCATCCGCCGCCTGCCGCCCGAGACCGTGAACCGCATCGCCGCCGGCGAGGTGGTGGAGCGGCCTGCCAGCGCGGTCAAGGAACTGGTGGAGAACGCCCTGGACGCCGGCGCCCGCACCGTCGAGGTGCAGGCCAACGGCGGCGGCCTGACCCGCATCCTGGTGGCCGACGATGGCGCGGGCCTGGCCGCCGACCAGTTGCCCCTGGCGGTGGAGCGCCACGCCACCTCCAAGCTCAGCCCCGATGACGCCGGGGACTATGACCTCTTACACATCCATACCCTGGGCTTCCGAGGCGAGGCCCTGCCCTCCATCGGCTCGGTGGCGCGGCTCTCGATTTCATCGCGCGCCAGGGGCGAGGCCGACGCCCACGCTATCCTCGTCGAGGGCGGCGCCATGGGGGCGGTGTCGCCGTCCGGCTTCCCCGGCCCGCACGGGGCGCGGGTGGAGGTGCGCGACCTGTTCTACGCCACCCCGGCCCGGCTGAAGTTCATGAAGTCCGAGCGTTCGGAAGCGATGGCCATCGCCGAGGAGATCAAGCGCCAGGCCATGGCCCACGAGGCCGTCTCCTTCGCCCTCGACCTGGACGGCCGCCGCACCCTGCGCCTGCCCGCCGAGAGCAGGGGGCCTGACGGACGCCTGGCGCGGCTGGCCTCGATCATGGGCCGCGAGTTCCAGGACAATGCCCTGGCTATCGACCAGGAGCGGGACAACATCCGGCTGTCGGGGTTCGCCGGCCTGCCCACCTACAATCGCGGTAACTCGGCCCACCAGTACCTGTTCGTCAACGGCCGCCCGGTGCGCGACCGGCTGCTGCAGGGGGCGCTGCGCGGGGCATATGCCGACTTCCTGGCCCGCGACCGCCACCCGCTGGTGGCGCTGTATCTGGAGCTCGATCCCAGCCAGGTGGATGTCAATGTCCACCCCGCCAAGGCCGAGGTTCGGTTCCGCGATCCGGCCATGGTGCGCGGGCTGATCGTCAGCGGCCTGCGCCACGTGCTGGCGGGCGCCGGGCACCGGGCCTCCACCTCGGTGGCCAGCGAGGCGCTGAGCGGCTTTCGGACCGGCTATGTTCCGCAACCCTCGGCGGAGGGCTTTTCGGCCTGGCGCATGGGCGGCTGGGCGCAGGCGGCGGCCCAGGCGATCCCTGGCCTCACCGAGGTCTCGGCGCGGGCGGATACCCAGTACGAGCCTAACAGTTACACCCCCCGCCCTGGCCTGCACGAGGCGCCGGCCGCCTCGGTGGTGTTCGATCCGGTGGACTTCCCGCTCGGCGCCGCCCGGGCCCAGGTGCACGAGACCTATATCGTGGCCCAGACCCGCGACGGGGTGGTCATCGTCGACCAGCACGCCGCCCATGAGCGGCTGGTCTATGAGCGGATGAAGGTGGAGATGGCCGGCGGCGGGGTGTCCCGCCAGGCCCTGCTGCTGCCCGAGGTGGTGGAGCTCGATCCCGCCGAGGCCGAGCGGGTGGTGGCCAAGGCCGACGAACTGATGGCGCTGGGCCTTGCGGTGGAGGCCTTCGGCCCCGGCGCGGTGCTGGTGCGAGAGACCCCGGCCCTGTTGGGGGAGACCGACGTCGCCGGCCTGGTGCGCGACATCGCCGATGACCTGTCGGAAAACGGCCAGGCCCTGGCGCTGAAGGAACGGCTGGAGGAGGTCTGTTCCACCATGGCCTGCCACGGCTCTGTGCGGGCGGGACGGCGGCTGTCGGCGCCGGAGATGAACGCACTGCTCCGCCAGATGGAGGCCACGCCCCACTCCGGCCAGTGCAACCACGGCCGGCCAACCTATGTGGAACTGAAGCTGGCCGACATCGAGCGGCTGTTCGGGCGACGCTAGTTACTCCGCCGCCAGCTTCTCGATGCGCTTGGCGGCGTTGTCGAGGGCGAGCGTCGCGCGGACCTCGATGCGGGCCTGATCCGACTGCATGCGGGCGAGTTCGGCCTGGACCGTGCCGAGCCTCGCCTTCGCGTCGGCCAGTTCGTCGGCCAGAAGCAGGGCCCCCATCAGGAACAGGCGGGTGTCCCCGAGCTGGCCCATATCCTGGGAGACCTGGCGGACCTGGCGGTCGAAGATGCGGGCCAGTTCGATGAGATGCTGTTCCTGACCGTCCTCGCAGCCGACGGTATAGGGGCGGCCGTTCACCTCGATGATCATCTGGGCCATGGCCTAGACCTCTTCGTTTTCGGCGGCGGGGACGGGTTCGTCGTGATCGGCCAGAGCCGCCTGGATCTCGGCGATGGCGCGGCCCAGCGCCGCAGAGGCCTCGGCGCCGGCGTCCTCCAGGGCGCGCTCGCGGGCGCGGGCCTTGTCCAGTTCATCGGCGAGCTTCGCGCGGTCCTGGTCGAACAGACCGCCCGGCTCCTCGCCGGCCTGCGGCGCGCGCGCGGCCATGCGTTGCTCCAGTTGGGCGACCGCGCGATCCAGCCGCTTGGCGGCCTGGTCGAGGGCGCTATCGCCCACAGACTCCCGGTTCATTCGACGCTCCGAAGGGTGTGACTGTTAATCTATAGACCGTGGCGGGCGCACCCCGGAACCCGTCACGTTCCTTGACCCGATGTTGCGTGCGTGCGACCCCGCCCGCAATTCCTGATCAGACTCACCGGAAGCCCCATGCCCGCACCGCTCCAGACCATGGCCGACGCGATCCGCGTCCTTTCCATGGACGCCGTCGAACAGGCCTCAAATGGTCACCCCGGTATGCCCATGGGGATGGCCGACGTGGCCACGGTGCTCTGGACCAAGTTCCTGAAGTACGACGCGACCAAGCCCGACTGGGCCGACCGCGACCGTTTCGTGTTGTCGGGCGGGCACGGTTCGATGCTGCTTTACAGCCTGCTGCACCTGTCGGGCTTCAAGGCGGTCAGCATGGACGAGCTGCGCACCCTGCGCCAGTGGGGCTCCAAGACCCCCGGTCACCCGGAAGTCGGCCACACGCCGGGCGTGGAGACCACCACCGGGCCCCTGGGCCAGGGCCTGGCCACCGCCGTGGGGATGGCCATCGCCGAACGCCGCATGGCCGCCCGTTTCGGCGAGGATCTGGTGGATCACCGCACCTGGGTCGAGTGCGGAGACGGCGACCTGATGGAGGGCGTCAGCCATGAGGCCATCGGCATCGCCGGCCGGCTGAAGCTGTCGAAGCTCACCGTCCTGTGGGACAACAACTCCATCACCATCGACGGCGACGTCTCGCTGTCGGACGCCACCGACCAGGTGGCCCGCTTCAAGGCCGCCGGCTGGGCGGTGAAGTCCATCGACGGCCACGACATGGGCCAGATCCGCCGGGCCATGGCCTGGGCGATCAAGCAGGACAAGCCGACCCTGATCGCCTGCGCCACCAAGATCGGCAAGGGCGCGGGCACTCTGGAAGGCAGCCACGCCACCCACGGCAATGCCCTGGGCAAGGCCGAGGTGGCCGCCACCCGCGAGAAGCTGGGCTGGGCCCATGAGCCCTTCGTGGTGCCTGATGAGGTCTACAAGCCCTGGCGCGCCGCCGGCCGCCGTGGCGGCAAGCTGCGCCGCAAGTGGGAGCAGGCCCTGGCCGCCTCCAACTACCGCGACGACTTCAACCGCGCCGTGAAGGGCGACCTGCCCGCCGACGCCTTCGAGAAGATCGACGCCCTGATCGCCGAGGCCATCGAGACCAAGCCGGGCGCCGCCACCCGCCAACACTCCGGCGCGGCGCTCACCGCGCTGTTCCCCAACATCCCCGAGATGGTGGGCGGCTCGGCCGACCTCACCGGCTCCAACAACACCCTGGTGAAGGGCGCCCTGCCCTTCGACGCGCCGGCCTATGAGGGCCGCTACATCAATTTCGGCATCCGCGAATTCGGCATGGCCGCGGCCATGAACGGCATGGCCCTGCACGGCGGGGTCATCCCCTATGCCGGCACCTTCATGGTGTTCTCCGACTATAGCCGCCCGGCGATCCGCCTGGGGGCGATCATGGGCGCCCGCGTGATCCACGTGATGACCCACGACAGCATCGGCGTCGGCGAGGATGGGCCCACCCACCAACCGATCGAACATCTGGCCGCCCTGCGCGCCATGCCGGGCCTCAACGTCTTCCGTCCTGCGGACCTGGTGGAGACCGCCGAGTGCTGGAAGCTCGCGGTCGCCCGCAAGGACGGCCCGTCGCTGATGGCCCTGTCGCGCCAGAAGACCCCGGCCGCCCGCACGGTCGCGTCTTCCGAGAACCTGTCGGCCAAGGGCGCCTATGAGCTGGCGGCCGCCGATGGGCAGGCCCAGGTGACCATCTTCTCCTCAGGCACCGAGGTCGGCGTGGCCATGGCGGCCCGTGAACTCCTTCAGGCCGAAGGGATCGCCACCCGAGTGGTCTCCACCCCCTGCTGGGAGCTGTTCGCCGCCCAGCCCGCCGCCTATCGCGAGAGCGTGCTGGCCAAGACCACCGTCCGCGTCGCCGTGGAGGCAGCCGCCAGCTTCGGCTGGGAGCGGTTCATCGGTGAGGACGGGGTGTTTGTGGGCATGCAGGGCTTCGGCGCCAGCGCCCCGGCCGACCGCCTCTACAAGGAATTCGGCATCACCGCCGAAGCCGTGGCGGCGGCGGCGAAGTCCAAGCTCTAGGGATCACCACCATGCGCCTCGGCACGCCGCTCTCGCCCTCCGCCGTCAAGGTGATGCTGCTTGGCTGCGGTGAGTTGGGCAAGGAGGTGGCGATCGAGCTGCAGCGGCTGGGCTGCGAGGTGATCGGTGTGGACCGCTATGCCGACGCGCCAGCCATGCAGGTGGCGCACAGGTCCCACGTGATCGCCATGACCGATGCGGCGGCCCTGCGCGCCCTGGTCGAACTTGAGCGACCGCACCTGATCGTGCCGGAGATCGAGGCCATCGCCACTGATGAGCTGGTGCGCATCGAGGCCGAGGGTCTGGCCACCGTCATCCCCACGGCGCGGGCCGCACAGCTGACCATGAACCGCGAGGGCATCCGTCGGCTGGCCGCCGAGGACCTTGGCCTGCCCACCAGCGCCTACGCCTTCGCCTCGACGGAGGCTGAGCTGGCCGCCGCCGCCCACAGCGTCTCCGGCTTTCCCTGCTTCGTGAAGCCGGTGATGAGCTCATCGGGCAAGGGCCAGTCCTATGTCGAGCGCGCCGACCAGGTCGCCGCGGCCTGGAAATACGCCCTGGAGGGCGGCCGGGTGGAGCAGCCTCGGGTGATCGTCGAGGGCCGCGTCGATTTCGACTTCGAGATCACCCTGCTCACCGTCCGCTATGTGGGCCCCGAGGGCGTCACCCTGACCGCCTTCTGCGACCCCATCGGCCACCGCCAGGTGAAGGGCGACTATGTGGAGAGCTGGCAGCCCCAGGCGATGAGCCCCGCCGCCCTGGAACGCGCCCGCGACATCGCCGCCACCGTGACCGGGTCCCTTGGCGGACGGGGCCTGTTCGGGGTCGAGCTGTTCGTGAAGGGCGACGAGGTGTGGTTCTCCGAGGTCAGCCCCCGGCCGCACGACACCGGCCTGGTGACCCTGGCCACCCAGGTTCAGAGCGAGTTCGCCCTGCATGCCCGCGCCATCCTCGGTCTCCCGATAGACGTCACCCTGCGTGAGCCCGGCGCCAGCGCGGTGATCTATGGCGGGGTCGACGCCAAGGGGGTGGCTTTTGAAGGTGTGGCCCATGCGCTCGAAGTTCCGGGCGCGGACCTGCGGCTGTTCGGCAAGCCCGAGGCCTTCGAGCGGCGCCGCATGGGGGTTGCCCTGGCCCGGGCCACGGACACCGACCTGGCCCGCGCCAACGCCAAGTCCGCCGCCGACCGGGTCTCCGTCGTACTCGGCTGAGCCATTCGGCCTTAAAATCATATAATTATGCGGTATTGCGCAACCCTGGACCGCCGTTCCGACGGTGACATCGCGGAATCGGCGGCTCGAAGCACTTTGCGGGAAGACTCGATGGGTCCAGGGGTTGACTTAGCGCCCTCCAACCCGAAGAACCGCCCCCAAATCCAAGTATAAACTCAGCTCTCGAGGAGATCTTCATGACCGTCCGCGTCGCCATCAATGGGTTCGGCCGCATCGGCAGGAATATCCTGCGCTCGATCGTCGAGAATGGCCGCACGGACATCGAGGTCGTGGCGATCAATGACCTGGGTCCTGTCGAGACCAACGCCCACCTGCTGCGCTATGACAGCGTGCACGGCCGGTTCCCCGGCACGGTGACCACGGGCGAGGATTGGATCGATCTCGGTACGGGGAAAATCAAGGTCACGGCGATCCGGGATCCCAAGGACCTGCCGCACGCCGCTCTGAACGTCGACATCGCGTTTGAATGCACCGGCATCTTCACCACCAAGGAAAAGGCCGCCGCCCACCTCGCCGCCGGCGCCAAGCGCGTCCTGGTCTCGGCCCCCTGCACCGACGCCGACAAGACCATCGTCTACGGCGTGAACCACGACACCCTGACCGCCGACGACCTGGTGGTCTCCAACGCGTCGTGCACCACCAACTGCCTGGCGCCGGTCGCCCACGTGCTGCAGGAACTGTGCGGCATCGAGCGTGGCTACATGACCACCATCCATTCCTACACCGGCGACCAGCCGACCCTGGATACGATGCACTCCGACCTGTACCGCGCGCGGGCCGCGGCCATGTCGATGATCCCCACCTCCACCGGCGCGGCCAAGGCGCTGGGCCTGGTGATCCCGGCCCTGAAGGGCAAGCTGGACGGCTCCTCGATCCGCGTGCCGACCCCCAACGTCTCGGTGGTGGACCTCTCCTTCGTCCCCACCCGGACCACGACGGTCGAGGCCATCAACGCCGCCTTCGAAGCCGCCGCGGGCGGCGCCCTGAAGGGCGTGCTGGCGGTGACCAAGGACCCGCTGGTCTCCATCGACTTCAACCACGTTCCGGCCTCCTCGACGGTGGCCCTGCCCCAGACCCAGATCGTCGATGGCAGCCTCTGCCGGGTGCTGTCCTGGTACGACAACGAGTGGGGCTTCTCGACCCGCATGAGCGACACCGCGCTCGTCATGGCGAAGCTGATCTAGGGATCAGATCGTGGCATTCCGGACCCTCGACGACGCCGACCTGAAGGGCCGACGCGCCCTGGTTCGTGTCGACCTCAATGTGCCGATGGCCGACGGGCAGGTGTCTGACGACACCCGCCTGCGGGCCGTGGTTCCCACCATCGCCAAGCTGCGCGCCGGTGGGGCCAAGGTGATCCTGCTGGCCCACTTCGACCGGCCCAAGGGCAAGGTGGTTCCGGCCATGAGCCTGGAGCCCATCGCACCAGCCCTGGCCAAGGTGCTGGGGGCGCCCGTCGCCTTCGGCCCCGACTGCGTCGGTCCGGCGGCGGCCTCGGCCATCGCCGCGATGAAGGACGGCGATGTCCTGCTTCTCGAGAACGTGCGGTTCCACGCGGGTGAGGAAAGCAACGATCCGGCCTTCGCCAAGGCGCTTGCCGCCAACGGCGACTTCTACGTGAACGACGCCTTCTCGGCCGCCCACCGGGCGCACGCATCGACCGAGGGCCTGGCCCATCTGCTGCCGGCCTATGCGGGCGAGCAGATGCGCCTGGAACTGACCGCCCTGGACAAGGCGCTGGGCCACCCCGAACGGCCCGTGATGGGCATCGTCGGCGGCTCCAAGGTCTCCAGCAAGCTTGACCTGCTGCGCAACCTGGTGACCCGGCTAGACAAGCTGGCGATCGGCGGCGGCATGGCCAACACCTTCCTCTACGCCCAGGGCCACGACGTGGGCCTGTCCTATTGCGAGAAGGACCTGGCCGAGACCGCCCGCGACATCATCCGCCTGGCCGGCCAGAACGCCTGCAAGCTGTTCCTTCCCATGGACATCGTGGTCGCCGAGACTCTGGCCCCCGGCGCCGCGGCCCGGGTGCGCGGGCTGGGCGAGGTGGACGAACACGAGCGGATCCTGGACGCCGGTCCCGAGACCGTCGAGCGTCTCTGCCGCGCCATGGACAACTCCAAGACCCTCATCTGGAATGGCCCCCTGGGCGTTTTCGAGATCCCGCCCTTCGATCAGGGCACCGTGGCCGCGGCGCGGCATGCCGGCCTCCTGGCCAAGAGCGGCAAGCTTGTGGCGGTGGCCGGTGGTGGTGATACAGTCGCGGCTCTGAACGTCGCTGGCTGCGCGGACGATTTTACTTTCGTGTCGACCGCGGGCGGCGCGTTTCTTGAATGGATGGAAGGCAAGGAACTGCCCGGCGTGGCGGCTCTTGCCAACTAGTCTAACGATTTAGATGGAGCACGGGGACACATGGCCCGGGTCACACTGAGACAACTGCTGGATCACGCCGCCGAGCAAGGCTACGGCGTGCCCGCGTTCAACATCAATAATATGGAACAGGCCCTGGCCATCATGGAGGCCGCGGAGGCCACCGACTCGCCGGTGATCATGCAGGCGTCCCGCGGCGCCCGGTCCTATGCGAACGACATCGTGCTGAAGCACCTGATCGACGCCATGGCCGAGATGTACCCGCACATCCCGATCTGCATGCACCAGGACCACGGGAACAACGAAGCCACCTGCGCCACGGCGATCCAGTACGGCTTCACCTCGGTGATGATGGACGGCTCACTGATGGCCGACGGCAAGTCGCCCGCCGACTACGACTACAACGTCAAGGTCACCCGCAACGTCGTCGATATGGCCCATTGGGTCGGCGCCTCGGTCGAGGGCGAGCTCGGCGTGCTGGGCAGCCTGGAAACCGGCATGGGCGAGAAGGAAGACGGCCACGGCTTCGAGGGCAAACTCGGCCATGACCAGCTGCTGACAGATCCCGACCAGGCCGTCGAGTTCGTGAAGGCCACCGAGGTCGACGCGCTGGCCATCGCCATGGGCACCAGCCACGGCGCCTACAAGTTCACCCGCAAGCCCGACGGCGACGTCCTGGCCATGGGCGTGATCGAAGAAATCCACCGCCGCCTGCCCAACACCCACCTGGTGATGCACGGCTCCTCGTCGGTGCCGCAGGACCTGCAGGACCTCATCAACCAGTACGGCGGCGAGATGCCCCAGACCTGGGGCGTGCCGGTGGAAGAGATCCAGCGCGGCATCAAGCACGGCGTGCGGAAGATCAACATCGACACCGACAACCGGATGGCCATCACCGCGGCGATCCGCAAGGTGTTCGTCGAGAAGCCCGGCGAGTTCGACCCGCGCGGCTACCTGAAGCCCGCCAAGGAGGCCATGCGCAAGGTCTGCGTCCAGCGCTTCGAGGAGTTCGGGACCGCCGGCCACGCCTCGAGCATCAAGGCGATCCCGCTCTCGGACATGGCCAAGCGCTACGCCTCGGGCGAACTGACCCCGAAGATCGGCGTCACGCGTCAGGCCGCAGAATAGTTCGACCTCTCAGGGGTCGCAAATTGGAAGCCGCAGCTCCCCGGAGCGGCGGCTTCCTTCGTATCAGGCCAGCCCCTCATAGGCTGCGGCGATCAGAGCCACGTCGCGCGGGTCGCCCACCAGGTCGGTCCCCATGCGGTTCATGGTGTAGGCCAGCGCCATCCGCGCCACCGGGTCCACCACCACGAAGGAGCCACCCCAGCCGGAGTGGCCGAAGCTCCGGGCCTGCGGGCCATAGAGGCCGTCGGTGTTGAGCAGGAAGCCGGCGCCCCAGCGGGCGGGAACCCCCAGCACCTCGTCGACGCCGGAGATCTGCTCAGCGGTCGCCTGGTCGAGGGCGGCCCGCCCCACGACATGGCGGCCGTCCAGGGTCCCGTCGCCCGCCACCGCCCCAAACAGCCGGGCCAGGGATCGGGCGTTGGAGAACCCGTTGGCCGAGGAAAGTTCGCAGGCCCGCCAAGCGGCGGTGTTGGGCAGCAACGGCTCGATCACCGGATTGGTGTAGGCCGCGACCTGGGAGGGGTTGAGGTCGCTCGCCATGTTGGAGGTGGCCAGCTCCGGCGGCGCGATCATCTCAGCGCGGCGGGCCTCCTCCGAAGGTGGCAGGCCAAGGGTGAGGTCGAGGCCTGAGGGTCCGGCAAGCTCTTCGCGGATGAAGGCGCCCAGGGTCCGCCCCTCGATCCGGCGGAACAGTTCGCCCGCCAGGTTGCCAATGCTGATGGCATGGTAGCCGGAGCGGGAGCCTGGCGGCCACAACGGGGTCATGGCCGCGAACCGAGCCGCGGCGCGGGGCTGGTCGTAAAAGTCCTCCACCACCGCCGGATCGGCGAAGCTGCATAGGCCCGCCTGGTGGGAAAGCAGCATGGCGATGGTGATGGCGTCCTTGCCCTGGGCCGCGAACTCAGGCCACCAGCGGGCGACGGGATCGGCGTAGGCCGCCTGCCCCCGGTCCACCAGCATGGCGAAACAGAGCGCGTTCACCGCCTTGGTGGTGGACCAGACATTGACCACCGAATTGGCGGTCCAGGACCGCCGACCGGCGGCGTCCAGGGTCCCGCCCCAGAGGTCCACCAGCAGTTCGCCGTCCTTCACCAGCGCCAGGGAGGCCCCGACGTCACCGCGCGCGCTGAAGTTCTCCTTGAAGGCCCGGGCGAGGGCCGCAAGGGCCGGGGCGGCGGCGCCCTGGATCATCCCGCTCATCGGAAGCTCTTGGAGAAGGAGACGCCCCAGGTGCGCGGCGCGCCATAGACCCGGAAGCCGACGCCCAGCGGCAGATTGTTGACTCCCTGGGTCACGTAGCGCTCGTCGGCAAGATTCTTGCCCCAGACCGCCACCTCCCAATCGGCGCCGGAGAACAGGCTCGCCCGGGCGTTCCAGAGCCAATAGCTCCGGGTGGCGATCAGGGGATCATTCAGCGCATCCTTGAACATGTCGTCGGCATAGCGGCCGTCAACCTGGACCTTGGCCTGCAGATCTTCGCCCAGGTCGGCGGTGTAGGCCGCCGAGAGATTGAAGCTGATTTCCGGTGCGTCGGGCAGCTTGTTGCCCTTGGGCGTGATCCCGGACGACGAGGCGAACGCCCCAAGCTCCGTGTGCAGCAGGCCGAGACCTGCCGTAAGATCCAGGCCCGGAAGGCCGGCCGGCGACCACATGGCGTCTAGGTCGGCGCCATAGATTGTCGCCTCGCCCACATTGCCCAGGCGCTGGATCGGCAGGCCGCCGGAGGTGTCGCGGATGAAGGTCTGAACGTCGGAATAGTCGTAATAGAAGACGCTGCCCGACCAGGAGAGGCCGGCGCTGGACAGGCGCTGCTTCACGCCGACCTCATAGGCGACGAGGGTCTCGGGACCATAGGGTTGAAGCTGGCCGGAATTGGTGGCGACACCGGAGAAGAAGCCGCCGCTCTTCACCCCCTGGCTGATGCCGCCATAGACCAGCAGGGTGGGGTCGGGCTTCCAGTTGAGGCCGATCTTCCAGGACCAGTTGGTGTCGTCGATGGTCGTGTCCACCACCGCCAGCGGGATCGGCGGCGTGCCGAAGGGGGCCCCGGTCAGGGCGCTGCCGGGGGGCTGGGAGACCAGGTCGAGGGTCGCTCCGACGTCGGCCTTCTCCTCCCAGGTGTAGCGCAGGCCGGCCACCAGGCTGAGGGTCGGGACCAGGCGGTATTCGATGTTGCCGAAGGCCGCCGCCGACTTCGAGGTCTGGTTGGAGAAGGTCAGGGTGGTGGTGTTGAAGAGGTCCTGCAGGCCCCCGTCATAGGTCATCTCCACCCGGTCGCGGGAGGCGAAGGCTCCCACGAGCCAATCACTGCGCTCCCCGGTTCCGGAGAGGCGCAGTTCCTGGGACACCTGGCTGATCTTGTCGTGCTCGATGAAGTCGGTCTGCCGGTAGGGACCCGCGTCAGTGTCGGCGCCCCACTGGCGCTTGAAGTCGACATAGCCGGTGATGGAGGTGAGCGTGGCCCATCCGAGGTCGTCGCTGATCCGCAAGGTCGCCGCCCGCTGGTCGACGTTATAGGTGGGGTCGACCGAGTACTCACCCTTGAAGGGGTCGCCGTCGGTGTCGCGATAGCCGAGGAAGTCGGTGCAGCCGGGAGAACCGGGGCATGCGAGGCCGGCCGGAGCGCCCGCGGGCGCCAGCAGGCCGAAGAACTCCGGGGCGCCGGCCTCCGAGCGGAACTTCTGGACCTCCACCTTCAGCAAGACATCGAGGTCGTCACTGGGCGCCCAGCGCGCCTGGAGCCGGCCGAGGCCCACATTGCGGCGGCCAAAGTCGGTATTGGTCTTGCGGTTGAAGAAGAAGCCCTCGTCCTGCCTGACCCCCTTGCCGCTGAGCCGCAGGGCGAAGGTGTCGGAGAGCGGCACATTGACCATCCCCTCCAGTTCGCCGGTCTTGTAGTCGCCGTAGCCCCCGGCGACGCGGCCCTCGACGCCACCGAAGGTGGGCCTGGCCGTGAGGATGTTGATGGCGCCGGCGGTGGAGTTGCGGCCGTAGAGCGTGCCCTGGGGTCCCTTCAGCGCCTCCATCCGCTCAAGATCGAAGAGGTCGAAGTTCATCAGGGCCAGGGAGGAGAGATAGATCTCGTCCACATAGACCCCGGCGCTGGGATTGTTCGTGGCGCTGAAGTCGTTGAGCCCGACGCCGCGGATGGTCACGACCGGCAGGATGCCCGGCATATTCTCCTTGATGTCGACATTGGGGGTGAAGGCGGACAGGTCGCTGACCTGGGTGACCCGGCGGGCCGCCAGGTCTGAGCCGGAGATCACCGCCACATTGAGGCCGACGTCCAGGGTGTCCTGCGCGCGCTTCTGGGCGGTGATGGTGATGGCCTCCAGCTCGGTAACCGGTTCGGCGGCCTGGGCCACACCGGCGCCGGCCAGGATCAGGGCCGCGGCCCCCGCACTGGCCACCAGCCGCAGACGTCCCGATTGCTGAGTCATTCCTCGCCCTCCCTAGGCGTGCCGCCCGGCGCCCGGGAGGCCACCGTTTTTCGACACTTGAGTTTGAATGGATAACGACATGCACAGTTATGGTCGTCAAGTTTTTCGACATCGAAGTAGGTTTGCTGTATTCAACGACCAGGAATGCAGGAGCCCATGGCGCAGGACGAGTCGGGATCGGGACGGGTGAAGCCGGCGCGCAAACGGGCCGCGCGGCGCGACCTGCTGCTGGACGAGGCGGCGCGGCGCATCAATGCGCAGGGCGCGGGAGCCATCGTGCTGAACGACATCGCCGAGCAGGTGGGGCTGTCGCGCAACGCCCTCTACTACTACGTGGCCGATCGCGCCGACCTGGTGTTCCGGACCTATCTTCGGGCCTGCGAGACCATGACCGACGACCTGGTCATCGCCCATGAGCAGGGGAGCGGCCCGGCCGAACGCCTGCGCGTGTTCATCCACATGTCGCTGGCCTTTGAGCGTCCCGCCCAGGCGGTGCTGAGCGACATCGACTTCCTGCCCGAGCCGCAACGCGGCCTGATCCGGGAGCACCACGGCCGCAACGTCGCCCACCTGCAGGCGATGGTCTCACAGGGGATCGCGGAGGGCGCCTTCCGCCCTTGCGAGACCGAGGTCGCGGCCCAGGCCCTGATCGGCATGCTGTCCTGGGCGCGACTGTCGGCGGGCTGGTTGGGCTATCGCGATGGGCGGGCGGCGCGGCGACGGATGACCGCCGCGATCAGCGTCCTGTTCCTGGGCGGGTTCGGGGCCGGGCCTGAGGTTGGCGGACGCTGCGAGATCGACGTGGAGGCCCTGACCGCCAAGCCGTTCAACGCCTTCGATCGACGCCAGACCAACGAGATCAAGATCACCCAGCTGATCGCCGCGGCCTCCCGGCTGTTCAACCGACGGGGCATCGACGGCACGTCACTGGACGAGGTCAGCGCTGCGGTGGGGGCCACCAAGGGGGCGGTCTATCACTACTTCGACGATAAGGCCGACCTGGTGGTGCGCTGCTACCGCCGCGCCTTCGAACTGTACGACGTGTTCATGGACACCGCCGTCTCGACCGGGACGACCGGCTTCGAGCGGGCCCTGATCTGCCTGCACCTGAACGTCCAGGCCCAGGCCGGGCCGCTGTCACCGCTGATGCTGCAGCCGGGCCGCACCGCCCTCCCCGCGGAGGAGGTGGCCCGCTTCACCCAATCCTCCCGCAAGCTACGGATGACCTCGACGCGAAGCTTGAAGCAGGGGATCGCCGACGGCTCCTGCCGCCCGTGCGACGCGACCTTCGTAGCCGAGGTCGCGGCGGGCATCTTTCTGTGGCTGCCCAAATGGCTGCCGGAGGCCTACCCCCTCAGCCCCACCAAGATCGCCGACGAGGTCACCAACCTCTTCGCCCTGGGGCTGGAGACGCGACCAGCCTAGTCGTCGATATTGGCGCCGCGCATTTCCTTCACGAAGAAGACGCCCACCACCACGGTCACCGCGGCGATGACGATGGGATACCAGAGGCCGTAATAGATATTGCCCGTGGCGGCGACCATGGCGAAGGCGGTGGTGGGCAGGAAGCCGCCGAACCAGCCGTTGCCGATGTGATAGGGCAGCGACATCGAGGTGTAGCGGATCCGCGCCGGGAACATCTCCACCAGGGCCGCGGCGATGGGGCCATAGACCATGGTCACATAGAACATCAGCAGGAACAGCAGGCCGACCACGGCGGGCTTGTGGACCAGAGCGCTATCGGCCTTGGCCGGGTAGCCGGCCTTGGTCAGTTCGCCGCCCAGGGTCTTGGTCCAGGCGCTCTTAGCGGCTGCGAACTCAGCCTTCGGCAGCTTGGCCCCGTCCATGCCGGTGACCTCGATGTCACCGATTTTCACGACGGCGAGGGCGCCGGCCGGCGCGGCTTGGTTGGCGTAGGAGACGCCGGCGGTGGCCAGCGCCCCCTTGGCCACGTCGCAGGAGGAGGTGAAGGCCTTCTTGCCCACCGGATCGAACTGGAAGGCGCAGTCGGCGGGGTCGGCGATCACGGTCACCGGGTTGGTCGAGGTGGCGGCGGCGAGCGCCGGGTTGGCCGCCGCGGTCAGGGCCTTGAAGATCGGGAAATAGGTCAGCGCCGCCAACAGGCAACCCAGCATGATGATCGGCTTGCGGCCGATCTTGTCCGACAGCCAGCCGAACACCACGAAGAACGGCACCCCCAGGATCAGGGCGAAGGCCACCAGGGTGTTGGCCAGCGCCCCGTCCAGCTTGAGCATCTTCTCCAGGAAGAACAGGGCGTAGAACTGGCCGGTGTACCAGACCACCGCCTGGCCCGCGGTGAGCCCCGCCAGCGCCAGGAAGACCAGCTTCAGGTTGCTCCACTGACCGAAGGCCTCGGTGAGCGGCTTCTTCGAGGTGGTCCCCTCGTCGACCATCTTCTGAAAGACCGGACTCTCGTTCAGCTTCAGGCGGATCCACAGGGAGACCGCCAGCAACAGGGCCGAGACCAGGAAGGGGATACGCCAGGCCCAGGCCTTGAAGACTTCCTCACCGAGCACGGTGCGGATCGCCAGGATGACGATCAGGCTGAGGAAGAGACCCAAGGTCGCCGTGGTCTGGATCCAGCTCGTATAGAGGCCGCGCTTACCGGGCGGGGCGTGCTCGGCCACATAGGTGGCCGCGCCGCCATACTCGCCGCCGAGCGCCAGGCCCTGGATCAGGCGCATGACGATCAGGGCGATCGGCGCGGCGACGCCGATCTGGTCGTAGCCGGGCAGCAGGCCGACGGCGAAGGTCGAGAGCCCCATCAGCAGCATGGTGACCAGGAAGGTGTTCTTGCGGCCCCACAGGTCGCCCAGGCGTCCGAACACCAGGGCGCCGAAGGGGCGGACCGCGAAGCCCGCGGCGAAGGCCAGCAGGGCGAAGATGTAGCCGGTGGTCTCGTTCACACCGGAGAAGAAGTGCTGGGTGATAAAGCCGGCCAGCGATCCGTACAGGTAGAAGTCGTACCACTCGAAGACCGTGCCCACCGAGGCGCCGGCGATCACCATGCCGTTGCCGCCGCGCGTCTTTGCCTGAGCCATGCCGCCCTCCCCCGAAGCTTCACGAGGGTGAGCCTAGCTCCAAATCTTAGCGAGTCGATCCCGCGCCCGCCTTCAGCGCCGCGCGGCTTAATGCAGCGTGGGATTGGGGGCGCTTGATGACCGGTCGCGCCCATTCAGGCCCTGGGCCACCCAGCCCGGATAGGGCGTATCACGATGGACAATCCGCACGGCAAGCCTGGAGAGTAGGGCCGAGGCCGCCACCGCGCCCAGCACAAGGGCCAGGCCGAGGAGGATCGGACGTGACCGGCGCCCGGCGATGACGATATCCCCCGGCATGGCGCTCTCCTCGGCAAATCCCGTTGAGGGAACAGCCCCTGTCGCGCTTGGTTCCTAGTGGCCCTCGCCGCCCGACATCTCGCCCATGGCGCTCTGCAGATAGTTCTGCTCGCCGAGTTGGCGGACCAGGCTGAGCTGGGTCTCCAGGAAATCGATGTGTTCCTCGGTATCGGTGAGGATTTCGCGCAGAATCTGGCGGGTGACGTAGTCGGCCGACTCTTCGCACAGCTTGATGCCGCGAATCTGGTCGGCCCGGCCGCCGACCTCGACGGCGAGATCCGACGTCATGCACTCTGGCACGGTCTCGCCGATCCTCAGCTTGTGCAGATCCTGCAGATTGGGCAGGCCGTCCAGGAACAGGATGCGCTTGATCAGCTTGTCGGCGTGCTTCATCTCGCCGATCGATTCTTCGTAGGTGATCGCGCCCAGCTTGGTGAGACCCCAGTTCTGGTACATCCGCGCATGCAGGAAGTACTGGTTCACCGCCGTCAGTTCGTTGGTCAGGACCGCGTTGAGCAGTTGGATGATCGCCTTGTCGCCCTGCATGTGAGCCTCCGTCCTTCGCCGTTTCGGCGCGCAACCTCACGCCGCCCGCAGACGGTGTCAAAGCCTATGTTTGCAAGTGATTCAGCCTCGCATTCGCGAGGCTGAAAACGATCTACTCGGCCGCGTAGCGCAGGGCTTCGCCCTGGTCTTCGACCATCTTCTTCATGTCGCAGACGCAACGCGCGCACTGGGGCTTGGAGCCGCAGGCGCGGAAAATCTCGGACGGACGCTGGGCGCCGGCGTCGATTGCGGCGCGAACGTCGCGCTCGCGGATGCCGTTACAGTTGCAGACGTACAAGGGGAACCTGCCTCCGACCTAGGTGTCCAATGTAGCAAATGAGAACGCCGTTGCAACTCATTTGCAAAAAGCGCCGCCACTTAGCCCGCGACCGTTTGTCGCTCACAACCGAGCTTGGCCTCACACGTTATGTCGGATGAGAGTGCCCCCCCGATCCACCCCGAGTGATCGGAGACTGAAAAAGGTCCGAACACCCCATGGACGTCGACGCTCTATTGCTGTCGCGGCTGCAGTTCGCCTTCACGATCGCATTCCACATCATCTTCCCAAGCTTCACCATTGGACTGGCCAGCTACCTGGCGGTGCTGGAGGGGATGTGGCTGGTCACCCGGAATGAGGTGTTCAAGACCCTCTATCTGTTCTGGCTGAAGATCTTCGCCATCTCCTTTGGCATGGGCGTCGTGACCGGCGTGGTGCTGAGCTACGAGATCGGGGCCAACTGGAGCGTCTTCGCCGCCGTCTCGGCCCCCGTGATCGGGCCGCTTCTGGCCTTCGAGGTGCTGACCGCCTTCTTCCTGGAGGCCAGCTTCCTCGGCATCATGCTGTTCGGCTGGAAGAAGGTCGGGCCCGGCCTGCACTTCACCGCCACGGTGCTGGTGGCCATCGGCACCCTGATCTCGGCCTTCTGGATCGTCTCGGCCAACAGCTGGATGCAGCACCCGACCGGGTTCGCCACCCTGCCCAATGGCGACCTGATCGCGACGGACTGGTTCAAGGTGGTCTTTTCCCCCAGCTTCCCGGCCCGCCTGGCCCACATGACCCTGGCGGCCTACCTCACCACGGCCCTGGTGATCGGGGCGGCCTCGGCCTGGCGGCTGCTGAAGGACGCCGAGGAGCCAGAATCCAGGATGAGCCTGCGGATGGCCATCGGCATGTTCGCCATTGTGGCGCCGCTGCAACTCCTGGTCGGCGACATCTCGGGCAAAAGCGTGGAGCGGCTGCAGCCGGCCAAGCTGGCCGCCATCGAGGCGTTCTGGGACACCCGGTCCGAACAGCCCTTCCACATCGCCGCCTGGCCCGACCGCGAGATCGCCGGCAACCGCTGGGAGATCTCGATCCCGAAACTGGGCAGCCTTATCACCGGCGGCAGCACCCAAGCCGAGATCCGGGGCCTGAAGTCCTTCGAGCCTCGCGACCGCCCGCCTGTCGCCCTGGTGTTCTGGGCCTTCCGGGTGATGGTCGGCCTGGGCGTGGCCATGATCGGCCTGGGGGTCTGGGGCGCGTGGCTCACCTGGAAGTCGGCGCCAGAACGATCGCGGCTCTATCTGATGGCCGCCGTCGCCATGGGCCCTACCGGCTTCGTGGCGGTGATCGCCGGATGGATGGTGGCCGAGGTGGGCCGCCAGCCCTGGGTGATCTACGGCGTCCTGCGCACGGCCGACGCCGCCTCGCCTCTGCTGGCGGGACAGGTCTCCCTCTCCCTGCTGGGCTTCCTGATCGTCTACGCCATCATCTTCAGCGTCGGCGTCCTCTACATCCTGCGCCTGATCGCCGAGGGGCCGGTGGCCGGATCGCAGGAGCAGGTGGATGATGAGCGTGCGCCGGGCTCGGCCCTGGCCGCCATGCCGGAGGATCCGGGATGAACCTCGACCTGCCGCTGATCTGGGCCGGGATCATCGCCACGGCGGTGCTGCTCTACGTGATGCTGGACGGTTTCGACCTCGGCGTCGGCATCCTCTTCCCCTTCGCAAGCGAAGCTGAACGGGACGTGATGGTCGACAGCATCGCGCCGGTCTGGGACGGCAATGAGACCTGGCTGGTGCTGGGGGGCGGAGGCCTGTTCGCGGCCTTCCCCAAGGCGTATGCCGTGGTCATGCCCGCCCTCTACGGGCCGATCATGCTGATGCTGCTGGGCCTGGTGATGCGCGGCGTGGCCTTCGAGTTCCGGGCGCGGGGAAGGGTGCGGGGCCGCGCCTTCTGGACCGCCGCCTTCGCCGGCGGCTCGATCACCGCAGCGGTGGCGCAGGGCTTCGTGCTGGGGGGCTTCATCCAGGGGGTGACGATGAAGGACGGCGCCTTTGCGGGTGGCCCGCTGGACTGGCTGACTCCCTATACGGTGCTGGTGGCCGCCGGGATCGTGGCCGGCTACGCCCTGCTGGGCGCGACGTGGCTGGTCTGGCGCACCGAGACCGAACTGCACGTCAAGGCGCGACGCTGGGCCTGGACCGCCGGGCCGAGCGTGGCCCTGCTGCTGGCGGCCGTCAGTCTGGCCACCCTGTTCGTCCATCCGAGGATCGCCGTACGCTGGGGCTTCACCGGCGAGGCCTTCGACGTCTCGACCTTCCTGCCCCTGGCGCCGATCCCGCTGCTGGGCCTGGCAGGCCTGGCCATCGTGACGGTGGGGCTGATGCGGAAGTCGCACGGCTGGCCCTTCGCCGGGGCCCTGCTGGTCTTCCTATCGGGATACGCAGGCCTCGCGGCCGGCTTCTTCCCCAACATCGTCCCCTACGGGATGACCTTCCGGCAGGCGGCCAACGCGGAGAACGCCCTGGCCTTCATGCTGTGGGTCACGGCCTTCGTCCTGCCGGCGATCCTGGCCTATTCAGTTTGGGTCTACTGGGTTTTCCGGGGAAAGGTGACCGCCGATGCCGGCTATCATTGACCCGCCGCCCGACCCAGGCGCGCCGCTGGCGCCGCTCTGGAAGCGCCTGGCCTGGTTCTCGGGCATTGCGGTGGCCAGCACCACGGTTGTGGCCCTCGTCGCCTACGCGATGAAGGCGGTCCTGCCGAGCTATTAGCCTCCGGCGAAGGATGGGCTAAAAGCGGCCCATGATCCCGTCCTGCCGCCTCTACCTGATCACCCCGCCCCGCATCGACGACCTGGCCGCCTTTGGCCGGACGCTGGCGGCGGCGATGGACGGCGGCGACGTCGCCGCCGTGCAGATCCGCCTGAAGGATCAGCCGGAGGCGGTCATCGCCGCGGCGGTGGCCGCGCTGTCACCCATCATTCAGGCCCGTGGCGCCGCCGTGATCCTCAACGATGACCCGGTGCTGGCGGCGAAGCTGAAGTGCGACGGCGTGCATGTGGGGCAGGACGACATACCGATGGCCCAGGCCCGCAAGATCATGGGGCCCGACGCCATGATCGGGGTGACCTGCCATGACAGCCGCCACCTGGCCATGGAGGCCGCCGAGGCGGGCGCTGACTACGTCGCCTTCGGCGCCTTCTTCCCCACCACCACCAAGGACGCGCCCACCCGCGCCGAGCCGGAGATCCTGGCCATCTGGCAGGAGGTGATGGAGACCCCCTGCGTCGCCATCGGCGGGATCACGGCCGACAATGCCCGCGGCCTGGCCGCCGCAGGCGCGGACTTCCTGGCGGTCTCCGCCGGGATCTGGGGCCATCGCGACGGCGCCGCCGCCGCCGTGAAGGCGATCAACGCCGAGATCGCCCTGGGGGTATCGGAGCGTCCCTGAGGCCTCACCTTGCCTTAAAGCCCCGGTCCCACTAGGTTCCGCGCCTCAAATTTCGCAAAGAACCCCATGTCCAAAATCAACGCCGTCTCGATCAAGCCAGGAAATATCCTGCAGCATGACGGGGGACTGTGGGTGGCCGTGAAGGTCGTGCACGTGAAGCCCGGCAAGGGCGGCGCCTTCGCCCAGTGCGAGCTGAAGAACATCGAGGACGGCCGCAAGCTGAACGAACGCTTCCGGACCTCCGACACCGTCGAGCAGATCCATCTGGACCAGAAGGAATATTCCTTCCTCTACGAACAGGGCGACATGCTGGTCTTCATGGACCAGGAAACCTACGAACAGATCGAACTGGCCAAGGACTTTGTCGGCGACGACCAGGTTCGCTTCCTCCAGGACGGCATGGTGGTCAAGCTGCAGCTGTTCGAGGAACGCCCCATCAGCATCGCCCTGCCCGAGCACGTGGTGCTCGTCATCGTCGAGGCCGACGCCGTGGTGAAGAACCAGACGGCGTCCTCGTCCTACAAGCCGGCCAAGGCGGACAACGGCATGCGTATCCTGATCCCGCCCTATATGGAGGCCGGCGAGCGCGTCCTGGTCTCCACCGAGACCGGCGAATACCTGCGCAGGGCCGACTGATGTCCACACAAACCGCCCTCCTGAAGGTCATGTCCGACGCCGCCCGCAAGGCGGCCCGTGGCCTCAACCGTGACTTCGGCGAACTGCTGGAACTTCAGGTCTCCAAGAAGGGGGCCGCCGACTTCGTGTCCGCCGCCGACCTCAAGGCCGAGCAGACCATCTTCGAAATGCTGCAGAAGGCCCGTCCGGGGTACAGCTTCCTCGGCGAGGAACGCGGCCTGATCGAGGGCACCGACAAAACCCACACCTGGATCGTCGACCCGCTGGACGGCACCACCAACTTCCTGCACGCCATCCCCCACTTCGCCATCAATATCGCCCTGCAACGCGAGGGCGCGATCGTGGCGGCGGTGACCTACAATCCCATCACCAACGAGCTGTTCTGGGCAGAGAAGGGCAAGGGCTGCTTTGTCAACGACAAGCGCCTTCGGGTCGCCGCCCGTCAGCACCTGAACGAGAGCGTTCTGGCCACCGGCATCCCCTTCCTGGGCCACGGCCAGCACGCCACCTTCCTGAAGGAACTGCACCAGATCAGCCAGCGGGTTGCCGGCGTGCGCCGGTTCGGCGCGGCGTCCCTCGATCTCGCCTTCGTGGCGGCGGGCCGCTTCGACGGCTACTGGGAGCGGGACCTGAAGCCCTGGGACCTGGCCGCGGGCCTGCTGCTGGTGAGCGAAGCCGGCGGCAAGGTGACCTCGGCCGACGGCGGCGAGGACATGCTCACCGCCGGGAGCATCTGCGCCTCGAACCTGGAACTGCATCCGCTGATCCAGCAGCGGCTTCGCGCGGCGGCTTGACGTAACCGTCACCGGCGCCGGCTAGATCGGAGCCATGACCCTGACTCGCCGGACGTTCGCCGTCACCGCCGCCGCCCTCGCCGCCACGCCCGTGCCGGCGGCGACGTCCCGGCGCCCCATCGTCATCGCCCATCGCGGCGCCAGCGGCGAGCGGCCTGAGCACACCCCGATGGCCTATCGCCTGGCCGTGGAAGAGGGCTGCGACTTCATCGAGCCTGACCTGGTGCTGACCAAGGATGGCGTGCTGGTGGTCCGCCACGAGAACGAGATCGGCGGCACGACGGATGTCACCGCCCGGCCGGAGTTCGCCCCCCGCAAGACCAGCAAGGTCGTGGACGGTGAGACGGTCGTGGGCTGGTTCGCCGAGGACTTCACCCTGGCCGAGCTGAAAACCCTGCGGACCCGCGAGCGCCTGCCGGCCTTGCGGCCCGTCAGCGCCGCCTTCGACGGCCGCGAGGCCATCCCCACCTTCCAGGAGGTGCTGGACCTGGCCAAGGCCGAGAGCCAGAGGGTGGGCCGGGTGATCGGCGTCTATCCGGAGATGAAACACCCGACCTTCCTGGCCAGCCAGGGCCTGCCCATCGAGCAACGGCTGGCCGACGCGCTGAAGGCCAACGGCCTGAACAGCCGCACCGCCCCGGTCTTCGTCCAGTGCTTCGAGACCGCGCCCCTGAAGACTTTCGCCAAGCTGTCGTCGGCCCGCCGCGTGCGTCTGGTGGGCGGCGACGCGAAGGACCTGGTGACCGCGGCCGGCCTGAAGGACATCGCCACCTATGCCGATGGCGTCGGACCCGACTGGTCCCTTGTGATCCCGACTCTGGACGGCGCTCTGGCGCCCGCCACCAACCTGGTGGCTGACGCCCACGCCTTGGGTCTGGCCGTGCATCCCTGGACTGTGCGCGCGGAGAACCGCTTCCTGCCGGAAACGCTGCGCAGCGGGACCGACCCGGCCGCCCACGGCGACGTGACCGCCGTGTTCGCGGCCCTCTACGCCGCCGGCGTCGACGGCCTGTTCAGCGACTTCCCGGGCTTGGCCGTGAAGGCGCGAGCCTAAGCCGCCGCATCGCCGAACTGCAGGGACGCCAGGCGCGCATAGAGGCCGCTCTTGCTGATCAGTTCGTGATGGCTGCCCTGTTCGACCACGCGGCCCTTGTCCATCACGATGATCCGGTCGGCCTTCAGCACGGTGGCCAGGCGGTGGGCGATGACCAGGGTGGTGTGCCCCACCATGGCCTCTTCCAGGGCCTTCTGGACCAGGCGCTCGTTCTCGGCGTCCAGGGCGCTGGTGGCCTCGTCCAGCAGCAGGATGGGGGTTTCGCGGATTAGAGCCCTGGCGATGGCCAGGCGCTGCCGTTGACCGCCCGACAGGCTGCGGGCGCGTTCCCCCAGCGGAGTGTCGAAGCCTTGCGGCAGGGCGTCGAGAAAATCCTCGGCTTGAGCGGCGCGGGCGGCGGCGCGGACGGCGTCGAGATCGGCGCCAGCATTGCCGAAGCGGATATTGTCCAGGGCCGAGCCGGAGAACAGCGGCGAATCCTGGGCCACCAGCGCCATGCGGGCGCGGACCTCGGCGGGATCGGCGTCGCGCACGTCGACGCCGTCCACCTTCACCGCCCCGAACTGGGGATCGTAGAAGCGCAGCAGTAGGCGGAAGACCGTGCTCTTGCCGGCGCCCGACGGGCCGACCAGGGCCACGCGCTCGCCGGGGGCGACCCGCAGGTCGAAGCCCTGCAGGGCGGGCGCCTCTGCGCGGCCCGGATAGGCGAAGGTGATGTTGGAGAACTCGATCTCGCCCCGCGCCGGGGCGGGCAGGTGCTTGGGCACGACGGGCGCGGCGATGCCGGGCCGGGCGGCCAGCAGGTCGCTGATCCGCTCCATGGCGCCGGCCGCCTTCTGGACATCCCCCCAGGTCTCGCCCAGCGCCCCGACCGATCCCGCCGCCATGACGGAAAGGAACGCGAACTGGAAGAGCGCGCCCCAGGTCATGTCTCCGCGCAGACCCGCGTGGACCCCGAGCCAGAAGATCCCCACCACCCCGCCGAACACCAGGGTGATCACGGCGGCGATCATGCCCGCCCGCGCGGTCATGCGCCGCAGGGAGGTGCGGTAGGAGGCCTCCACGGCCCCGCCGAACACCTTGGCTCCGGCGGCCTCGCGCCCGAAGGCCTGGACGGTCTCCAGGGCGTCCAGGGTCTCGCCGGCGTGGCCCACGGCCTGGGCGAACTGGTCCTGGGTCGAGGCGGTCAGCTTGCGCACCCGGCGGCCGAACAGGAACAGCGGCGCCAGGATGGCCGGGATCAGCATCACCACCATGCCCGTGAGATGCGGGCTGACGATCACCATCAGGATCAGCGCCCCGATGAGCATCAACAGGTTGCGAAGGGCCACGGAGATCGAGGTGCCGATCAGGCTTTCGACGATCTGGATGTCGGTGGTCAGCCGCGACAGCACCTCGCCGGTGCGCATGTGCAGGAAGAAGGCGGGATCGAGGGTGAGGATGTGGGCGTAGGCGGCCTTGCGCAGGTCGGCCACGATCCGCTCGCCCAGCTTGGTGACGAAGAAATAGCGCAGGGCCGAGGAGACCGCCAAGGCGACCGCGACAACACCCATCAGCCAGAACCACTGATCCACCGAGGCGCCCGTGGTCCGGGCCTTGGTCAGGTGGTCCACCAGCAGCCGCACGGCGCCGGAAAGCGCCAGGGTGGACCCCGCCGCGGTGACCAGGAAGACCCCGGCCAGGCCAACATCGCTCAGATGGGCGCGCAGGAAGGGATTGAGCGCAGCCAGGGGCTTGATGCTGCGGCTCTTGGCCCGCTGCGCGGCGGCTTCAGAGATATCCTGGGCGAGAGACGCACCCACGGTCGGTCGGCCTTCGACAGCCGCCCCGGACCCAAAATCACTCATGAAAACCCGCGCCCTTGCTCTTGCCCCGCCTTTTCCTGTATAGGCGCGGCTCCGTTCGATCCGCCTGCCTCGGCGGAGCGATTACTTTATGGCCGCTCCTTTACGTCGGATGCCCGCGCGATGAAACAAGACACCCACCCCGACTACCACTTCATCAATGTGGTGATGGTCGACGGCACCACCTATCAGACGCGCTCCACCTACGGGAAAGAGGGCGCGACCCTGAACCTCGACATCGATCCGAAGACGCACCCGGCCTGGACCGGCGGCAACCAGCAACTGCTGGACCGTGGCGGCCGCGTCTCGCGCTTCAACGCCAAGTTCGGCGCCTTCACCCGCAAGTAAGCGCCCGCGGCCCCCGTGGCCGCGCGCATTGCGAGCACAAGAAAAACGCCGCGTGGATCACGCGGCGTTTTTTGCTGTCTGAATGTCTGGGGCGGGTCAGCCCCCAAAGGCGGTCCGCAGGCGGTCGAACTGGGACTGCACCGGGTTCGGGGTCTCGACGTCGGTGTCCTCGACATACATGCGGCGGTCGAGGTGGCGGACACGCTCATAGAGCCGCTCAGAACGGTCCAGCAGCAGCAGCAGGCCGCTGGGCAGATCTTCGGCGCTGTCATGGCCGGCGCGGCACACATCCTCGGCGCCAAGCCGATAGCGTTCGTCGCAGGCGCCCTCGGGGGGCATGTCGCCCTCGCGCACGGCCCGCTGCACCAGCAGCCAGGAGGCCACCTGCATCAGGCGGGTGGTCAGGCGCATGCTCTCAGCGGCATAGGCCAGGGCCGCGTTGCGGGAGAGCAGCTTGGATTCCTGACGTCCGGAGCCGTCCAGATAGCCGGCGGTCTCCTCGACGAGGTCCATACCCTCCTGGAAGGTCCGGTCAAACAGCTCGGAGCGCGCGAAATCCTGGATGACGTCCGCGCGCCAGGCCCCCGCCGGCAGGTTTCCATCGCTCATGAGCACAAAGTCCCCGACTGAAAATTCGTCCGCGCACAGATGCGCCGTCTGGTCCTAGCTGTTGCAACCGCCGTGCCAAACACCGTCTCTATGCGACAGATACGCCCCCTTATGCCTAACCAGCTCCTAACCGGCCCCTAACTGGGGGGCGAGCCAAAGAGCGCGTCGGCCGCCTGACGACCCGCCCGCTTCTTTTCGATCTGCGCCTGGCAGCGGGCGATCTCACCCTGCAGCAGCTCGATGCGCTCCTCGAGCTCGCCGACGCCGTAGAGCTCCAAGTCTTCGCGGACCGCTTCCGTCAGCCTCTGGCCACGGCCGATCCGAACCTCCGCGGGTTCCTCCATGGAAGACCTCCCTTTGCCGGTTCCGTTTCTGCGCCTATCTGAACCCCCAACGACACTCGCACGCAAGACCAGGGAGGCCACAGGATGAGCCAGACAGACATGACGGCGATCGCCGTCGAGGGCGGCAAGGGCTCCGCAGCCGACATGAAGGCCGTCCAGCTTGCCCGCCCGCAGGCCGGTCCCGGCCAGATTCTGATCAAGGTCGCCCACGCCGGGGTGAACCGACCCGACCTGATCCAGCGCATGGGCTTCTATCCCCCGCCCCCCGGTTCACCCGACACCATGGGCCTGGAGGTTTCCGGCGAGGTGGTCAACGGCGCCGGGCGTTGGAAGGCCGGAGACCAGGTCACAGCCCTGCTGGGCGGCGGCGGCTATGCGGAATACGCCGTGGTGGACGCCCGCCACGCCCTGCCGATCCCCAAGGGCCTGTCGCTGCTGGAAGCCGCGGCCCTTCCGGAGACCGTCTTCACGGTGTTCGCCAATGTGTTCGAGCATGGGAGCCTGAAGGCCGGCGAGACCTTCATGGTGCATGGGGCCACTTCGGGCATCGGCACCACGGCGATCCAGATGACCAAGGCCGCCGGCGCCAAGGTGATCGCCACGGCCCGCGGCGCCGACAAGGCGGCCCAGGCCAAGGCCCTGGGCGCCGACGTGGTGGTGGACACCACATCGGAGGACTTCGCCGAGGTCGCCAAGCGCGAGGGTGGCGTCGACGTGATCCTCGACATGGTCGGGGGCGACTATTTCGCCAAGGGTCTGGACGCCCTGAAGACCGGCGGCCGCATCGTCTTCATCGCCAGCCTCGGCGGCGGCGAGGTCGCCCTGCCCATCGGCAAGCTGATGATGAAGCGCGCCCTCGTCACCGGCTCGACCCTGCGCCCCCGCAGCCTGGACGAAAAAGCCCGGCTGGCGGCCGCCGTCGAGGCCACGGTGTGGCCCTGGATCGAGGCCGGCAAGCTGAAGCCCCAGATCGACGCGACGTTCCCGCTGGCGCAGGCCGGCAAGGCCCACGCCCACCTCGAAGCCGGGGCGCACGTGGGCAAGGTGATGCTGACCGCTTAGAGCCTTTTGGGGTCAGATGGATTCATCTGACCCGTCTAGAAAGGCTCTAAACTCAAAGAAGTAGAGAGCGCCGGACGGGTTAACCGGCTTCCACTTAACCCTGGCGCTCTCTAGGCCGCGCGCCGGGCGTAGAGGAACTCGATCACCGAGGCGCGGCCCCCGATATAGGTCGGGTCGC
The DNA here is from genome assembly GCF_037968635.1 of Phenylobacterium sp. Lineage (GTDB taxonomy): Bacteria > Pseudomonadota > Alphaproteobacteria > Caulobacterales > Caulobacteraceae > Phenylobacterium. The sequence continues at coordinate 51,318 of NZ_JBBKVV010000061.1, forward strand.
CCGCGACGGCGAGCCGGTCGCGGGGGCGGGCCAGATCCACGGTCAGGATTTGGCCGATCCCGGCGCGGGGACCGTTGGTCATCATCACGATGCGGTCCGAGAGCAGCACCGCCTCGTCGACGTCGTGGGTGATCATCAGGACGGTGTTCTTCAGCGCCGTCTGGATCTCCATGACGCTGTCCTGAAGGTGGGCGCGGGTCAGGGCGTCCAGGGCGCCGAAAGGCTCGTCCAGCAGCAGCACCTTGGGCTGCATGGCCAGGGCCCGGGCGATGCCGACCCGCTGCTTCATGCCGCCGGAGATTTCCGAAGGCCGCTTGTCGCGGGCCTGGGTCATCTTCACCAGATCCAGGTTGTGCAGGGTCCAGTCGCGGCGTTCAGCGGCGGACTTCTTGCCGGCGAACACCTTGTCCACCGCCAGGCGGACATTCTCCTGCACCGACAGCCAGGGCAGCAGGGAGTGGTTCTGGAACACCACCGCCCGCTCCGGCCCCGGCGCCTCGACGGCCTCGCGGTCGAGGATCACCGCTCCCGTGGTCACCGGGATGAGGCCGGCCACCACATTGAGCAGGGTCGACTTGCCGCAGCCGGAGTGGCCGATGATGGAGACGAACTCCCCCTGATCGACCTGCAGGTTGATGTCGCGCAGCACCTCTGAACGGCTCGCGCCCTTCTGGAAGGTGACCCCGACGCCCTCGATGGAAAGATAGGCCTTGGCCATGGTCAGGCTCCCTAGCTGAGCGCGTTTCCGCGCGAGACGATGCGGCCGGCCAGCGCCACGATGCGGTCGAGGAAGAAGCCGGTGAGCCCCACCCAGGCCAGGGCCACGACGATGTCGGAGATCCGGGAGGCGTTGTACTGGTCCCAGATGAAGAACCCGACGCCGACGCCCCCCAGCAGCATCTCCGAGGCGATGATGGCCAGCCAGCTCATGCCGACCCCAATACGCAGACCGGTGAAGATGTAGGGCGTGGTGGCCGGCAGCAGGATTTTGAAGAAGTACTCCGCCGGCGATAGCCGCAGCACCCGGGCGACGTTGACGTAGTCGTCGGGGATGTTCCGCACGCCGACGGCGGTGTTGATGATGATCGGCCAGATCGCGGTGATGAAGATCACGAACAGGGCCGAGGGGTTGGCCTCGTGGAAGGCGGCCAGGGAGATCGGCAGCCAGGCCAGGGGCGGCACAGTCCGCAGCACCTGGAAGATGGGATCCAGACCGCGGTGCGCCCAGCGGTTGGCGCCGATCAGCACCCCCAGCATGACCCCGCAGACCACCGAGATGGAGAAGCCCAGCGCCACCCGCCGCAGGCTGGTGAGGATGTGCCAGAACAGGCCCTTGTCCACCCCGCCCCGGTCGAAGAAGGGGTCGACGATCAGCTCCCGGGACTCCAGCCAGATCCGCGATGGCGAGGGCAGGCCCTCATAGGAGTCACCGCACAGCAGCTGCCATACCGTCATGATGATCAGCAGGGTGAGCGCCGGCGGCAGGACGGCCGCCGCCGTCGCCGAGGCCCGACGGGCAAGCCCGTCGAAGGGTCGGGCGGGCGGATCGCGCAGATCCATGGCGATCGGTTCGCTGGCGGTGAACTCAGGCTTGGGATAGCTCATCGACGCCTCCCCCTAGACCAGCTTCTTGATGGCCTGGCTGGCCAGGTAGGCGGCCGGGTTGGCGGGGTCGAAGACCTTGCCGTCGAAGAACCGCTCGACCCCGCGACTATCGCCGGCCGGCCCGGCTTGGCCGATGGAGGCGGCCGCGGCGCGCCAGATGTCGACGCGGTTGACCTTGTTCACCAGGGCCTTGGTGTTGGTGGCCTGGGGCAATACCCCCCAGCGGACGTTCTCGGTGGCGAACCACAGGTCGTGAGACTTGAAGGGGAAGCTGGTGTTGTCGGCCCAGAACTTCATGGTGTGGGGCGAACCCGTGACCTTGCGGCCGTCACCGTAGTCGATGGTCCCCTGCAGCCGGGGCAGGATGTCGCCGATCGGCACGTTGATGTACTGGCGGCCTGAGACGATGGAACACATGGCCGGGCGGTTGCTCATCTTGTCGCACCAGATCTGAGCCTCCAGCACCGCGGCGGTGAGCGCCTTGGCGGCGCGGGGATAGCGGTCCACCCAGTCGGCGCGCATGCCCAGCGCCTTCTCCGGGTGGTTCATCCAGATCTCGCTGGTGGTGGTCGCCGTGTAGCCGATCTTCTGGTTCACGGTCTGGCCGTTCCAGGGCTCGCCGACGCAGAAGGCGTCCTGTGTGCCGGCCTTCAGATTGGCCACCATCTGCGGCGGCGGGATGATGATGGTGGAGACGTCGGTCTCGGGGTTGATCCCCGCCGCCGCCAGCCAGTAGCGAACCCACAGGTCGTGGGTGCCGCCCCGGAAGGTCATGGCGATCTTGGCCGGGGTCTTGGCGGCCTTGAGCTGGGCGAACTTGGCCTTGGCGCCGGCTGCGTTGAGCCCGACCTTCAGCGCCTTCAGGTCGTTGCCCACCGAGATGCCCTGACCGTTGGTGTTGAGCCGGGCCAGGATGTACATCGGCAGCGGCTTGCCGCCGGTCTGGACCCCCAGGGTGAACTGCAGGGGCATGGGCGACAGGATGTGCGCCCCGTCGATACCGCCGCCCCCCGAACCCAGCACCAGGTTATCGCGGGTGGCGGCCCAGGAGGCCTGCTTCACCACCTCTACGTCGGGCAGGCCGTGCTTGGCGAACAGTCCCCGCTCCTTGGCGATGATCAGGGGTGAGGCGTCGGTGAGCGCGATGAACCCCATCCGCGCCTTGGCCACCTCAGGTCCGGCGCCTGCGGCGAAGGCCCCGGAAGGGAAGGCGGCCTTGGCGGCGGCGAGGGTGGCGGCGGCGGCCAGGAATGCGCCGCGGCGGGTCAGGCCAGTGTCGGTCTTGTCGGTCATGATCAGGGTCCGCCTAGAGCTTGTATTCAAGGGTGAGCCAGGCCTTGGAGCGCGAGGCCGGGGGCGCCAGGGTCCCGGCGGGCACGGTGGCCTCACGCCGGAAGTCGGCATATTTCAGTTGGATGGAGAGCTTGGGGGTCAGGGCCGCGGTGAACTGGGCGTTCCACTCCGACCCCAGATCCGCGCCGGTCCGCTGATCGTCGAAGTCGTGGTAGCGGACGATCAGGTCGGTGTTGAACAGCCAGGTCCGCCGAAAGCGCGGCTTGGCGTTGAAGCTGATGTTCTTGTCCTCGATCCCGTCGGCGAAGCTCTTGTTGCCTCCGGCGGAGACGAAGGCGTCAGACCAGCCCTGGAAGGCGTGGACGGTGGCCAGCGGCGTCGTGAAACCCCGCGTCCCGTTGCCCTCAAGGGACTCGTAGCCGAGCTTGACGGTGTAGATGTCGAAGGTTCCGGCGACATCGGCGCCGACATAGGCCAGGTCGAAGGCCGCTGTGTTGCCGCGGTACTCGCTCTGCACGGCGTAGGTGGCGCTGTAGGCCAACTGATAGAGGCCCAGCCAGGTCTTGCCCGAGGCCTTGCCGCCCTTGGTGATCGAGGAATTGATCGCCGAGTTCCCGAAATCGAGAGCGTAGACGAAGCCCTGCAGACGCAGGGCCTCGGCCGGCGACCAGGTGACGTTCAGCAGATGGCTGTCACTGTCCCAGTCCTTCATCTCGCCAAGGATGCGGTTGATGTGGGTGACGTAGGCGTAGGTCCCCTTCACCCGGCCGAGCGCGAAGTCGGCCCGGACGCTGTCGAAGGTCTGCTCGTCCTGCCGCCAGCCGACATTGCCGACGAAGCGCTGGTCATCCAGCAGGATGCGTTGGCGACCGGCGATGACCTGCAGGTCGGCGTTGGGGGTCCAGGTGAGCTGGGCGCGGTTCAGTTCCGTGACGTCGGGATCGTTGACGACCGGATAGCGAGCCTTGTCCGCCCCGTTCAGGGGCGGGGTGAGCGCGCCGGGAACATTGACCGCGAAGTGCTCGGGTCCGATCTGGCGGACATCTTCGAATTCGATGAGGCCCTTGAAACCGTTGAAGTCAGCAGTCTCCCAGCCCAGGCGGGTGCGGACGGTGAAGGCCTGACCCGCCTCGCGCAGCGCCGCTGTCCTGGTCTGGTCGACCTGCTCGTAGCGGCCTCGCACCTCCAGCAGCAGACGCCCGGCGGCGATCTGGTCGCTGAGGGTCGGCGCCGACGCGGGTGGCGACGGCGGCTCGGGGGCCGCCTCGGCTTCCGGCTCAGCCGCTGTTTGCGGATCCACTGTCTGGGCCTGGGCCAGCCCGGTCCAGAGCAGCGCCGCGACCCCCGCGCCCAGGGCCAAACTTGTCTTGGTTCTCTTCATGCCTGCATCCCCCGAGGCCAAAAAAAAACGTCCGGCGAAGCCGCTGTGCGGCCTCTCCGGACGTCGTTGTCCCTTCCATCCGACGATCACCGCCGGCGGCCCTGTCGGGCCTGCGCGGAACCTCGTTGCCCCGCGTGTCGCCTCTAGGGAGAGGCCGGACGCGCGGCGCGGCAATGGGAAACCCGTGCTATCGGAGTCGATAGCCGCTCATCGGCGTCATATTGCACAGCAGCAAAGCAGGACGCGGGGCCTCTCTGCCCGGATTTCACGCGTTTTGACTGTCGCGTGAGGTCGGGGGGCCCGCTATGACGGGGTTACAGCGGGCTCCGTCGCTGTCATTGACGTTGCGGAGGCGCATTCAGGAAACGGAAACTCACCGCTCGGACAGGCGGATGCTGACGATTTCGCTGCACCCGCGAAGACTCAGCCCTGCTGGGCGTCCTCGGCTTCCGCCGTCTCGAAAGCCGTGCGGCGAGCCTCCATCTGGGCCATCCGCTCGGCGCGCATGGCCGGGTCCCAGGCGTTGCGCGGCCCGACGTGCATGCCGCCGTCCACCAGCATCGAGACCCCCGTGACAAAGGCGCTCTCATCACTGGCGAAGAATAGAGCGGCGTTGGCGATGTCCTCGGGCAGACCCGGCTTGGCGATCGGCTGGGCGTCCGGCGCGGTCTGAGCCATGCCCTGCTTGATCATCGTGGCCATACCCGCCGGCACCACCGAACTGGGGGTGAAGATGTTGGTGAGGATCAGGCCGGGACAGATGGCGTTCACCCGCACGCGATCGCGGGCCACCTCGGCGGCGGCCACCTTGGTCAGATGGATCACGCCGGCCTTGGCCACCGAGTAGGCGATGGGTCCGGCTCCGGCCTGGGTTCCGGCGATGGAGGCGGTGTTGACGATCGCCCCGCCGCCGCGCGCCTTCATGTGCGGCAGGGCATAGCGCATCCCCAGCGCCACCGAGCGCAGCAGCAGGTTCTGGCTGAGGTCCCAGGCCTCACCCGTCATGTCCTCCAGCCGGGCGGGCGAGCCACCGGCCCCGGCGTTGTTGAACAGGATATCCAACCCCCCGAAGGTGTCGGCGCAGGCCGCCATGAGCCCCTCGATCTGGCTCTCCTGCATCACGTCGCAGTGGCGATACCGGACCTGACCTTCAAATCTCGCCTCCAGGGCGGCGCCCGCCGCGTCGTCGATATCGCCGACCATGACCTTGGCGCCCTGCGCCACGAAGAGCTCCACCGTCCCCAGGCCAATGCCGGAGCAGCCACCCGTGATGACGGCGATCTTGTTCTTCAGGCGGTCCATGAACGTTTCCCCACTGGCCGGATTCGGCGATCCCTGGCCTCAAGAATGGGCCGGGTCCGACGCTCGCGCAAACCCATTCTTCGAAAAACCTCGGACCTGCCGACTCCTTTCAGGAGCGGCGGAAGGTCTCGGCCCACTTGGCATCTCAACGATATTTTTTCGAGATGGGACTCCCCGCCCGGCGCCCCGATTAAAAGCCGCCTCAAGCCTCACCCGACAATACTCAACCCTAGTATTTTTAAGGCGTAACAGGTTATCCAAACCTCGAGATCACGGACCCGAAGTTCGAAAGTTTTCACCACATCCGAGCATGTAGCGCCATGCCTGGGCTGATGCGGCCTTCAACGTCAAAGATTGACGGGACGGAATGCATACCTCAGGTTCGAAAACAACGCAGCCATAGCGTTAGGCCGAAGAGCCATACGGGGAAGGATACCTAGGATGAATCGTAGATTCTATTTGCTGGCCGCCAGCGCGCTGGTCAGCGCCACGGTCGCCGGCGCAGCCCACGCGCAGGGCGCGGGCGGCTCCAACACGATCGAAGAGCTGGTGATCACCGCCGAGAAGCGCGAGCAGAGCCTGCAGGACGTTCCGGTCGCGGTTTCGGCCTTCACCTCAGAGAAGCGCGACCTCATCGGCATCAGCTCGGTGCAGGACATCACCAACTTCACACCGGGCCTGGCCTACTCCGCCGGCACCGATCGGATCAGCCTGCGGGGCATCGGCCGCCTGACCAACAACCTGGCCTCCGAGCCCGGCGTCGCCACCTATGTGGACGGCATCTACACGTCGTCGACCGTCGAGGTCGGGCGTTCGCCGCTGTTCGTCGACCGGGTCGAGATCCTGCGCGGGCCGCAGGGCACCCTCTATGGCCGCAACTCCATCGGCGGGGCGATCAACGCGATCTCCAAGCGCCCGACCAACGACTTCTCCGGCGAGATTCGCGGCAGCTACGGCAACTACAACCGCCGGGTCCTTGAGGGCACGGTCTCAGGGCCGATCACCGAGGGCCTGCGTTTCCGCCTGGGCGCCTCGATGATCAAGCAGGACGAGGGATGGTTCCACAACATCGCCGGCGGCCCCGACGAGGGCGATGTCCGTGACGAGAAGTACTTCGAGGGCCAGGTCGAGGGCGATCTGGGCGAAAATGTCGACTTCTGGCTCAAGGTGGCCCGCGGCAAGTACGACAACCGCTCGGCCCCCGGCGGCCGCACCGGCGGCGGCCTGACCCCTCAGGACACCGCCCTGATCACCCCGGGCAGCCTGACCCCCGGCGTCGGCTACGGCTTCGCCTTCGGGCAGAATGTCGTGGCCCTGGGCCCGGCGCGGAACTCCACCTTCGTGACCACCGGGGGTGACCTGCGGGCGTTCAGCACCAACGGCGACACCTTCAACCGGCTGACCGACTACAGCGACCAGATTCAGACCAACGTCACCTTCCACATGGACGGCGCCGACCTGAAGTACATCGGCGGATTCCAGCACTACAAGTACGCCCTGCAGAGCGACTTCGACGCCACGGCGCTGATCTCCTACACGATCCCGCTGAACCCCGGCCTCACCTCGCCCACCACCTGCAATCCCACCTTCGTGGCGCTCAACATCTGCCGTCCGCTGGTGGCGCGACCGAACGTCGTCAGCCTGTATCAAGAGAACAAGGAATGGTTCAGCCACGAGCTGAACCTGTCCTCCACCAACGACGGGCCCCTGCAGTGGATCCTGGGGGCCTATCTCTACAACGAGAAGTACAAGCAGCCCTTCCAGATCACGCTGCCCGACCAGGCCGAACTGGCGACGCCGTCCGGCGCGCCGGCCAATCCCAACCGGCTCATCTACTACACCGATCAGTCGATGGAGGCCTGGTCGCGCGCAGCCTTCGGCCAGATTGACTGGCAGTTCACCGACACCCTGAAACTGACGGCGGGCCTGCGCTACACCACCGACAAGAAGAAGGGCGTGGAGGCCGGGCGGCTGTTCTGCTTCGGCTGCTCGGCGGCGGTGGATCCCCGCATCCTGGGCTCCTTCACCCCGGTGCTGGACATCACCACCTCGACCTTCTCCGGCGTCCGCCCGGCCGGGGTCACCGACCCGCAGAACGGCGTCATCGGGCCGGCGATCACCGACGCCGCCACCGGCATCCGTCGTCGCGGCCTCTACGACACCTGGGACGCCTGGACCGGGACCCTGGGCCTGCAATGGCAGCCGGACAGCGACACCCTGGCCTACGCCAAGTACAGCCGCGGCTATAAGGCAGGCGGTTTCAACTCCGGCACCATCACCGCCTTCCCGGAGACCGACTCCGAGAGCGTGGACGCCTATGAGCTGGGGCTGAAGAAGGACTGGAGCGGCTCGCTGCAGACCAATGTCTCGGCCTTCTATTACGACTACCAGGACGCCCAGGTGCCGGTCAGCACCCAGCCGCCGGTGGGCCCGTCGACCTCGATCTTCTACAACATTCCCAAGGCGCGAAGCATGGGGATCGAGCTGGAGAGCATCTGGCAGCCGGTCCGCAACCTGCAGATCCTGTTCAACTACTCCTTCCTGGACGCCACCATCCGCGAGTCCTGCTGCATCACCGACGGCGCCGATCCGGCCGCGGTGGCGCCCGGGGCCAAGCCGGTCAGCAGCCTGGGGCCCGTCGATCCGATCACCGGGGCGCCGACCTCGCGGGGCCAGGACCTGTCGGGCAACCACCTGCCGGTGGCGCCGCGCAACAAGGTCAGCTTCAACGCCAACTACACCTGGGAGTTCGAACCCGGGTCGCTGACCGGCTCGGTGAGCTATGTCTGGCGCGACAAGGTCTATTCCTCGATCTTCGACCGCGCCTATTACGAGGCTCCGGCTCGCAGCCAGATCGATGCACGCATCGCCTGGAAGGACCTCGAGGACCGCTACACCGTCATCCTCTACGGCAAGAACCTGACCGACCAGGAGGACTTTGACACCATGAGCGCCACCCGGCAGACGGGCTATGTCCCGGGCGGGGCCTACAACCTCAACCGCACCTATGTCCTGGTGCCGCCGCGCACCTACGGGATCGAACTTCAGTACCGCTGGTAGGACCTGGACCGCCCTGCCAAGCGGGGATCTGGGGGGCGCGCCGGTTCGCCGGCGCGCCCCTTATTCTTCCATCGCCGCCCGTCGAAACGTCGGCGCCGGAACATGCCGGGAACGCGTTGGTCGAACGCGGGTGTTCGGCGAAAAACCCTTGGCGGATAAGGCCTGGCATTATGTCAGGACTGTAAGATCAAAGCCGTTGACGAGGCGGTACGGCTACCGCACGGTTCATTACAAACGAGATCCGAACATCGGTTCCTCAATTCAAGAGGCGGTCGGCGGCGGGTCAAAAGAATGGTGGCCGCGGGCGTCTTCCGCGGCGGGAGGAAGACGTGGATCGTGGCGCCCCGATGACCTTCGGAGTCCTGGCCCGTCCTGTCGCAGCCCCCTCGTCTTCCAGCCTCGATCTTTCCGCCCGCGCCTCGGCGCGGCCGCCCCTTCATCTCCGGAGCCATTGATGACCGCGACCTCAGCCGTGGGCGAACGCCCCCCTGTGGGACTGACCACCAAGGTTCTGTACGGCCTGGGCGCCGTGGCCAACGCCGTGAAGGCGCGTGGCCTCTCCACCTTCCTGCTGATCTTCTACAATCAGGTGATCGGCCTGCCGCCGCAGATGGTGTCCACCGCCATCTTCATCGCGCTCATCTTCGACGCCTTCTGCGACCCGCTGGTGGGGCAGATTTCCGACAACTTCCGCTCGCCCTGGGGCCGTCGACACCCGTTCATGTATGCCGCGGCCCTGCCGGTCAGCCTGGCCTTCTTCCTGATCTGGAACCCGCCCAGCGGCTGGAGCCACACCGAGCTGTTCGGCTACATGCTGGCCTGCCTGCTGGTGATCCGGCTGTTCGACACCTTCTTCGAACTGCCCTCCTCGGCGCTGGCCCCGGAACTGGCCCATGACTACAACGAGCGCACCAGCCTGATCGCCATCCGCGGCTTCTTCACAGTCCTCGGGGGCCTGGGCATGACCCTGATGGTCTACCAGGTGTTCATGAAGGAGGCCGCCGACGGGTCGGGCGGAATCACCGAGCGCGCCGGCTATTTCGGCTATTCGCTGTTCGCCGCGGTGCTGATCTTCGTGGTGATCATCGTCTCCACCACCGGCACCTTCAAACAGATCCCCTATCTGCGCCAACCGCCGGCCCGCAAGATCGGCTTCAAGCTGATGGCCCGCGAAGTGGCCGCCACCCTGAACAACCGCTCCTTCGTCGTCGCCGCCGTGGCCGGCATGTTCATCGCCGTGGCCGCCGGCCTGAAGAACGGCCTGGAGCTCTATTTCGCGCTCTACTTCTTCCAGCTCAACCAAGCCCAGCTTTCGCTCCTCACCATCGTCGGCGTGGCCGCCAGCGTCGGAGGCGTGATGCTGGCGCCTCGGGCCGGGGTCATGTTCGGCAAGAAGCGCGCGGCGATCGGGCTCTTCACCGGCGCGCTCGCCACCGGCATCACCCCGCTGACCATCACCTTGATGGGCATCGCCCCGCCTCCGGGCTCGGACGCGATGTTCTACATCATCTTCGTCGAAACCTTCTTCAACGGCGCCATGGCCGTGGCCACCGGGGTGCTGCTGTCCTCCATGATCGCCGACGTGGTGGAGGACGCCGAGGTCAAGACCGGCCGCCGCTCCGAGGGGCTGCTGTTCTCCGCCGACAACCTGTTCAAGAAGATCGTCTCGGGCATGGGAATCTTCGTCTCCGGAAGCCTGCTGGCCTTCGTGAACTTCCCGGCCAACGCCAAGCGCGGCCAGGTCGATCCCGAAATCCTGCGCGAACTGGCCCTGATCTACCTGCCCCTCGCCACCCTGCTCTACGGCACCGCCATCGTCTGCCTGTTCGCCTTCAAGATCGACAAGGCGACCCATGAGTCCAACCTTTCCAAGCTGAAGGACGCCGCGGCCCTGGCCGAACTCTCAGGCGCCGACGACCAGATCGGCGGTCTGCCCGGCGTGGCCGGCGGCGCGGCCCCCGTCGCACCGCGGAACTGAGACCATGAGCCTGGCCCCAGCGACCGCGAAGGTCCCGCAGTCCACCAAGCTGATCTATGGCCTGGGCTCGGTGGCCTACGGGGCCAAGACGCAACTTCTGGGCCTCTTGCTGCTTTTCTACAACCAGCTCGTCGGCCTGCCTGCAGCCGCCGTCAGTCTGGCGCTCTCCATCTCCATCGTCATCGACGCCGTCTGGGACCCGCTGGTGGGACAGTGGTCGGACAATCTTCGCAGCCGCTGGGGCCGACGCCACCCGCTGATGTACGCCTCGGCCATTCCCTTCGCACTCTGCTGGGTCCTCCTGTGGCATCCGCCCGCCGGCTGGTCAGACCAGGCGCTCTTCGCCTATCTGCTGGTGCTGGTGGTGGCGTCGCGGATGCTCATCAGCCTGTATGAGGTGCCCTCCTCGGCCCTGGCGCCCGAGCTGGCGCCCGCCTATCACGAGCGCACCAGCCTGCTCTCCTACCGCTATCTCTTCGGCACCCTGGGCGGGGCCGGGGCCTCGATCCTGGCTTTCGCGGTGTTCCTGAAAGGCACGCCCGACCAGCCCATGGGGCAGCTGAACATCGAGGGCTACTGGCCCTACGCCCTGACGGTGGCCGCCATCATGGTGATCTCGATCCTGGGCTCGACGGCCGGGACCCACGACCGTATCCCGACCCTGCACCAGCCGCCGGCCCGCAAGGCGACCCTGGCCGACATGGTGCGCGAGGTGTCGGCCACCCTGGCCAACCGCAACTTCCTGGTGATCGTCCTGTCGGGGACCTTCGCCGGCATGGCCGGCGGCCTCTCCAGCGGCTTGGGCATCTATTTCAGCACCTATTTCTGGGAGCTGCCGTCCTCCAACCTGCTGATCCTGGTGCTGGGGGGCCTCGTGGCCTCGCCCGTGGCCGCCGTCATCGCGCCGCTGCTGTCCAAGCGGTTCGGCAAGAAGGACGCCTGCATCTACCTGTTCTTCGCCGGCCTGCTGGTCTCGATCCTGCCGGTCGGACTGCGGCTGGTGGACCTGATGCCGCCGAACGGCGAGCCGCTGCTGGTGGGCATCCTGCTGGTGGACCGCATCGTCTCCGGCATGCTCGGCATCGCCGGCTACATCATTGTCGCCTCGATGATCGCCGACATCGTCGAAGAGAGCCAGATCAAGACCGGCCGTCGCTCCGAGGGCCTGCTGATGAGCGCCGACACCCTGCTTCAGAAGGTGGTGGGCGGGATCGCCGCCATCATCCCGGGCGTCATGCTCGCGGTTGTGGGTTTCCCGGACCACGCCAAGCCGGGGGCCGTCGACCCTGACGTCCTGCGCAACCTGGCCCTGCTCTACCTGCCGGCGACGGCGTTGCTGAGCGTGGCGGCCATCGGCTCGCTTTACCTCTACCGGATCGACCGCAACAGCCATGAGCGCAACCTGGAGACCCTCGCCGAGGGCGCCGCCCAGGCTGAGAGCCTGGCCGAGGCGCTCGACCAGACGCCCGAGTCCATCACCACCATCTCCCGTCCGACCTGACCGACGCCTCCAACCCAAGAGCCGCAACGTGCCCGACGCCATACCGACCCTTCGAGAAACGTCAACGCTCAGCGTTGGCACCAAGCTCTCCTACGGGGTGGGCTCCATCGCCGTCGGGGTCTCGGTCCTGGGCCTCTCGGCCACCCTGCTGCAGCCCTACCTGAACCGGGTCATCGGCCTGCCCGCCCTGTGGGTGGGGACGGCGATCATGCTGACCCTGATGCTGGACGCCCTTATCGACCCGGCCATCGGCCAGTGGTCGGACAAGCTGCGCACCAAGTGGGGTCGCCGCCACCCGCTGATGTACGCCTCGGCGCCGCTGATCGCGGTGGCCTGCATCGCCTTCTGGAATTCGCCGTCCACCTGGCCGGTGACCACCACCGGCATCTTCGTGATCGGGATGCTGGTGCTGCTGCGGCTCTGCGTCAGCCTCTACGAGATCCCGTCCTCGGCCCTGGCGCCCGAACTCACCAGCGACTACCACCAGCGCACCAGCCTGTTCAGCTACCGGTTCTTCTTCGGGGTCCTGGGGGGCCTGGGGATGAATGTGGTGCTCTATCAGGTCTTCCTGTCGCCGGCGGCCGGCGGCATCCTGAACAAGCAGGGCTACGCCAATTTCGGCATCCTGGCGGCCTGCGTGATGGCGGTCTCCATCCTGGTCTCGGCCATGGGCACCCACCGCCACATCAAGGACCTGTACCAGCCGCCTGTCCGCAAGGTTCCGCTGCGCCAGGTGGCCAGGGAAATCGTCGGCACCATCGGCAACCGCTCGCTGATCGTGGTGATGATCTCGGGCCTCTGCTCAGGCGTCTCCACCGGACTGTCCGGCGCGCTCAGCCAGTACTTCTACATCGAGCTGTGGGGCGTCAGCGCCGCCTCGATCTCCTACATCTCCATGGCCGGGGTCCTGGCCTCGGTCTCCGGCGTCCTCGTGGCCGGCCCCGCCTCGAAGGCTTGGGGCAAGAAGCGGGCGATGATAGGCCTCTTCACCTGCTCGGTCTTCACCTCGGCTATCCCGCTGTCGCTGAAGCTGCTGAACCTGGCCCCCACCGACAGCGGCATGGTGCTCACCCTGCTGCTGGTGGACTATTTCATCGCCACGACCCTGGCGATCTCCGGCTTCATCATCATCTCCTCGATGATCGCCGACGTGGTGGAAGACGCCGCGGTGAAGACCGGCGTGCGGTCGGAGGGCCTGCTGCTGGCCGCCAACGGACTGCTGCCCAAGTTCACCGGCGGCATGGGGGTGTTCCTGTCAGGCGTGCTGCTGACCGTGGTGGCGTTCCCGACCCATGCGGCGGCCGGATCCGTCGACCCTGAGGTCATGCGCCGCCTGGCGCTGATCTTCCTGCCCATCAACACCGGCATGAGCCTGCTCTCGATCCTTGTCCTGCTGCCCTACAAGATCGACGAGGACCTGCACGCCAGCAACGTCGCCACCCTGGAGGAGGCCGCCGCGGTGGCCGAGCGGTCCCGTATCGAAAACGCCCATCCCGTCGTGGACGGCGCGGGCGGCGCCTGAGACCAAGACGGCGCGCTGAAAGCGGGCTAGGTTCGCAAAACAAAACAGAAGCCGGGGGAAAGACAGTGGCCGAAGCCGTACCAGATGCTCAAACCGGCCGGCGGCTGAGCCTGCCCACCAAGCTGTTCTACGGCTTTGGTTCCGTGGCCTTCGGGGTGAAGGACAACGGCTTCTCCTACTTCCTGCTGATCTTCTACAATCAGGTGATGGGCCTGCCCGCCCAGACCGTAGGCCTGGCGATCATGATCGCCCTGTTCGTCGACGCCTTCCTTGACCCGATCGTGGGCCAGGCCTCCGACAACTTCCGCTCCAAATGGGGCCGTCGGCACCCGTTCATGTACGCCGCCGCCCTTCCGGTGGCGATCTCCTACCTGCTGCTCTGGAGCCCCCCCAAGTCGCTGGATCACCAGGGTCTGTTCTTCTACCTGATTGGTGTGGCGATCCTGATCCGCAGCTTCATCACCTGCTACGAGATTCCCTCCTCCGCGCTCGCCGCCGAACTGACCACCGGCTACGACGAGCGGACCAAGCTGCTCAGCTACCGCTTCCTGTTCGGCTGGATCGGCGGCCTGGCGATGTACTTCGCCGCCCTGAAGGTCTTCCTGACCCCGGACGCCAACCACAAGGTCGGCCAGCTCAATGTCGAGGGCTACGCCCACTACGGCGTCGCCGCGGCCCTGCTGATGCTGGCCGCCATCCTTATCTCCGCGGTGGGCACCCACAGCCAGATCCCGTTCCTGCGCGACGCCCCCCACCGCAAACTCAGCCTGCCGACCCTGGCTCGCGAGATGGTGGGCACGCTCTCCCACCGGTCCTTCCTGCGCATCCTGGTCGCGAACCTGTTCGGGGCCATGGCCGGGGGCCTGACCCTTTCCATCAGCCTCTATTTCACGACCTTCTTCTGGGAGTTCAGCTCCGCCCAGATCGCACTGTTCACCTTCGCCAGCCTGACCGCGGCCCTGTTCGCCTTCGCCGCGGCCCCGGTCTTTTCGCAGAAGTTCGGCAAGAAGCGCTCGGCCATGACCCTGCTGTCGATCGGCGTCGTGGTGGGGATCAGCCCCATCGTGCTGCGCCTCTTGGGCCTGTTCCCGGAGAACGGCAGCGCCCTGCTGTTCCCGCTGATCTTCGTGCAGAACGTGATTTCCACCGGAGCCACCATCACCTCCAACATCCTCACCGCCTCGATGATCGCCGATGTGGTGGAGGATTCCGAACTGCAGACCGGCCGCCGCTCGGAAGGCCTGTTCTTCGCGGCCTCGGCCTTCGTGGCCAAGGCGGTCACCGGGATCGGCATCTTCACCTCGGCCATGCTGCTGAAGGCTGCGGCCTTCCCGCAGGGCGCCAAGCCGGGCGAGGTCGATCCCGCCGTCATCGCCCGCCTGGGCATGATCTATGTCCCGGTTCTGGTGGTCCTCTACGGTCTCTGCCTCGCCTTCATGAGCGGCTACCGCATCACCCGCGAGAGCCACGCCGAATCCCTGCGCAAGCTGGCGGCGGCGGCGGACCTAGTGAACGAGGGCGAGCCGGCGAGCCAGACCGGAAAACTCAGCTAACCGGCGCGATCACCGGGCGAAAATGCCCATCAGCATTGGCCGGGCGAAGACCGACGGTGCGGCCTTCTGGGTCACACCCGGCACCCAGAAGGCCAGTTCCGCGCCGGCGTTCAGGGTGGCGTTCAGCATCTGGGCGGCGATGAAGGGATCCACCGGCCGGATCGACCCCTCGGCGATGCCGTCGGAGATCATCGAGGCGAAACGGTCGGAGACCCGGTTGGAATGGGCCACCTGCTCCTCACGCATGGCTTCGGGCAGGGCCGACAGCGCCGAGGTGCGCAGCAGCGGGCCATATTCCGAGAGCTGGTATTCGGCGAGCGCCGCGGCCGCGCTGGAGAGCTTGGACCACTGGTCGCCCGGCTGGCTCATGGCCAGGCGTTGGACGCGCCGCATCACCTCGAACGTGCGATCGAAGCAGGCCACCACCAGGTCATCCTTGGCCTCATGGTGGTGGTAGAAGCTGCCCTTGGTGACATTCAACTCAGCCGAAATCTTGTCCACCGAGGCCCCCTTGTAGCCTCGGCTGTTGATCAGGCGGGTGGCGGCCAGCAGGAAGGTTTCGCGGCCCAGCTCAGCGCTGTCGGGCGCGGCCAGTTCGGCAAGGGGCGCAGGCGCCGGAGCCCACTCCGCCCCCTCCACGGCCAGACCGCCGGTAAGGATGTCGAACATCCGGTCGCAGATGCGGTCGTAGTCCTCGGGATCGTACTTGGGCAGCCAGGCGCCGGCCCAGAACAGCTGCTCCAGCAGCATGTGGGTGCGCGCCGTGCGGCGGCCCCGGCCCAGCCATGACAGGTCGGGCGTGTCGAACAGGTTCCGCACCTTGCGGAACAGCTTCATGAAGGCGTCGAACACCTCGGTGCGACGCGGATTGTTCAGCGCCCGGATATCCGACAGCACCGGCAGCGGCGGGGCGGCCCCGATGGCGCCTTGGCGGATCCGCTCCAGATAGAGCTCCAGCAGCCTGCGCAGGCGCTCGGTGGGGGTTTTCTCGATCAGGGCCGCCTCGGCGGCCTGGGTCAGCCAGTCGATGCCACGCATCAGGCAGGCGGCGGCCAGGTCGTCCTTGCGCTTGAAGTAGTAGGTGACGCTGGTGGTGGAGAGACCGACGGCGGCGGCGGCGACCCCCAGGGTCAGCCCCTTCACTCCCTGCGTGTTGAGGATGACCGTGGAGGCGTCGAGGATGGCGTCGCGCTTCTTCTCGAAGCGGTCCGTCGACCGGGCGACGTTTCGTTCAGCCATCTCCCCTCCGACCTTCGCGTGGCCGAACCTGACCGCTCAGCGAATATCCCTCTGTATCGGACGGTCTATCTCCGCGCCAAGCAACAAGTTTCCCCGCACGTCACCCCGAAGGGAACACGCGCGAGGGCGTCGGGACGCTACTTCTGAACCCAGGCGCCCTCGGCGGTCTGATAGAATTCTCCGGGCTGCAGCTTGAGCTGGACCACGCTCTTGTAGGTCGCCGCGCCGGCGGTTTCCGGCGTGACCCCGTTCTTGGCCGCCACACCCCGGTAGAGCTGAGCGCGGCCGGCGTTGATCTCGGCCACGGCGGCCTGCACGGCAGGGGCGCCCTCGCCCTTCACAAAGCCCAGATAGCCGTCGTTTCGCTCGCCCACGACGCCCGCCGCCTTGGCGGCGTCCACGGTGTCCTTGGCGCTGTCGGCGAACGCCGGTCCGGCCACGAGCGTACCGATGACGGCGGCGACGGGGATCAGGTGGTGTTGGAAATTCATGGTCATGGCCCCTTAGAACAGGTCCGGATTCTGCTTGATGAGCGCCTTGACGTCGTCGTCCAGCCGCAGGCGGACATCGGCGTCGAGCTTGGCGTAGATGGTGATCGGCTTCACATCGACATGCACCGTCGCGCAGGCGCCGAAACCGAAGCCGGCGGCGGCGACCGCGAGCGCGGCGAGGGATCTGGCGGGGTTCATAGCGGGCACCTCATGGGTTGGGTTTCGCAAGGTTCGGCTGAACGGCGTCTGAACCGCGCAGCTTCTGATACTCGGCGAAGTCGCCCAGCAGTTGATCCAGGTTGAGGGATGAGTCCAGGGTCAGGTCGACCTTGGTGCCCGACGGCAGGGGCAGCTTCTTGGTGAGGAAGCTGCGGGTGAGGATTTCCAGCGGCGTCAGCCAGATCTCCTGATGGGTCGGCGGCGCGTTCTCGCCCTTGATATGGAACAGCATGCCGAGCCGGCCTCGGGGCAGGCTGTTGATGCTGGCGTCCAGGCTCTGGAAAGCCAGGTTCTCCATGGCCTGGTAGGCGAAGTCGGTGAAGGTGTCGGTCTCCGGCGGCGGGGTTTCGTCACCCAATGGGCCCGCCGCTAAGGCCCCATCGGCGGCCACCCCGGTGAGAGCGTCGCGGCGGATGGACAGCCGGCCAGGGCCGGTGGCGCGGAGCGTGCCGCCCACGATCCGAACCCCGTCCGGCGTCACGGTGAACGGGATTGTCCCGCTGGCCCTGGCGGTCAGGTCCATGCGATTGGCGAAGGGCGAGGCCTCCACCAGGTCCGAGAGTTGCACGTCCTCGAAGCCGACCACGCCCTTCCAGGACTGGCCGCCGGCGAAGGGCAGGCTGAAGGGCTCCACGTGCACCTGGCCGCCGGCCAGGGCCATATCGAGACCGGCGACGTTCACCGCCTCGTCGGCGATGCCGAAGGTCACCTGGGCGGTCGTCAGGCCCGCCAGCGCCTCGATGCGCTGGGCCTTCAACGTCTGGCCCGGCGCGGCCGTCAGCGGGGCGAGGCTGGTGAAGGTGACGCTGCCCGACAAGCCCGAGACCTGTCCTGCGGGGCTGCGGAAATCGAGACCGGGGATATCCAGCGTCCCGCCGCTGGTGGAACCGGCCTTGGTCCAGGACACCTGACCTTGGAAACGGGCCTGACCTGCGGCGGGCGAGCCCACCATCTCCGCGCGGGGCGAGAGGGCCGCAGGCTGCAGGCCGCCCTCGGCGAAGGTCAGGGTTCCGGTGTCGAAGGTGAGCGTGCCCCCACCGGTGGCGCCGTCGTGGCCGAGGCCGCCCTTGCCCAGGGCATGACCGGCGGGATCGGTGACACCGATGTCAGCCGTCCACACCTCGCCGCTGACGCGGGCCAGGGCGGTCGCGCGGACCGGGTTGAACCGCAGGTCGGGCGTGGTGTCCGTGATCATCCCCGAGGTGAGGGCCAGGCTTCCGGCCAAACCCCCGTCGACAGCGCCCAGGTCGAGGCGCCCGGCGCCCTGGCTCACCGCCGCCTGCAGGAACGGGACCTTGGCCGACAGGGACGTCGCGTCGGCGCGGATGCGCCAGTCGCCCTTGGCCAGGGTGAACAGCGGCGCGCCGGTGGGACAAAGCTGGGTCTCGAGGGCCTCGACGCCATTGGTCCCCAGTTCCAGGCGGCCGGAGACCGGGGCGCAACGGGAGGCCGTGAAGGCGATGGCGCCGTCCGCGATCCGAAGCTCGCCGTCGGCGGTGACCTTGCCGTCGCGGACCGGGCCAACGCCCAGCTCGGCCTTCACATGGGTTTGGGCGGTGAGGCCGCCAGCGGTCAGGCGATAGCGGTCCACCGCGAGGTCCACCTGGGGCAAGCCGCCGCCGCTGACCGCGAGGTTCAGGGCCCCGCCGCCACCGGCATGGATGGGCCTGCGCCCTCGCGCCGAGATCGTGGCGAGGCCGCCGGCGGTGGGGCGCACCGTCAGGGGCGAGGTCAGGGCCAGCGTCAAACCGCCCTCTCCCGCCGTGACGGAGAGCCCGAGCGTCTCGGCGTCGAAGCTGCGGACGGCGCGCTTGAGGGCCGCGATCTGCGGAGCGTCGCCGGCGCTGACGGGGCCCAGCCCCGACCAGTCGCCATGGGTCGCCACCGTGCCGGCCAGAGCCAGGTCACCCCCCTCGGCGGCCAGGACCGCCGAGCCGCGCAAGGCGCCGGAGAGCCGGGTCAGGGCGAGCTTGTCTTTCGTCAGCGCCTCGGCCCTGACCCGTGTGGCCAGGCTGGCCGCGACCCGGTCGCCACCGCGCCGTGTCCAGTTGAGGCCTCCGACATTGGCGGTCATCCGCAGACCGCGTACCCGAGCGCCCGCCAGGTCGGCGCGGGCTGCGCCCAGCACCGCCGCGCCGTCGCCGGTGATGGCCAAGGTGTCGATCCAGCCGGCGGACTGGCCGTTGAAGGTCGCCTCCAGACTGACATCCCGCAGCCGCGTCGTTCCGTGGGCCACCGACCGCGCGTCGACCTTCAGGACCTGAGTCAGGGCGCCGTCGCCGCGCTTCTGCTTCAGGTCCGGATAGGCCGTGCGGGCCGTGAGCCGGATCGTCGCCTCCTGGACAGTGACCTGCCCCAGCTTGAGGTCGCGGATCGTGGTCTCCAGGGTCGAGGAGACCTGGTCGCCCTCCGTCACCAGATGCAGCTCGCCAGGTCCCAGGCGGACAGAGCGGTCGTGACCCTGCAACGTCGTGGGCGCGAAGGTGGTGTCGAGACGCAGCAGCCGGCCGTTGTCCAGCAGGGCGCTGGCCCGAGCCAACAGCGGGCCGTAGTCTGTGTCCAAGCGCAGGCGGGCGTCCTCCACCACGATCCTGGGCTGGCGGGCGTCGGGACGCGGTGGGCGCTTGCGCAAGGTTTCGATGAGCGGATCGAGGGCGCCGAGGCTCAGGCGGCCGTTCGTCCAGCGGCCCTTGATCACCGGACGCACCAGTCGCACAGCGGTCACCGTGGCGCCGAAGGGCTTGCCCGCCCACCAGCCGGTGAGGCCATAGCGGACCTCCGCGACCTGGGCTGTGAGATCGGGGTTGGCGGCCGGACCAATGCGCAGGGTCCCGGTGAAGCCGCCGGGGCCGAAGGTGGCGAAGGCGACCTGCGACTCCACGCCCTGGGACCGCAGCCATCCGGTCAGCGCCTCGCGGGCGATGACCCGGCGGCCGCCATAGGCCACGACCAGGATCAGAGCCACGGTCACGCCCGCGAGCACCAGGACGGTGCGCCAGGTGCGCCGCGTCGCCTTGGCGGTCGCCAGGGGAATGATCTCAGGATCGGTCAAGGCGCGCCGTTGCTGCGACTGGGAGTTCCAGTCTTAGCGCAAAAACGGCAGGGGTGAGGCCGTTCCCCGCAGATGCGGAAAACGGCCCGCTTTGTCCTAGAGCCCGCCGAGGGTGGCCAGCGCCACGCCACCGTCAACGGCGATGGTTTCACCGACGACGTAGTCACCGGCCCGCGACGCCAGATAGATGGCGGCTGCGGCCATGTCCTCATCGCGGCCGATGCGGCGCGAGGGGATGCGCTTGGCGATCTGGTCGCCCTGGTCGCGGGCCACGCGGTTCATCTCCGAGGCGAAGGCGCCCGGCGCGATGCCGGTGACGTTGATCGAATCCTCGATCAGCGTCGCGGCCATCCGGCGCGTCAGGTAGATCAGGCCCGACTTGGACGCGTGGTAGGAATAGGTCTCCTGCGGATTGAGGCGGATGCCGTCGATCGAGCAGATGTTGATCACCTTGGCCGGCTGCTCGTGGCTGGCGGCGGCCTTCAGCGCCCCGTGCAGGGCCTGGGTCAGGAAGAAGGGCGACTTCAGGTTCAGGTCCATCACCTTGTCCCAGCCGCTCTCCGGGAACGCGTCGAAGGGCGCGCCCCAGGCCGCCCCGGCGTTGTTGACCAGGATGTCGAGCTTCCCCTCATGCTCGCTGAAGCGCTTGGCCAGCGACTGGCAGCCCTCCACGGTGGAGACGTCCTGCGGCAGGGAGATGCAGTTTTCGCCAAGCTCGGCGGCGGTCTCGTCGCAGGCGCCCGGCTTGCGCGAGGAGATATAGACCTTGGCTCCCTGCTCGATGAAGCCGGCGGCGATCATCTTGCCGATGCCGCGCGAGCCGCCGGTGACGAGGGCCACGCGGCCCTTCAGTGAGAACAGATCCAGAGCCATCAGGCGCTTCCCTTTTGATCGTTGAGGCTTGGTCTTAAACCCAGGTTTCCGCCGCGAAAACCCTACGCACATTTGACTCGCGCCACGCGCGACGGGCCTGTAACAAACGTTTGAATCTCTCCAGCCGCCCAGTCTAGAGGCGGCCTTGAAACACCGAACCGAGGATGCGCCCATGACCGCCATCAACGCCGTGACCGATCTCACGCTGGATGGCGACGTCGCCGTCCTGACCCTGAACTCCCCGCCCGTGAACGCGCTCTCGGCCGCGGTGCGCCAGGGCCTCTACGAGGGCTTCAAGGCCGCCATCGCCGATCCGGCCGCCAAGTCCATCGTGCTGATCTGCGAGGGCCGCACCTTCATCGCCGGCGCCGATATCACCGAGTTCGGATCGGCCATGGCCGATCCGCAACTGGCCGACGTCCAGGACATGATGGAGAGCTCCACCAAGCCGGTGGTGGCCGCGATCCACGGCACCGTGCTGGGCGGCGGCCTCGAGGTCGCGCTCTGCGCCCACTATCGCGTGGCCGTCCCGTCGGCGAAGTTCGGCCTGCCCGAAGTGAACCTCGGCCTGTTGCCGGGCGCCGGCGGCACCCAGCGCCTGCCCCGCGTGGTCGGCCCCGAACGCGCCCTGGAGATGATGACCAGCGGCCGCCACGTACCGGCCAAGGAAGCCCTCTCCGGCGGCCTGGCCGACGAGTTGGTGGAGGAAGGCAAGCTTCGCGACGGCGCGATCGCCTTCGCCCGCAAGGTGGTGGCCGAAAACCGCCCGCTCACCAAGATCCGCGACCAGAACGCCAAGGTCGAGGCCGCCCGCGGCAAGCCCGAGATCTTCGCCGACTTCCGCAAGGCCAATGCGCGCAAGTTCCGCGGCTTCCTGGCCCCGGAATACAACATCCAGACCATCGAGGCGGCGGTGAACCTGCCCTTCGCCGAGGGCCTGAAGGTCGAGCGCAAGCTGTTCAACGAGTTGATGGCCGGCAGCCAGTCGGCCGCCCAGCGCTACACCTTCTTCGCCGAACGGCAGGCTCAGAAGATCCCCGGCATCGCCGACGACACCCCGCTGATCCCCATCAAGAAGGTCGGTGTCATCGGCGCCGGCACCATGGGCGGCGGCATCGCCATGAACTTCGCCAACGCCGGCATCCCGGTGGTGATCGTCGAGCAGAAGCAGGAGCCCCTGGACAAGGGTCTCGGCATCATCCGCAAGAACTATGAGCGCACCGCCTCGCGCGGCGGCATCACGGCCGCCCAGGTCGAGGAGCGTAGCGCCCTGATCACCGGCTCGCTGTCGATGGAAGATAGCTTCGCCGACGTCGACCTGGTCATCGAGGCGGTGTTCGAGCGGATGGACATCAAGAAGGACATCTTCACCAAGCTGGACGCCATCTGCAAACCCGGCGCGATCCTGGCCACCAACACCTCGGGCCTGAACATCGACGAGATCGCCTCGGTGACCAAGCGCCCCGAGAGCGTCATCGGCCTGCACTTCTTCTCGCCGGCCAATGTCATGAAACTGCTGGAGATCGTCCGCGCCGACCACACCTCCGACAGCGTCATCGCCACCTCGATGAAGCTGGCCAAGCAGATCGGCAAGACCGCCACCCTGGTGGGCGTCTGCCCCGGCTTCGTCGGTAACCGCATCCTGGGCCAGCGCCAGCGCGAAGCCCAGAAGCTGGTGATGGAAGGGGCGATGCCCTGGGATATCGACCGCGTGCTCTTCGACTTCGGCTTCCCCATGGGTCCCTTCGCCATGAGCGACCTGGCCGGCCTGGATATCGGCTGGGTGAAGGAGCGCTCCAACGGCGAGAGCATCCGCGACGTGCTGTGTGAAGCCGATCGCCGCGGCCAGAAGACCGGGGCCGGCTATTACGACTACGACGAGAACCGCGTCGCCAAGCCCAGCCCCTTCACCGAGAAGGTGATCAACGATTTCATCGTCAAGTCGGGCGCCAATCCGCGCAAGATCAGCGACGAGGAAATCCTGGAACGCTGCATCTTCCCGATGATCAACGAGGGTGTGAAAATCCTTGAAGAGAAGAAGGCCATCCGCGCGTCGGATATCGATGTGGTCTGGCAGAACGGCTACGGCTGGCCGGTCTATCGCGGCGGCCCCATGTGGTACGGCGACCAGGTCGGCCCGGCCAAGGTGCTGGCCAAGATGCAGGATTTCCAGGCCAAGATGGGCGACGCCTTCAAGCCGTCGCCGCTGCTGGAAAAGCTGGTGGCCGACGGCAAGAAGTTCTCCGACCTGTAGGACTGCATCTCGAAAATCACCGGAGAGCCACTATTTCGGTGGGGCCTTCCAGCGACTTGTGACATTCCACCCGCTCAAATTACCCGTCTCTCCTCAGCCCTAAGGACCCCTTCATGCGTGAAGCCGTCATCGTCTCCACCGCCCGCACGCCGATCGGCAAGGCCTATCGCGGCGCGTTCAACAACACCTCCGGCGCCGAGCTGGGCGGCCACGTGATCGCCGAGGCGGTCAAGCGCGCCGGCATCGATCCGGCCACCGTCGACGACGTGGTGATGGGTGCCGCCCTGCAGCAGGGCTCCACCGGCAACAACATCGCCCGGCAAGCAGCGCTCCGCGCGGGCCTGCCCAACACCGTCTCGGGCATGACCCTGGACCGTCAGTGCTCCTCGGGCCTGATGGGTATCGCCACGGCCGCCAAGTACATCCTCAACGACGGCGCCAATGTCGCCATCGGCGGCGGACTGGAAAGCATCAGCCTGGTTCAGAACGACAAGATGAACCGCTATCGCACCAGCGACGCCTGGCTCAACGAGCACGTGCCGGAAATCCACACCTCGATGATCGAGACCGCCGAGATCGTGGCCGAGCGCTACGGCGTCTCCCGCGAAGCCCAGGACGAGTACGCCTATCAGTCCCAGCAGCGCACCGCCCAGGCCCAGGCCGACGGCCGGTTCGACGCCGAGATCGCGCCGCTCGCCTCAACCATGCTGGTGCAGAACAAGGAGACCGGCGAGTTCTCCGAAAAGGAAGTCCGCCTGACCCAGGACGAGGGCAACCGCCCGCAGACCACCCTGGCCGACCTCCAGAAGCTCAGCCCCGTGTTCAAGGGCGGCCAGATCGTGAAAGAGGGCAAGTTCGTCACCGCCGGCAACGCCAGCCAGCTCTCCGACGGCGCCGCCGCCGTGGTGCTCATGGAGCGCAAGGAAGCCGAGCGTCTCGGCCTGACCCCCCTGGGCGCCTATCGCGGCATGGCCGTGGCCGGCTGCGGCCCGGAAGAAATGGGCATCGGCCCCGTCTTCGCGATCCCCAAGCTGCTGGAACGTAACGGCCTGACCATCGACGACATCGACATGTGGGAGTTGAACGAAGCGTTCGGTTCGCAGGTCGTCTACTGCCGCGACAAGCTCGGCATCGATCCCGCCAAGTACAACATCAGCGGCGGCGCTATCTCCATCGGCCACCCCTACGGCATGACCGGCGCGCGCGCGACCGGCCACATCCTGCACGAGGGCAAGCGCCGCGGTTACAAGTACGGCGTCGTCACCATGTGCGTCGGCGGCGGCATGGGCGCGGCGGGTCTGTTCGAGATCTTCTAAGACCTCTGACCCCAATCACATCGATGAGGGCCGTCCGCATGGGCGGCCCTTTTTCGTGGGCGCACCGGTAGCTCCTTGCGCGAGAGGGTCGAGTGCAGGCTTCCTCTGAGGGGCCATTGTCGTAGCCGGGGCAGCAAGTCCTCGGCTTCGCGGAGCCCCCCAGACTTTGCGCAGGGACCGGGGGAGGAGAAGTCTGACGCCGCTGCCGGCGACCGCACCCTCCTTGCGGAGGGTCCCCCTCCCCGATCAAGATGGAGCGGAAATGGAGTTCCGCATGCAAGCCGTCCCCCTCACCGCCATCGAGACCCTCATGGATGGCCAGATCGAAATCCGGCGACGCGAGGGATCGTTGCAGCCGATGCGACTGCCGGTGAAGGAGCTGCCCTATTACGACGCCTTCAACCGCTGGGTCGGGTCCTGCGCCACTGGCTGCCGGCTGCGGTTCTCCACCGACAGCACCACCGTGCGGCTGACCGCCACCCAGCACCTGCTGGCCCAGGCCAATGACGGGGAGAAGCGCGGCGCCTATGACCTCTATGTGGACGGGGCCTTCTTCGCCCGCGGCTGGGGTGAGGGCGGAGCGGTGATGGAGGCCGACGGCAAGCTCGTCGGAGACCCGGCCCTCACCGTTGAGTTCACCAGCCTGCCCTCCGGGACCAAGACCGTGGAGCTGTGGCTCCCCCAGGCCGCGACGGTGGCGGTCACCGGCCTGGCGGTCGACAAGGGCGCCAACCTGGAGCCCACCGCCGAGTGGCGGCCGCGCATCCTGTTTCATGGCAGCTCCATCACCCACGGCATGGAAGCCGAGGGCGCCACCGCCAACTGGCCCGCGGTGGCCAGCAACCTGGCGAATCTCGATCACCTGAACCTGGGCTGGGCCGGTTGCTGCCTGCTGAGCGGCCAGGCTGCGCGGATCATCCGCGACCAGCGGGCCGATGCGATCGTCCTGAAACTGGGGATCAATGTCCACGGCGAGGGGCTGCTGAAGGAGCGGACCTTCCTCGACAGCGCCCACGCGATGATCTCCATCATCCGCGAGAAGCACCCCATCACGCCGATGCTCATCGTCTCCCCGATCTGGTCGCCACCGCGGGAAGAGGCCGGCGAGGGCCTGACCCTGGTCCGGATGCGCCAGCTGCTGCGGGAGGTGGTGACCGCGCGAATTCGGACCGGGGACGCCGCGATCGGCTATCTGGACGGCCTGGAACTGTTTGGTCCCGCCGACGCGGCCCTGCTGCCCGACGCGTTGCACCCCAACACCGAGGGCTACCGGCTGATGGGAGAGCGGTTCCATGACTTGGTGCTGAGCGGGCCGGAGGGGTTGATCAAGGCCTGACCCTCCCAACCGTCATCCCGGACGGCCGACGGGCCGATCCGGGACCCAGGGGGGGGGTGTGGCCCCTGGGTCCCGGCTCTCCGCTTCGCTGCGGCCGGGATGACGTGAGTCAGGCCCCGAACAGCTCGCGCAGATAGGGGTTCAGCATGCGGCCCCGGGGGTCGAGCCTGCGGCGGACCTCCTGGAAGGCCTCCCAGTCCGGATAGAGCTTGGCAAGCTGCGGCGCCTTGAGGTTGTGCAGCTTGCCCCAGTGGGGCCGCCCGCCATGCGCCAGGAAGAGCGGCTGGATCAGGTCGAACAGGAACCGGTAGTCGTCCTTGTAGTAGCAGTGGACGGCCACGGAGCCGCGCGGCCCGCCATTGAACGGCGAGAGCCAGGCGTCGTCGCCGGCGATGCGGCGCAGTTCGATGGGGAAGAAGACCTCACGTCGGTGCGCCTCGATGGCCGCCACCACCTCCTTCAGCGCCGCCATCTGGTTCTGCGGCGGCAGGTGGAATTCCATCTCGTTGAACCGCACCGGGCGCTCGGTGGAGAGCAGCTTCCAGCCCTGGTCCACGGCCTCCTCCGGCTTGGTGGAGCCCAGCAGGGCCTTGGCGGCCGCCTTGCGCAGGGGGGTGGAGAAGCCCAGCAGATTGCGCAGCTGTTTGAGGACCTCGAGGAAGGCGTCGTCGCTGGAGGCCGCGGGCGGCGTGGCCGGCAGGTTGGTCTCGTCGTGACTGATGTTGGCCGCCAGGTCGGTGAAGGGGACGGCGTAGAACTCGTAGTTGCGATGCTTGGCCCAGCGTTCCTCGCACCTTGCAATGGTCTCCGCCAAGGGCTCGATCCAGACGTGGCGGTGCAGCCGCCTGTTGGCCGAGGTTTTCAGCCGGACCTGGGTGATGACGCCGAGCCCGCCCAGCGACACACGGGCGGCGTTGAAGAGGTCGGCGTTATGGACCGCGTCGCACTCCAGAATTTCGCCGGCCACGGTCGCCAGTCGCAGGGCGGTGATGTCGCCGTGGATGGCCTTGAAGGACGTCCCCGTGCCGTGGGTGCCCGTCCCGATGGCGCCGCCCAGGGACTGCTTGTTGATGTCGGGCAGGTTGGGCATGGCCCGGCCCTTGGCGGCGAGCGCCGGTCCGAGCGCCCCCAGGCGCGTGCCGGTCCAGACCACGGCCTCGTCGCCCTCCCAGCGGTCGATCCCGGCCACCTGGTCCAGGGTCATCAGGGCGCCGGAGGTCGGCGCCAGGCCGGTGAAGGAGTGACCGGCGCCGACCGGGCGGATCGGGGCCGGCGCCGTTTTCAAGGTCGCGGCGACCTCCGCCTCGGAGCTGGGCGCGCTGCGCACGGCGGGATAGGCGCTCTCGATGCCCGACCAGTTGCGCCAGAGCAGACGGCCTTGACGGTCGACGCTGGGCGGCGAGATCGGCTCGGGCTTCTCCCGGACCGCCAGGGCGACCCCCCCGCCGCCCACCACCACGACACCGGCGGCCCCGGCCAGCAGGGCCTTGCGGCGGCTGATCATGACCTATCTCCCTCGTGGCCGGCGATGAAGGCGATGAGGGCCTTGAAGTCGTCTGGCGTGCAGGCCGCGCACTGGCCGCCGGCCGGCATGGCGCGGTAGCCCTGGACCACATGGTCCAGCAGCACGCCCTCCCCCTGATGCCAGCGGGGCGCCCAGGCCCGCGCGTCGTGGGTCAGCGGCGCCCCGGCCGCCGGATTGACGTGGCAGGTCTTGCAGGAGCCCTCATAGAGCTGCGCCAGACGCGGGTCGGCGGGCTTGAGACTGGCATAGTCGGCGGGCGGCCCGGCCGGCTTGGCGCAGGCGGCGAGGCTCAGCAGCGCGGCCAGGATAAGCAGGTGTCTCAAGCGTCCTCCCCGGGGCGCGCTGGCCCTCTTGCCGAGAGAGAGCCTAGCCGTGGTTCAGGGAAGATTGGAACCACGAACCGGGCCGCCAACCCCCGGAACTGCTGCATGGTGAGGGAGCCCACATCACGGCAGAGGCCAGAGATCAGGGCTCGACCTGGATCGTGGGTATGGATCGTCCGCCCCAGGAACGGGTGGGGCGGGGCCGGAGAAAAGGGATGAATCCTAAATGATCAGCCTAACCTACTGATGGCCTCCACCACCTGGGCGGTCTTCTCCACAGTCACCATGTGGCCGGCCTCGGGAATCGAAACCAACTCCGCGCCGGCGATGCCCTTCTTGAAACCGTGAGCATAGAAGGGCGGGACCATGCGGTCGCTGTCGCCCCAGATCACCACCGTCCTGGCCTTGATCCGGTACATGCGCTGAGACAGGCCCCGCTCCGGGATCGGGAACAGGATACGTCCGGCCATGCCCAGCTGGCGCGCGTTGGCCACCAGATAGGTCTGCAGGAAGTTGGGATCCTCGACATTGCGGCCCGCGGTCAGGATGGCGGCCCCGGCCTCGGCGTCGTGGAACAGATACTGCGGCATCTCGTAGGGCATCAGCGAGAACATGTCGGCCACCGGATGGTCGTCGTCCCACATTCCCGCCGGACAGATCAGCCCCAGGCGGGTGACGTCATTGGGCGCGATAGCGGCCATCTCGGCGGCGATCATGCCGCCCATCGAGTGGCCCACCAGGATGGGGTCCTTCAGGCCCAGGGCCGCCACCACGTCCCAGGTGTGGAGGGTGAAATCCAGCATGTCGCGGATCTCTCCGCATTCCTCGCTGTCGCCGTAGCCAGGGATCAGCGGCGCGTAGACGTGGTGTTTCTCGGCCAGGGCGCCCAGGAACGGGTCCTCAGGCGTCACCCCGCCCGCGCCATGCAGGAAGACGAGGTCAGGGCCGGAGCCGCCCTCCAGATAGCGGACGGGGACGTGCGGGGTTTCGACGGTCTTGAGGTCCATGATCGCTCCCCCTTAAGCGTAGGTCTTGGCGAGTTCGGCGCTGGTGGGCGCCTCCTTGCGCAGGCTGCCCGAGGTGACGCGCTTGGCCAGCGGGCTGGTCCAGAAGCGGTTGTCGTCATCCCAGTCGGGGAACATGTTCCGAAGCTTCGGCATCACCTTCTCGGCGAACAGCTTGGTGGAATACATGCACTTGTCGGCGGGCATGTTCCCCACGTGCATCAGGCAGAAGATGTTGCCGACGTTCAGCCCCTTGATCAGTTCCTCCATCCGCTGACGTACGGTCTCCGGCGAGCCGGCGATCACGTGGCCCTGCTCGGTCAGTTCTTTCCAGGTCAGCTGGGTGTAGCCGCCGCGCGGCGGGGCGTACTGCGACAGAGCGCCGGTCTGGATGGTCTTGATGGTCCGGTAGCCCGGCGCGTCGGCGAAGCCCGGATAGACGTGCAGGCAGCGATTGTAGAAATAGCTCACGTGCTCGGAATAGAGCCGCTCAGCCTCCTCGTCGGTATCGGCCACCAGGATAGTCTGCGCAAAGCCCGCCCGGTAGGGGCTCTTGTCCACCCCGCGCTCGTCCACCCGGCGCCAGTAGCCGTCCATCAGGGCCTGGGCCCTCAGATAGCCGGAGAAGCTGAGGTAGGAGTACGAGTAGGTGTTGTCGATGCAGAAGTCGTAGGTCTCCACCGAGCCGCCGCCCGGGATGTGGACCGGCGGGTGCGGCGCATCCTGGATCGGGCGCGGCCAGATGTTGACGTGCCGCAGCTTGTTGTAGCGGCCGTTCCAGGCGAAGGGCTCCCGCGTGGTCCACGCCTTGATGATCAGGTCATGGGCCTCCTGGTACTTCTCCCGCGTCAGCGAGGGAATCTGGCCGTAGCAATAGTTGGTGTCCATGGAGGTCCCCACCGGGAACCCCGCGACAAGCCGGCCGCCCGAGATGCAGTCCAGCATGGCGAACTCCTCGGCCACGCGGATCGGCGGATTGTAGAGCGCGATGGAGTTGCCCAGGACGACGATGGCCGCGTCCTTGGTACGGCGCGCCAGGCCGGCGGCGATGATGTTGGGGCTGGGCATGATGCCGTAGCCGTTCTGATGGTGCTCGTTCACACCGACGCCGTCGAACCCCAGGGTGTCGGCGTATTCCAGCAGGTCCATATAGGTGTTGTAGACCTCATGGCTCTTGGCGGGGTCGAACAGCTTCTGGTCGATATCGACCCAGACCGACCGGTTCTTCTCCCGGAAATCGTCCGGCAGATAGGGCCACGGCATCAGGTTGAACCAGGTGAACTTCATCGGTCGTTCCTCCGCGCCGCCTCTGTCGGGCGGTCATGTGAACGACGATAACCCGATGAGGCGCGGCGCCTAGTCCCTCTCTGCGCCGCCGTGGGTGGCCACCAGTCCGAACCGTCGCGCAGCCAAGGCGCCGGTGATCAGCAGGACACCGAGCGCCAGGAAGGAGGCGGCGCGGATCACGCCGTCCAGCCTAGCCATGTCGAACAGGAAGACCTTAGCGGTAGTGAGCAACAGCAAGACGAGGCCCGTCCAGCGCAGGGCGATCTCGTGGCGGCGCACCCCCAGGATCATCACCGCCAGCCCATAGAGCGCCCAGACGGCGGAAAATACCCAGGTCTCCAGCCGCGCCTCAGCGTCGGCGGGCGCCAGGTCCGGGCCGCGGAACGCCATCCGCACGCCAAGAGTGACCAGAATGAAGACCTGCATCGCGGCCAGCACCTTGGCGGCGCGCCCGAGCCAGCTCTCGGCCGAGAGCAAGATCAGCAGGCCACCCCCCAGGGCGTAGAGCACGAGCAGCAAGGCCGAGGCGGCCACGGAATCCAGCGGCCGGTTGATCGGCCCCCACCAGGGGTTGGCGGCGTAGCCGAAGATCATGATGGCCGCTCCGAAGGCGAGCATCATCGCGAGATCGGCGACGTCCTCCATTTGCGGGGCGAGGCGCGAGGCGCGGGCGGCGGCACGGCGCGCGACCCACACCAGGGAGCGGGCGGTGATCAGCAGCAGGACCGCATAGGCCGCGGCCTCCGCCCGCCCCACCGGATCTACGCCGCCGTCCAAGGTCACGCCCTGGAACAGCCGACGAATTTCCATGCCGCCCCAAAGCACCGCGAAGGCCAGGGCCGCGGCGGCATAGGCGCCGGTAAAGCTGCGGGTCTCGCTAGCCCATCGCCGAGCGGCGGCGGCGGCGAGCAGAGCCGGGGCGAGATAGGCTAGCATCAGGCCGTCGAGGATCGGCGGCCCCTGCACGGCCACCTGTCCCCACAGCGGATTGATCGCCAACGTCTGGACCACGAAGGCGTGCAACAGGCCTGCTGCCAGGAAGATGTGCGGCCGCCAGCGCGACAGCCAGCTGCCTGAGGTCGAGACCCGGGCCGAGAGCAAGCCCGAGGCCATCAGCAGGATCGTGCGCAAAGACGCTTCGGTCAGGCTGTCCATCCCGCGCTGCGGCTCGCTGGACCAGACGCGCAGTAGGACGAAGGCGCCCGTCAGCGCGATCAGCAGAGCGCCGGTCCCCAAGGAGTCGGCAAGGGGAGCCCCAGGCTCGCGACGGCGGACACGCCAACTCGCCGCCAGAACCAGGCCGACTGGGGCGGCGGTGGCCAGAGCCATCATCCAGGCCGGCAGCTTGGCGGCCAGGGTCTTGCCAGCAAGATCGGGGCCCATAACCGCAGCCAGGGCTGCCAGGACAGCGGCGATTGCGGCGGCGCCCAGGCCGCGCCAGCCGAGGCGCAAGTGCAGGAGGACCACAGCCAGGACCATGACCCCGTAGGCAGTGGGTAGCCCGCGAGGATCCAGCCCCTGATACAGGGCTTGAATCAACACATATGCGCCAGACCAGATCCACAGGGCGACGGACAGATCAGTGTTCGGGGCATCGCTACGGCGGGCCAGCGCCGTGGCGCCGAATGCCACCAGCACCACGCCCACCGCCGGGGCGATCCAGGCCAGGGTTGGCCAGATCAGGTGCAGGCCGGTCGCGCCGATGGCAAGACAGAGAGCGGCGGAAACCGCGCCGGCCGCCGCGGCGATTCCGGCGGCGCGTGTCTGGGCGTGGACCCCGGCCAAGAGGCCCGCCGCGATAAGGGCGACGGGCAGCAGAGCAGTCCAGACCTGGGCGTGATGGGTCAGGACATCAGCCAGCGGGCCGATCCCGGCCCGCATGATCATCACCCCCAGAACGGCGGCGGCGAAGGGGAAGGCCGTGACCTCGGGCGGGGCCAAGCGTCGGACAGCGAGGGCAGCCCCGAGCGCTGCGAGTATCGCGGCGGTGAGGGCAGGCAGCCAGGGCAGCGAGGCCGGGAAGCTGTTCCAGACCACCAGGGACAGGACACTTGCCGCGGCCAGGGTGATGCCAGCCCCCAGGTTCGGATCGCGGATATCGGGCCGGGCGGAGGGGGCAGCCTCGCGCGGACGGCGGGAGAGCCACCAGCCGGCGGTGGCGGCCGCGACCGGGGTGAGCACCACCAGGATGGCAGGTGGGGCTCCGGGCCAGTCTGCCGCGCTGACCACCACCCAGATCATGGCGCCGGCCGTGGTCACCAAGCCGACCTCGCCCCAGCGCCGCAGAGCGCTGACCGCATGGCCGGCGAGGAGAATCACGGCGAGGTAGGTGACCAGGGGCGCTGCGTTCCAGACTCCGCCGGTGATCAGGGGCGCCCCATAGCCCCCGGCGACGGCTAGCAGCGCCAGGGGCGCGCCGTGCCGGAAGGCCAGGCCCAGCAGACCGGCCGAGATCAGTCCCAGCAGCGGCCCGGCCGTCGCAAGGTCGATGAAGCCGTACAGCCGCTCGGCGGCCCAGATGGCGCCATAGAGGGTCGCGGAGCCGGCGCCGGCCGCCAGGGCGGCGGCGAGCGCGTTGCCGCGCTTCAGCCGGCGCATGGCCTCGCTGGCGGCGATCATGGCCAAGCCCGTCACCACGGCGGCGATCAGGCGCAGTTGCGGCGTGAACACCCCGCGCTGGACGGCGTAGGTGACCAGGAACAGGCCGCCGAGCGCCAAGGCCCCGCCCCCGAGCCAAGCCAAGCCGTTCTCCGACAGCCAAGCCGCCGCCGACTGGCGCGGCTTGGCTGATTTGCGCGCCACCACCTCAGGCGCTGAGACGGCCGCCTGCGCCAGCTTGCGCGCTGGGAGGGCATCGGGAATCGGAGCGGCAGCCGTCTTGGGCGGCTCCGGCGAGCGCTCGGCCGGCGACGCTTCTGGAAGGACCGATACGATCTCGTCGAGCTGTTCGCGCCGCCGCGTGTCCAGGGCGCGCTCGGCGACATCCAGCCGACGCTTTAAACTCGACAGCTCGCGGCCCTGGACAAACAGCCAGGCCGCCACTGCCAGGATCAGCACCCATTCCATGAAGGACCCCCGCCCGATCAACGCAGGGTAGGCAGATCGCCGGCGCCTTCCAGCGAAATCTTAGCCCTCCTTGCAGGCGCGGCCGGTCGTGGCCTCGTGCTCCACCTCCGGGCGGATGACCCCGGTCCACACGACATAGCCGGCCGGTGTCATGTGCAGGCCGTCGCCGACGAAGATGTCCTTCGGCGCGCCAGACTCCAGCATGGAGGGGACGACATCGATATAGTCCAGGTCAGCGCGCTGGCCCGCGAGCGCCTTGATCGCAGCGTTGGCCTCGCTCTGCGCGGCGAACTGGTTCCAGCGCGACTTCGAGGGTTTGAGCGCGATGAAATAGACCTTCGTCGCCCCCAGCGTCTGGTCTTTGCGGTCCAGGAAGGTCTGGAAATCGGCGATCACCTGGGCGGGTGCGCGACCGGCGTTGATGTCGTTGTCGCCGGCGTAGAAGAAGATGGCGCGGGGCCGATAGGGCGTGACCACCTGGTCAAAATGGAGGGTCACGTCGGCGATCTGCGAGCCGCCAAAACCCCTATTGATAACCGGATAGGGCGCCATGTCCTGATCAAGGGTCTTCCAGAACCGAACGCTGGAGGAGCCGGTAAACAGAAAGCCGCAAGGCCTGGGCGGCGCGACCTCATCCAGGTCGGCGAAGTGCGCGATCTCCGGTGAGAACCTGGTCTCCGGCGGCGCAGCGGCCGTGAGCGACAGCAGCGCGAGCGCCATGAGCGCGCGCCGTGTGAACGACCTGGACATAAGCAACTCCCCAATTTTGGGAGAGACTACTCAGCGGGCTGGGAGAGCGCCAGAAGTCGGTCGGTGCGTTTGCTCCAGCAGCAGGTGTGCTTCTCAGGCCAGACCAGAACCGTGCCGCCGAGACGGCGTGCGGAGGCCTCCCCCAAGGCCGGCGGCACGACCTTGTCGAAACGGCCCAGGACGTGAAGCTGAACGATGCCGGGCGGCAGGCTGACGGATGCGGGGTCGAGGGAGCCGGTCAGCGGACTCGCCCCGTGCCACTGCGTCCAGGCGGCCAGGTCCAGGGGCGCGGCCAGGGTGACGAGGACGGCGACGTCGGTGCGGCGGGCCGCCACCAAGGCGGCCATTGTCCCGCCTCCGGACCAACCCATCAGCCGCAGGCGTGTCGCGCCCGACCGGCGCTTCAATTCGTCAATGGCGAGGCTGGAGGCGGTGACCGCGCTTTGCGAGTAGCGACCGGCGGTCCAGTCGGCCGGCGAACAGGCGGGGTCTTGCACATACTGGCAAGGGCGGCCGAGCCAGGCGACCGGTCCGTCGGGCCAGGCCTGGGCGAGACGCAACCCCAGCGGATCACGCGGGGTCGGATCGGCGGACGGGCGGCCTTGGCTGTCGTGGGCGTTTCCGTCGCCCTCGATCACCACCGTGAGCAACTCGCCGCTGGACGGAGCATCCTTCGAGGCGGCCACAAGGATGCGGGAGCCCGCAACCACCTCGAAGGACGTCCAACCCCTGCCGGCGGGGCTGGCGCCGGCAGGGGCCGTCAGCAGGGAGACCAGCGCCAGGCCGAGGGCCGGAACAGACGCCAATCTCCACCGCATCAGGGCTCTCCTCAGAGTCCTTAGAACGCCCGGCGAAGGGTGAAGCCGAAGCTGGTCTCACCCTCGTTCTTCTTGCCGACCAGGGTCTGGATGTTGAACGCCAGGGCCAGGTCGTCCGACAGCGGGGCCGCGAAGCCCGCGCCGATATAGCCGTATTCCTTGTCGACGCCGGCCGGACCGTCGGTCTGGCTGTTGAAGCTGGCGCTGACATAGGGGAGCCAGTTGGAGCCGGTGAAGATCAGCGCCGCCCCGGCCTGGGCGATGGTCAGGTCGGTGGAATTGCCGGCGATCGGGCGGCCGGCGTTGTCCAGATAGGCGTCGGTGTCGGAGGTGGAGGCGATGACACCCAGGCTGGGGGTCAGGACCCAGTCGGCGGCGAGATCGACGGTGGTTCCGATGCTCACCGAACCGAACAGCTGGTTGCGGTCGGTCTCACCGAAGGAGCGGAGCAGACCCGCCGTGCGGCCGTATTCGACTTCGTCGTTGGAGTAGCCGACCGTTCCGGTGATCTGGAGGGCGGGGCTCGCCGACCAACTGGCGTAGGCGCCGACGGTCCAACCCTTGGTCTGGTAATCCACCGCCGTGCCGTCCAGCTGCATGGAGCCGTAGCCGACATAGGCGCCGAGCACCGTATTGTCGAAGATCACGTCCCCGCCGATGGCGGCCGAACCGCCCCAGCCGTCCTGGGCCGAACCCGGGCGGCTGTCGTCGACGTAAGAACCCGAGGCGTTGACCCACAGGCCGGTCTGCGGCTCGAAGGCGCCGGCGTTCAGGCCCTTATAGACGCGACCGTTGCGGGTCTGGGGACCGAGGCCCGAGGCAAGGCCCGCCAGGGACAGGCCTTGCAGGCGCTGGGCGACGAAGTTCTGCATGCTGGTGGCGTTCACCCGCGTGCCCACCAGGGCCAGGAACAGCTGGTCGGCCTCAGCCTGGGTGATCAGCGCCTTTTCCGGCAGAGTCACGGTGACGATCGTGCCGTTGGGGGTCACGACCGTGGTCGTCCCCGGTGTTGTCGGCGTGGTGGGCGTCGTCGGCGTGGTCGGGGTCGTCGGCGTGGTGGGAGTCGTCGGCGTCGTGGGGGTCGTCGGGGTGGTCGGCGTCGTCGCCGGCGCCTGACCGAAGGCGACCGCGCAGGCGCCCGAACCGCTGACCGCCTGAGTCACGGTATTGACCACACAGGTGAAGGCCTCTGTGGTCCCCCCGGTGGCGATGGTCCCGGTATAGGAGATGCTGGTGGCGCTGGGCACCACGCTGGTGAACTTCACCGTGGCCGGGTTGCCCGCATAAGGCCCGCCCGAAATGTCGATGGTGATGTTGTTGAGGCCCGCGATCGTGGTGACGATGGTGGTGCCGTCGGGCAGGGTGATGGTGCTGCCGCCGGCCTGGGCGAAGGCCGAGCCCGCCCCGAAGCCGAGGGCCAGCAGGAAGGCCGCGAAGGCGGCCGCGAGAAAGCGCATGTGGAGTATCCCCAAGAAGACGTGACGTACTGTCGCGTCCTCTCGACCACGGAGGCCCACCGCGCCGCATGATCCATCCGGACTATGCGGCGCAGTCGGCGCGCGCCCTGTGCTTTCGGCGCCGGCTAGAATCCGTCTGAATTCGTCAGGGCCTAGAAGTCGCGAGCCAGCGACACCCCCCACTGCA
The DNA here is from genome assembly GCF_037968635.1 of Phenylobacterium sp. GTDB lineage: Bacteria > Pseudomonadota > Alphaproteobacteria > Caulobacterales > Caulobacteraceae > Phenylobacterium. The sequence goes on from NZ_JBBKVV010000061.1 coordinate 87,710, forward strand.
TCGGCGGACCATAGCTGGCTTCCTTCAAGCCGAAGGCGCCGCTCGACGCATTGCCGCTGACCTTGACCTGCTCGTCGGTGAGATTGGTCCCGAACACGTCCACCCGCCACAGCTCGTCGGGCGACTCCCAGCTGATCCGCGCGCCCAACAGGCTGTGGGCGCCCTGGGCGAGGTCCGGATCATTGGCGATGTCGTTATAGTATTTTCCGAAATAGCTGACGTCGGCACGCAGGGTCAGCCCACCGGCCTGGCCAAGGTCGACCCGCCGCTGCACCCCGGCATTGACCGTCCACTCCGGCGACTTCACGAACTTGGTCGTCAGATTGATGGGCAGGATCTGGGTGGGGCCCAGACCCTGGCCGACCTCGGTGTACTTGGTCTTGGTGCGCCCCACCGCCAGGTTGAGGTCCCAGCCGGGGGCGGGGCGGGCGACGGCCTCGATCTCGAAGCCCTTGATCTCACCGGCCGCGGCATTGGCCACGAAGTTGCGCGGCGTCTGGTTCACCGTCACCTGGATATCGTCGTACTGACTGAAATAGGCCGCCGCGTTCAACACGAGCCGCCGGTCGAACCAGGCGGTCTTGGCGCCCAGCTCATAGGTCTTGATGGTCTCCGGCTGATAGACGGTGACCTCGGTGATGTCGGACAGGGGCCGGGCGTTGAAGCCGCCGCTCTTGAAGCCCTTGCCGGCAGAGACATAGAGCAGAGCGTCGGGCGTCGCCTTGAACTCCATCCCGACCTTCGGTGTGAAGGCCGACCAGGAGTCCGACACCGTGGTGTTGGCCACGATGAAGCCGTCGGCGATGCGGCGGTGATCCAGATAGTAGGTCTTCTCGTCCTTGTTGGATCGTCCGCCCAGGGTGAGGCTGAGCCGGTCGGTCAGGCTGAAGGACCCCTGGGCGAAGGCCGCATAGGTGGTGGCGTCCACGACCGTATAGACATTGGCCGAGGGCGAGATCGGGGGCGGCGTCGCCGGCGGGCCAAGACCCAGCGCCAGGTGGGCGTAGCCGCGGTCGGAGCCATGTTCATTGAAGTAGTAGAGCCCGGCCACCCAGGTGAGGCGGCCGTCGAAGCCCTCGCCGTTGAACTGGAACTCCTGGCTGAACTGGCGCTGTTTGTCCCAGTTGCGGGTTTCGCGGAACGTGAAGGGGCTGTTGTCTCCGTCGCGGGCGAACTGCGCCTTCAGATGGCGGTAGGCGGTGATGGACTTGGCCTGTACGGCGCCAAGGTCCCAGTTCGCCGTGCCCGAGACACCCCACAGATCCAGGTCGTTGACGTTCGGCCCCGAGCCCCAGGTCGTATAGGGGTCCCCGGTGATGAACGACGGGTTCAGCGTCCGGGCGCCATTGGGGGCGACGATCCCCTTGTTCGGCGCCACGAAGGTGTTGAAGTTGGTCATGAACGGCGCCCCGGTGAAGCCTGGGCGGTTGGCGACGGCGATCAGGGTCTGGGGCGCGGAATGCTCGCGGGCGCGCGTATAGTCGGCCGACAGGTCGATCCGCAGGGTCTCGGTGGCGTCCCAACGCAGTTGCAGCCGGCCCGCGTCGGCGTTGCGGTTGCCCAGGTCCTGGCCGTCCGAAAGACGGTGCGCATAGCCGTCACGGTTGAGGCTGCCCGCCGAGATACGGGCGTAAAGGTTCTCGGCGACGGGGATGTCCAGGTGTCCCTTGACGTCGCGGCGACTGAAACTGCCGATCGTGCCCTCAATGCGGCCCGCCAGCTCGGTCCCCGGCGCCTGGGAGGTGATCACCACCGCCCCGCCGATGGTGTTCTTGCCAAACAGCGTCCCCTGCGGGCCGCGCAGCACCTCGATGCGACCAACGTCGAAGGCGTCCAGCATGCCGCCGATGGAGCGGGCGAAGTAGACCCCGTCCACATAGATGCCCACTCCGGGGTCGGAGAAGATGGCGAAGTCATTCTGGCCCACGCCACGGATGAAGACCGTCGCGTTGTAATTGCCGCCGGAGAGCTGGGCCGCCCCATCGAAGCGGACGTTGGGGGCGAACTTGGAGATCTCGGCGACGCTCTCAACCCCGCGATCCGCCAGGGCCTCGGCGCTGAAGGCGGTGACGGCCACCGGGGTGTCCTGCAGCCGTTCTTCCCGGCGGCGGGCGGTGACGACCACTTCTTCAACCTGACCCGCCGAGGTGGTGGTCTGAGCCGCAGCCTGTGGCGCGAAGCCCACTAGAGATCCGACGGCGCTGATCGCCGCGCCGGTGGCCATCCAGCGAGCGCGCGTCTTCCCATTCCGATGCACCATAATGCCCTCCCCATATTGTTTGTTGCACTTACAAAACATGGGTCGGCGAAGCCTGGCAACAGAAATATGACGCGTTACTTACAGTTAATTTGTGTGATCGTAAGGTTTCGTACGAAATAGTTTCGCGCCAAACGAATTTCGGCAGGTCGCTGAAACGATCTTGTCGCCGATGATCCGGTGCGTCGCTTGGCGAGTCGGGAAGCGCACGGTCGGATCTTGATCGGCGATCAGTTGATCCCGCTCAGACCCTCGCCAACCAGGCCAGCGCCTCCGCCCAGTGCTTGTGCGCCAGGAAGCGGCCGATGCCGGGGAAGATGCGCGTCGATTCCACATGGTCCCCCAGCCAGGCCTGAACCTCCTCGATCCCGTTCATCGGGTCCTGATCGCCATGCCAGAGGGTGATCGGGCAGGCGAGGTCTGAGAGGTCTGGGCCAACGGACTTGGCGGCGCATCGGATGGAGTCCGCGGCGCCCCGAGCGCTGACAGCCACCGACTCCCGCGTGTAGTCGATGATGAAGTCCAGCAGCTCGGGATGGGCCTTCAGATATGCGGCGTCGCCTGGCGCCGAGGCCGCGGCGCGGGCATAGCGCTCGAACTGCGCCCGGCTGAGGCTGAGCCGCATCATCTCGAAGATCATGTCCGACAGCCACGGGTTCCGGTAGATGCGCCGCCAGAACAGGGTGAGCGTATGGCCCCGATCCCGCTCCCGCTCGGCCTGCAGGCCCGGCGGACGCCCCGAGGCCAGCAGGATACGGGTGACCGAATCCCCCAGTTGCACGGCGGCCTCCATGGCGTAGGCCGCCCCGTCGGTATTTGTGGTTATCTGCAGTCCGTCGATCCCCAGGTGGCGGATCAGGGCCACGGAGTCGGCGGCGACGTTGGCGAAGGTGAAGTTCGGGTGCGGATCGGACCGACCAGATCCCGCCCGCTCGGTGACGACCAATCGTAACCCCATGTCCCGAGCCAGGGCGTTGGTGCCCCGCGGCAGCAGGCTGGAGGAGAGATCCTGGGTGATCACCACCGCCGGCCGACCGGCCGGATCACCATAGTCGCGCCACCCCAGGCGTCGGCCGTCGGCGAGCTTGAACAGCTGGACCGGTGGCGCGGTCTCCGCCGCCGCCCGCTCGGTGGCGACGATAGCGCCCCCGATCCGGCGCACCCCGCCGCCGGGATCCTCGAAGGCCTGGGCCAGAGCGCCGAGCTGGGTGAGGGCCCGGACCAGCTCGCTCTGTCGGTTCAGGCCCATCTTGTCGAAGACGGCGCGAAGCTGGTTGCGCACGGTGTTCAGGCTGACATCCAGGTCGTCAGCGGCCTCCTTGAGGCTGAGGCCGTCCTTGAGCCGGGCCGCCAACCTCGTCTCGGCGGGCGTCAGGCCGAAGCTTTCGCGGACGCTGGCCCATAGACGGTCGGTGGTCTCCAGCGCCGGGAAGACGATCGCGATGTCGCCCTCCCCGCGCGGCGAGGGCTGTGGCAGAGTCGCGGCCAGACCCGGGGGCAACGCCGGGGCGGGGGTGACATAGGCGAAATGCGGTCCCTCATCCTCCTCGTCGAGAAACTTGACGATCACCTGGCGGCCGCGGGTCTCACGCAGGCGTTTGCGCGCCTGGGTCAGGGCTTCGTGGTTAGACGGGTTGAGGAAGGAAAGGCCGCGCGCCTCGATGCGCCCCAGCCTGTGCTTGAACAGGCTCTCTCCGGCCGGGTTACAGGCCACCGCCCCGCCGGCGCCGGAGACCACGATGACGCCGACATCGGCGCGGTCGCCGCCGCCCGCCGCGGCGCGAGCCAGGCTGGCCATCCCCTCCGCGCCCTGAGGGGCCTCGCCGTCCTGGGCCGGCACATCCAGGGCCTCGATCACCTCCTCCCAGCGCTCGGGATCGGCGGCGATGGCGTACATCGTCTCGATCACCAGGGAGACGTTGGCCTTGGACTGGGCGGCGGACATTCGGGCCTTCGGGGGACTTGGACCGGGAAGGCCAGCTTACACGGCGCGGGGCGAACACAAGCGCCCCTATTCGGAGGCGATCGCCGCCACCTTGGCGCCGAGCGCCGCGACGAGGTCCGCCGGCGCCAGTTCCGCCTGCAATCCCCGTTGCCCGCCGTTGATGAAAATCCGGTCCTGCAGGAGAGCCGCTTCGTCCACCACGGTAGGGACCAGGCGCTTCTGGCCAAAGGGACTGACCCCGCCCACCCGGTAGCCGGTCATCCGCTCGGCGTCGGCAGGTTTCATCATCGCTCCCACCCTGCCCCCGAACACCGCCGCCAGCTTCTTCATGGACACCTCCTGGTCGGAGGCGAGCACCGCGCAGACAGGCTTACCGTCCACCTGGGTCATAAGGGTCTTCAGCACCCGGGCCGGATCGGCGCCCAGGCTCTGCGCGGCCTGCAGCCCCACGCGGCCGGCGTCGGGGTCGTAGTCATAGGTGTGCAGCGTGAAGGCGACGCCGGCCTTGCCGAGCGCCAGGGTCGCGGGAGTGGTCTTGGCCATGGGCCGCAAGCTAGCTGGACGACGCGGGCTTGAGAATGCGAGACAAACGGGATGCGTGTCCTGCTGATCGCCTTTCTGCTCCTCGCCGCACCCGCGATGGCGCGCGAGGTTCCCGACACCTACGGCAACTTCATGGAAATGTTAAAACAGGTCCAGCGCCTGAACGCCGACCTGCTCAGCCGCGACAGCGCCACGGCCACTCTCCAGCTCTGGTGCGATGCGCACGGCCCCGGTGGCGGAACCAAGATCGTGGCGCGGCGCATCAAGGGCCGGGACAAGGCGGCGGGGAAGGCTGAGCGCCGCGCCTTGGGGGTGTTCGCTCGAACGCCCGTAGCCTATCGGCGCGTTGAACTGCTCTGCGGGGACAAGGTGCTGTCGGAAGCCGACAACTGGTACGTGCCGGCCCGCCTGACGCCAGCGATGAACACCGCCCTTGAACAGTCGCAGACCCCCTTCGGCGTGGTGGTGCGGCCACTGAGCTTCCGGCGACGCACCCTGACGTCGGATCTATTGCTCGCCACGGAAATCATGGCGCACCCGAAGCCTGGGATGCTGGTCATTCCTCACGAGGTGCTGCGCCATCGCGCCGTTCTGAGCACCCCCAATGGCCGCCCCTTCAGCCTGGTGGTGGAGACCTACACCGACCAGGTCCTGGTCGCCCCGCCCTGAGTCTTCCTAGGCAAGGCGCCTTGGCCTAGGGTAGCGCTCCACAACGGGGAGTGGCGACCATGAAGACGGTGGTTTTGAGTGTTCTCGCGGCGGCGATCCTGGCCAGCGGGGCTCCGGCCCTTGCGCAGGATATCGCCAATACCGAAAAGCTGAGCCTGAAGCCCAAGCGGGTGAAGGGTCTGCTGTTGGGCTACGGCTACGACCTCGGAGAGTACTCCGGCCAGGTCAAGCAGATGAACAAGCAGACGCGGGCGCTGGGCATGTTCTCCAGCGACTATGCCAAGACCACCTTCACCATCGGCTCGCCGCGCCTGAAGGCGCCGATGGCCGTGAGCTGCGAGGGCGGCCAGAACCGGTTCGGCATGGGGTGGATCGACTTCAAACGCAACGACCTGGCCTATGTCTGCAACTTCGACGGCGGTCCCTCCGACGCCTCCTTCGCTCTGGTGCTGAGCGACGGCAAATTCATGGACAAACTCTATCAGCCGCAGCGGGCCGCGGAGATTCGCTATGGCGGCGTCACCCTGCGCGCCAAGACCAAGAAGCTGCCGGGCTCCATGCCGCTGGGCGGTGGCGGCACGCCGTCCTACGTGATCCTGAAGGGGGATCAGGAGGTGGGCGGCATGGTCCGCACGCCCATGAAAGGCGCCTTCTACCTGCCGGTCCAGGGCTCGCCGGACCGCGACGCGGCCGCCGCCATGGCCTTGGCGCTGTTCTTCTTCACCGACCCCGGCGCGCAGACGCGGTAGGCGCCTCAACATTCAGCGTTCGATCATCTCGCGAATCTTGGCGGCGAGCTGGTCGAGGGCGAAGGGCTTGGTGATCATCTCCATCTCGGGATCGAGGAAGCCGGAGCGGATGGCGGCGTTCTCGGCATAACCGGTGACGAACAGAACCTTCAGGCCGGGGCGATGCTGGCGCCCGATCTCGGCCACCTGGCGACCGTTGAGGCCCGGCAGGCCGACATCGGAGACCATCAGGTCAATCCGCTGGTCTGACTGCAGGATCGGCAGGGCGGCCTGGCCGTCATGGGCCTCGATCGCGGCATAGCCGAGCTCCGAGAGCACCTCCACCACCAGCAGCCGCACCGCCGCGTCGTCCTCCACCACAAGAACGGTCTCGCCATCCCCGCGGGGCAGGTCCGGCCGCGCCTGCTCCGCCTCGCCGTCCGGCGTATCGCCGGCGAAGCGTGGCAGATAGAGCCGCACCGTCGAGCCCTGGCCGACCTCGCTATAGATGCGCGCATGACCACCGGACTGCCGGGCGAAGCCGTAAATCATCGAGAGGCCCAGGCCCGTGCCCTGGCCGATCGGCTTGGTGGTGAAGAAGGGGTCGAAGGCCTTGGCGATCACCTCCGGCGTCATGCCGACCCCGGTGTCGGTGACCGAGAGCACCGTGTAGTCGCCGGGCTTCAGGTCCTCGTGCCGGGAGGTGTAGAGCAGATCGAGATGGGTGTTGGCGGTCTCGATGGTCAGCTTGCCGCCGCCCGGCATGGCGTCTCGAGCATTGATCGCCAGGTTGAGGACCGCGTTCTCCAGCTGGCCTGAGTCGCCGAAGGCCGGCCAGGCGTCGGGGGCCAGCGCGATGGCCAGCTCCACCTGTTCCCCCAGGGTCCGCCGCAGCAGGTCCCCCATGGAGTCCACCAGGCCGTTGACGTCCACGGCCTCGGGATCGAGGGATTGGCGCCGTGCGAAGGCCAGCAAGCGGTGGGTCAGGGCCGCGGCGCGGCCAGCCGAGGTGGTGGCCGCCTCCATGAACCGGCCGATGTCGGCCAGGCGACCATCGTCGATCCGGCGCTGAATCAAGTCCAGCGACCCGATGATGCCGGTAAGCAGGTTGTTGAAGTCGTGGGCGATGCCGCCGGTGAGCTGGCCCACCGCCTCCATCTTCTGGGCCTGGCGCAGAGCGTCCTCGGTTTCCCGCAGGCGGGCCTCTGCGTCCTTGTCGGCGGTGACATCGCGGGCGACGCAGTAGATCAAGTCCTCGTCGGAAACCGCCGTCCAGGACAGCCAGCGATACTCGCCGTCCTTGTGCTGGAGGCGGTTCTCGAAGCGCAGGGTCGGCTGTCCCTCGGCGAGCTGCGCCACCTCCGCCTGGCTGCGGTTCCGGTCGTCGGGATGCTGCAGCCACTCGGTGGTTCGCCCGGCGAGATCAGCCTCGGCCCAGCCCAGGATCGCGGTCAAGGCAGGATTGGCGCTCAGCACCAAGCCGGAAATGTCGGTCACCAGCAGCAGGTCACGGCTGACGTTCCAGATGCGGTCGCGCTCGCGGGTGCGGGTCTCAACCTCCTCCTCCAGGGCCTGCTGATGGCTGGCCTGAACCTCGCGGGCCTCGACGATCTCCTCCACTTCGGCCGCCGCGCCCACCCAGCGGGTGACGGCGCCGGCCGCGTCACGCACCGGCAGGCCGCGGACCAGGAACCAGCGATAGGCCCCGTCATGACGACGCAGGCGGAATTCGATGTTGTAGGGATCGCTGGTGGCCACACAGGCCGTCCAGACGCCCGCCACCCGCTCCAGGTCCTCGGGATGGATGGCGTTCAGCCAGCCATCAGCGACGGTCTCGTCCAAAGTCAGACCAGAATAGGTCAACCATTGCTGGGTCGCGTAGCTGAGCGCCCCACTGGGATGGGCGCTCCAGGCGAAACCCGGCATGGTCTCGGTCAGGGTGCGGAACTGTTCCTCGCTCTCGCGCAGCGCGGCCTCGGCGGCCTTCATGTCGGTGATGTCGAAGCTGACCCCGATATAGCGCGGCGGCGCGTTCGCCTCGGCCGGCAGCACCTCCCCCCTGCGGCCCAGCCAGCGGACCTCGCCGGTGTCAGGCCGCGTGATGCGGTATTCCGCGTATTCCAGCGGATTGCCGCCGCCCGCCAACCGCGCCGGGCCGGTGACGCCACGATCCTGGGATTCCACCAGACTCACCAGCAGGTCCGCGTTGACCTCCACCTCCGGACCAAAGCCCCAGATGCGACGGTACTCCTCGGAAACGTCCAGGCGGCCGGTTTCGGGATACCACTCGAAGGCGCCGACCCGGCCCGCTCGCTGGGCGATCTGCAGCCGCTCGTCGGCCCGCACCCGCTCGGTGATGTCGAAGACGATGGCCAGCACCCCGGCCGGCCGGCCGCTCTCATCCAGCACCGGACTGTAGTCGAGATCGAGGAACACCTCCTCGGGCGTCCCGTGGCGGTTAAGGACCAGACTTGTCTTGCGATAGGCGAGGGTCCCGCCGGCCAAGCCGACCTTCATGATATTGGCGTTGAAGTCGGCGACCTCGGGCCAACCTTCCAGCACCCGCGACCCCAGCAGGGCCGGATGCCGCCCGCCGGCGAAGACCGAATAGGCGTCGTTGTAGATCATCACCCCCTCCGAGCCCCAGAGCATGACGATGGGGACGGGAGACTGGAGAAGGATATCGGTGGCGGTCTTCAGACTCTGCGGCCAGCCGGAAATGGGACCCAGGCTGGTGGCGCGCCAGTCGAATGCGCGGATCAGGGCCCCGGTCTCGCCGCCGCCCCTTGGCCACTCCGTTCCTGGAAGATCGCGCGAACTCATGCGCGGCGCCTGCGACTGACCGACAACTGGACGTCCCCCTGAAGGCCTATCAACGCGCAAGCTTCGCAATCGCTGCGTCAGACTGCCGGGAATTTCGCCATATTGGGCTTGGGAATAGCCCAGGTGAAGGCCCCTGACGCCTTGCACCTCTCGCGGGCGAAATCCGACCAGGCCGAGACAAAGCCCTCGGGGCGCTTGTCGGTCGGTGCGGCGTCCACGCGGACGAAGGTGACGGGGCGGACCAGGGTGATAGCGGCGATCTGTTCCCAGAGGTCGCGCTCGACCACCGGCTCGCCCTTGGCGTCGATCCAGCCGTTCCCGCGCCAGGCGGCGAGTTGCCCCGCGCCCATCATCAGAACGGCGCTGTCGGAGTGCAGGGTGATGGGGGTCGGCGCCGGAATGTCCGCGAGGTCGGTCAGGGCGCGGAGCACGGCGGTCAGCTCCATGCGCGGGGTCGTCGCCTGGCGCTCGCCGCCGGCCGTTCCGCGCGCCTCGCGGTTCCACAACCGGACATAGGCCCAGCCGCCGAAGCCCCGGCTGTCGGTGCAGACGCCGTCGGTCCAGATGCGCAAAGGGTTCATGGGGCGCCTCTTCGTCCAGACCGCGCTCACCCGCAAGCCCTAAGCCTTGCGGGGGCCGCGCAAAGGGCTCATCTCCCTGCCATGTTGAAAGAAGAAATCGGCGATCGCGCCAGTGAGATCATCTGGCGCGGCCGCCAGTGGATCGTCACCAATTTCGGCCTCGAGACTCTGGGCGATCCGTTCCCCTATGAGGTGGCCGCCACCCGCCTGACCGAGGGCTGGCAGGGCGCTGATGAGAGCCTGCTGGCCTGGCCCATGGAGCTGGCCGCCAAGACCTGGGTCGATTACCGAGACTTCATCACCGCCTATCTGGTGGCGTTGGGCGTCCACCAGGAGGCCTATTCGCCGGTGGACGTGGCCACGATCAAGGCTTCGCTGAACGAAGGGCGCGCCATGTGGGAAGCCACCAAGGCCGAAATGCTCGGCGACATGGATGATGACTAGGCGCTGAGCGCCGCCTCCGCCTCACCCTCGCCGGCCACCAGGCGGGCGATCTCCGCCAGAAGCTGGATGGGCGAGAAGGGCTTGGGCACGAAGCCGTTCATGCCCGCGGCGTGATAGCGCTGCTGGTGGTGGGTCATGACATCGGCAGTGAGCGCGATCACCGGGGTCTGGGCCGCAACGCCGCCCAGGGCGCGGATACGGCGGGTCGCCTCCAGGCCATCGATGCCCGGCATGTTCACGTCCATAAGAATCAGGTCGAAGTCGCCGGCGACCACCGCCTCTACCGCCGCCTCGCCGGAGTCTGCCTCTTGCGCCTGCGCGCCAAGGGCCTCCAGGGACTTCACCCCCACCAGGCGGTTGACGCGGTTGTCGTCCACCACCAGGACCCGCAGGCCCGCCAGAGGCGCGTCACCGAAGGCGTTCACGGCGCTGGATGACGGGGCTTCGGCCACGGAGGCTGTGACCTCGAACCAGAAGGTTGAGCCCACGCCCTCGACGCTGTCGAAGTCCATGTCCCCACCCATCATCCGGGTCAGGCTGCGGGCGATGGCCAAGCCCAGACCCGTGCCGCCGAATCGCCGCGTCGTGCCGACATCGGCCTGCTGGAACCGGTCGAAGAGCGAGGCGCGGGCCGCGTCGGGAATGCCGATGCCGGTGTCCGTCACCTCGCAACGCAGACGGCGCACATCGCTTCCGACATAGGTCAGCCGTACCGACACTCCGCCTTCGGAGGTGAACTTCACCGCGTTGCCGATGACGTTGAACAGGCACTGGCGCAGACGCACCGGGTCGATGGCGGCATAGCCCAGGCCTTCGGCGGAGACCCGAAGATAGATGCCCTTGTCCTCGGCCTGGGGTCGGATGAGGGCCGCCACGCTGTCGGCCAGGGCGCCCGGATCGATGGGAACCGGCGCAAGGTCCAGCTTGCCGGCCTCCATCTTGCTGAAGTCCAACACGTCGTTGATCAGCTGAGCCAGCATCTGGCTGCAGGCGACAGCCTCCTGCAGCATGGCTGCGGCCTCCGCCGTCAGCGGCTCGCGCTCCAGCAGATGCAGGATGCCCACGACCCCGTTCATCGGGGTGCGGATCTCGTGACTGACGGACGCCAGGAAGTCGGACTTGGCCGCAGTGGCGGCCTCGGCCACCTGGGTCGCTTCGGCCAGGGCCAGCTCCTGGCGCTTCTGATCGTCGATGTCGATCATCAGGCCGACGCAGCGGATAGGGGCGCCAGCGGCGTCGTGCTCGACCTCCAGATAGAACCGCACCCAGATCTGACCGGCGCTGCGCATCAGCCGCACGTCCACCGGCGCGATGTGGTCGTTGCGCCTGGCGCGCGCATTCAGATCCCGCGCGCGGGTCTGGTCGTCGGGATGGAACAGACTGAAGGGATTGTCCGCGACATCGGCCAGGGCGTCCTCTCCCACCAGGGCGCGGAACTCCGGCGAGAGCCAGAAGCTCTTGGCGGCGTAATCGAACTCGAACACCCCCGCATTGGCGGCGTTGAGGGCCAGCTTCAACCGCTGGGTGCTGGTGGTGGCTTCGTCACGGGCCTGGGCCTGGGGCGAGATGTTCTGGCTGATACCGTACATCTCGTAGCGCCCGCTCGGCGTCTGCTTTCCCGCGCGATAGAGCACCCGCAGGTGCCTCCAGCCGCCATCGGCGGTGCGATAGCGCATCTCCCCCTCGGCCTCACCGCCGAATTGAGTCAGCCGTTCGCGAATCTCCCGGTCCTTGGCCTGGTCATCAGGGTGCTGGATCAGCTCAAGGACCGAGGACGGAACACCTGCGGCGGACTCGCTCCAGCCAAAGGCGAGCTCACTGGAGAAGAAGTAGAGATCCTCTTCGGGATCGTACAGCCAGGTGCCGACCTCGGCGTCGGCCATCAGCTTGTCGCGCACGCCTGAGGCGTTCAGAGCGGCGTCCATCATCCGGTGCTCGGCGGTGACGTCGATCAACAACACCAGGCCGCCGGCGCTCTGGTCGGCACGGACCCAACGGGCCTCGCCATAGGTCTCCAGCCGGTAGGCGTTGGCGGTGGGACGGGTCTCGGTGGCCGCCTCGTCCAACATCGCGCCGAGGTGGCCATCGACGAGTTCGGTGACCGGCTTGCCCAGCAGCCGGGCGAAGTCCCGGTTGGCGGCGGTGATCTGTCCCTCGGTCCCCAGGAGGGCCGCAGCCATCGGCAAGCCGTCGATCATCGACGCGGACGCAGGGGGTGTGGAGGGATCGAAACCAGCCATTTGGCCAGAGTGCCAAATCCGGCTTAACGAGGCGTTTGAGCGGGCTGTCCGCGCCGCGGCATTTCGCCCCAAGCTTTGCAGCAGGGCCTTCCGACGCGCGTTGCAGGCGGTTGGTGACCGCGGGGCCTCGTCCGACCGGGCAGCCGCACGTCCTGATCGCCCGAGCCGTCGAATTGTCCGGCGGTGGAGGCCGCAGTGTGGGATAGTCCTCGAAAGGACCGCTCCATGAAAACCTATCCCAGCACCCGCACCTTGAATCAGGGCGCGCCCGTCGGCCTGAACGATCCCCGCTCCACGGGCCACGCGTCCGCCACCAAGCCGCAGACCAAGACCGCCATGCTGCCTCACGGCCAGCGCCGCTGACCTGATCCCGGCGCCCAATGAGCGGGCGACAGCGGCGGCGCGCGACCCCGACAACGAAGGTTTACATTCTGCCGGCCCGTAAGCTGCTATCCCGCGTCGGGTGAGGCGCGGGGGCGGGCCAGGACGATGAAGACGATCGCGGTGCTGTCCCACAAGGGAGGCTCCGGAAAAACCACTGTGGCGGTGAACCTGGCCCTGGCTTGGCGGGCGCAAGGCGCGCGCACCCTCCTGGCCGACACCGACCCCGTACGTTCAGCTTCTGACAGCCTTCGCACGCGCCCCGACCATGCCGCTCTGGTGGTGGAGACCTCGGCGGCCAAGCTGGACGCCCTGGCCTATGTCAGCAGCAAGGGCGGCTGCGACGTCTTGATCATCGATACTCCCGGCGGTCCCGAAAACGGCATGATCGAGGCCATGAAGGTGGCCGACCTCTGCATCGCCGTCGCCCGGCCCACCTACCTGGATGTCGTCGCTACCCTGCGGACCGTGGACGTCGTCCGCCGGCTGGGGCGGCAGGGTCTGGTGCTGTTCAATCAATGCCCGCCCCGCCGCAACGGGACGGAATCTGCCGTCGTCAGCGGGACCATGGACATCCTTCGGCGCGGCGGACTTGAGGTCTGCTCCCTGGCCCTGCAGACGCGGGCCGCATACCAGCGATCCATCGCCCAGGGGCAAGGCGTCGGCGAATACGAGCCGGGCGGCAAGGCTGACGCGGAGATCGCCGACTTGCTGGCTTACATTCAGGGCAGAACGACCGGCTCAATCCATGACCGGGCCGCCAACGACTGAGCGGGGCTGGTCCCCTCTCTGGTCGCGGCCGGGGCGCGGACAGCACCGAGGACGCATTTATGGCGCAACGGGTTCATTCCGGGAAGGAGCCGGCAAGGTCAAAAACGCTCTAAACTCAAAGAAGTAGAGCACGTCCGGCAGGTCAACCGGCTTCCCCTTAATCCTAACGCGCTCTAGGGTCTGCCTTCCGGAGGACGAGAACCATGGCCGACCAAGACCCGCCCGCCGAGACCCCGATTCAGCGCGCCCTACGCCTGAAGAAAGAAGCCCTCGAGGCCAAGCCGAAGGATCCCCGTGGCGGCCGCTTCCAGCGCGAACGCGCCGCGGCGGCCAAGTCGTCGTCCAAGTCCAAGCCCTGGATGTCACGCTGAGGGGCGCCAGCGGCCGCCAACAATCAGCTCAACCGCCGCCACGGCCGACAATGGGCCGCTGAAGCGCGGGTCGTAGAAGGATTCCTGGATCGGATACATCTGCCAGGTGACGTTGATGGTCATGTGGAAGAGCGTGGCGGCCTGCACGCTGGCGCCGGTCCGGCAATAGAGCCAGACGATGATCACCCGGGTGGCCACCGTGCCGATGGACCAGTAGGCGATCCAGGTGATCGACCGGTGCGCCTGGGCCAGGGGCACATAATGGTAGAGCGCCCAGACTCCGCCCAGAATCAGGCCCGCCCCCAGCACACCGAACCGCGCCACCAGGGGGCCTGTGGCGTAACCCGTCCAGCCGAGCTCCTCGCAGAGCGCGGCCGCGAAGAACAGCAGGCAATAGACAAGGCCCGAAACCAGACTGAGCTCGGGGCCGGCAAGGGCGCCCCCATCAGCCGCTGGACCGCGAAGGACGCCGCCATCACCAACGGCGGCCATGCGGTGAATCAATTGACCGGTGCGGCCGCCTCATAGGCGAACAGCGTCGAGCGATCGTCGTCGGGCATGAACCAGGCCCTGACACCGGCAGCCGTCGCCTCCACATAGGTTGGGTTCTGGGTCATGGCCCGCCCCGAGGGTGACCAAAGCGGAACCGGCGCCTGCCAAGCCGGCCGGTGGTCGCGCAGGTCGACGATCTCCAGCCCTCCCAGGGACAGGCTCCCGCCCTTGGGCGAGCGGTAGTCGGCCAGGCCCGAACACAGCATCCGGCGGCCGCCCAGATGGCGACAGTCCTGATAATCGATGTAGCTGGACGGGTTGCGCACCACCTTGGGAGCCTGGGCGCCGCCGCCGGGCTTCAACTTCCAGGCATAGAACCGCCGGCCGCCCCAGGAGACGCCGTGCAGGGTTCGAGTTTCAGGATCATAGGCCACCGCCCCGATATGGTCGGCGACCCGTAGCACCTCGGTGGCCTTCAGGGTCGCCGGATCAACCCGGTAGATGATGGCCGCGCTGTCGGGCCGATATTCCGCCACGCTGACCCACAGACTTTCTCCGTCGAAGTCGATCCCGCCCGGGTGATAGGCGTCCCCCTCCCCCAGCACGAGATCGGCCAGCAGCGCGCCGTCGGCCGACATCCGGAACAGTTGCCCCACTCCGGCGCCCGGGCTGCGCGCGCCCGGCGCTCCGGCCAAGCGGGCGGGGTATTGTTTGACCTCGACGGAGGAGACGAAGAACGCCGCGCCGATCTTCACCATCCCCTGCGGATGGAAGGTGGGGAACTGGACAGCGATCTGGGCCGCCGGGGTCCAGGCGGTGGCGCGGTCGATCCGCACCAGGCGATCGGCGAGGCTCGGGGCGGCGACGGCCTGGGAGCCAAGCAGGCTCGTCAGAGCGGGAAGCAGCAGCGCGAAGCGCCGCAGGACGCCCGGTCTCATCGGCGCCGCCCGCGCAGACGCCACCCGACCATCCCGGCGCCCAGCAGTATTACCGCCAAGCCGACGGCCAGGACCACCAGGGTTTGCTTGACCTCCATCAGCACCGTCAGGTTATCCACATTGCCCGTGCGCCAGAACACCCACTCGCCGGCCAGCCGGGTCGCCAGCAGATCATCGCCCGTCTCCAGCACCACGATCCCATCACCGCTGGCCGGATCGAACCGCGCCGAGGTGTTGATGGCCGGGAAGTTGTTGCCGTCGTGACCGACGATGAATTCGCCGGCCTCATTGGGCGCGTAGAGAACCAGGCCCAGACCCCAGATATCGGCGCCGTACTGCGAGGCGTGGGGGCGGCGCATCTCCGCCAGGGCTGGGGGCGCTAGGACGCCCCGGCCCGCGGGAGCCCCATCCGGGCCCGGCCGGTGAGCGGCGATGAAGCGCGTCAGGTCGGCGGCGGAGGTGTACAGCGACGCCGCCGCCGTCGCCGTGAACCGGTAGTGGATCGCGCGCGTCCTGCCGGGGCCATAGATCTCGGCGACATTGCCGGGACCCGGTTCCGACAGCAGGAAGGTGGACCGTGTCATGCCCAGGGGGTCCAGCACCGCGCGCCGCATATAGGCTTCGAAGGGCTCGCCGGTGACGTCCTCGATCAGCAGCTGCAGCAGGGCGTAGCCACCACCGGAATATTTCCACCCGGCCCCAGGTTGCAGGCCCACCTTCACTGCGCCGTCCGCGCCGGGCGAGGCGTCGGAAGCGCGGGTGAGGGACGCCACCAGCGGCTGGATCGGTTTTCCGGGCGCGAAGCCGCCATAGCCCAGGCCGTCAGTCAGGCCCGCCGTGTGGCTCAGAACTCTGCGCACGGTCACCTGGCGGTTGTCGAATTGGCTCGCCGGCAGCTTCCAGCGCTTGAGATAGGTGTCCACCGGGGCGTCGAGATCGATGCGGCCGGCGTCCACCAAGGTCATCACGCCGAACGCCGTGATCCATTTGCTGAGCGAGGCCACTTGGAACAGGGTGTCGCGGTCCACGGGCGCACCGGCCGAGGCGAAGCGCTCATGCACAGGCCGGCCATCCTCAATCAGGGTCAAGGCCAGGTTGCCGGTGGACTCCGCCGCGATCATCGCGTCCGCCGCCGCAGCGAAGGCGGCCGGGTCGCCTCGTGGGGCCAGGGGCTGTCGCCACCAGCCCTCAAGGGTCCCTGCCGCGAAGACGACCGTCCAGACCGCCAGCGCCACGAGCGTGGCGACCCCGAGCAAGATCCAACGGCGCATCAGCTCACCCCCAACCTTGACCCTTGTTATCCGACTTCCGGCGTCGCGTCAGGTCGCGAGCTTGATGTCTAACCCAACACCTCGACCAGCCTGCCGACAACGGCGGCGATCTCGGCCGATGTCGTTCCTCGGCCCAGGCTGAAGCGGATCGCCCCCATTCCGACTTCGGGCGGGACACCCATGGCGCGGAGCGTCGGGGACAGTTCCACAAGTCCCGCATGGCATGCCGAGCCCGTGGACGCGGCGACCTCCGGCAGTCGGGCGAGGATGTCCGTGCCGACAAGGCCCACGAAGCCGACGTTCAAGGTGTTGGGCAGCCGATGCTCTGGATGACCGTTTAGCATCACGCGGTTCCCGAAATGCTTCTGCAAGTCCGCCCAAAGTGCGTCTCGCAAGTCTTGGACTCCGCGCATCGGGGCGAGGTCTGACGCCAGCGCGCAGGCTTCGCCAAGCGCCGCCGTGAGCAGCGCGCTCTCGGTGCCGGCCCGGCGGCCGGCTTCATGCCCGGCGCCGTGGATGAGCGGCTCCAGGGTTGTGCCGCGCCGGACATAGAGAGCGCCGACGCCCTTGGGCGCATAGAGTTTGTGACCGGCGATCGACAGCAGGTCGACGCCCAGCCGGTTCACCTCCGTCGCCACCTTGCCGACCGACTGGGCCGCATCGGTATGAAAGAGGACGCCGCGATCGCGTGCGATCCTGGCGCAGGCCTCGATAGGCTGGAGGGTCCCGGTCTCGTTGTTCGCGTGCATCAAGGTGACGAGCAGTGTCCGCGCTGTGATCGCTCGAGCGAGGTCATCTGGATCGACTCGGCCCTGGCGATCCACCGGAATGTAGGTCACCTGACCGCCCATGCGCTCCAGGAATGCGCAGACCTCCAGGGTGGCGGGATGCTCGGCGGCGCTGGTCACGATGTGGTCGCCGCGGTGGCGGTGGGCGAAGAACACCCCCTTGAGGG
Organism: Phenylobacterium sp.; assembly: GCF_037968635.1. Lineage (GTDB taxonomy): Bacteria > Pseudomonadota > Alphaproteobacteria > Caulobacterales > Caulobacteraceae > Phenylobacterium. Next base: position 105,119 of record NZ_JBBKVV010000061.1, read on the forward strand.
CCAGGTTGTTGGCCTCGCTCCCCCCGCTGGTGAAGACGATCTCGTCCGGCTCGGCCCCAAGCAGGCCAGAGACCTTGGCGCGGGCCCGCTCCACGGCGTCGCGCGCCGGCCCGCCGGCCCAATGGGGACTGGACGGGTTGCCGTGGGCGGTCTCGAGCAGCGGCCGCATGACCGCCGCGACCCGCGGGTCGACGGGCGTGCTGGCGTTGAAGTCGAGATAGATGCGGTCCATGCTGGTTGACCTCATCCCCTCGCGCTGACCACCCGGATTTCCGGCGGCCCACGCATGAGACGGCCGACCACACGGGAGGCCGGAAAACCCTGGGCCGAGAGCTTGGCCAGCAATCCGTCAGCCTCGGCCGCCGACACCGCGATGAGCAGACCGCCGCTGGTCTGCGGGTCACACAGCAGGTCCTTGCGCCACGGCTCCAGCCCCGACGGCAGGACGACCGACCCACCATAGCTGGACCAGTTTCGCACCGCCGCGCCCGTGCGGACATCGGCCATCGCGAGGGCTTCCACACCCTCCAGCATAGCGGGGCCGTCCGCGAAGACCTCGGCGGTCAAGCCCGCGCCCCGGCAAAGTTCGAGGGCGTGGCCGAGCAGGCCAAAGCCTGTGATGTCGGTCACCGCGTGAACGCCGGGCAGGTCGGCCAGGGTGGCGCCCACGGTGTTCAGCTGAGTGGTCGTGGCGATGAGGGCGGCGTAACCCTGCGGCGTCAGACGCTCCTGCTTGAAGGCGGCGCTGAGCACGCCGACGCCCAGCGCCTTGGTCAGGATCAGGACGTCACCATCCCGCGCCGTCTTGTTGGTGAGCACCCTGTCGGGGTGAACCAGCCCCAGCGCCACCAGCCCGTAGATCGGCTCGACGCTGTCGATGGAATGGCCGCCAGCGACAGGTACGCCGGCGGCCGCGCAGACCGCGGCCCCCCCGGCCAGGATCGATCCGATGGTGGCCGGCGACAGCTTGTCGATCGGCATGCCGACAATCGCCAGAGCGAAGATCGGCGTCGCCCCCATGGCGTAGACGTCCGACAGCGCATTGGTCGCCGCAATACGACCGAAGTCGAACGGGTCGTCGACCACCGGCATGAAGAAGTCGGTGGTGGCCACCAGGGCCTGGCTGTCGTTCAGCCGCCAGACGGCGGCGTCGTCTGAGGTCTCCGTCCCGACCATGAGGTTCGGAAACGCCTGGGCGGCGGGAACCTGAGCGAGAATTTCGCGCAGGGCCGCCGGCGCGATCTTGCAGCCGCAACCGCCGCCGTGCGCCAGCGACGTCAATCGAACAGGGTCTGGCATCTGGTCTCCGCACGCGTCATCAAGGGGCAAGCGCGTACTTAGCATCGTCTCGGCGGTGAACCCCATGACGATCAGACAGCCGACGAGGGCGATCGCCTAGATGCAGCCGATCCAGTTGCTTGCAACGGCCGACGCGGAGGCGACCGCCGCCTTCGATGTGATCATCGATGTCCGCAGTCCCGGCGAGTTCGCCGAGGATCACATGCCGCGCGCCCGCAACCTGCCGGTTCTGGACGATGCGCAGCGCGCCGAGGTGGGCACGATCTATGTCCAGGAGTCGCGGTTCCGGGCGAACCGCCTCGGTGCGGCCTACGTCGCCGAGAACATCGCGCACCACCTGCGCACGGCGATGGACGACTGGTCTCCCACCACCCGCCCCTTGATCTACTGCTGGCGCGGCGGCAACCGCTCCAACGCCATGGCGACGATTTTGCAACGGGTAGGATGGCCGACGGCGGTGCTGGACGGCGGCTATCGCACGTACCGACGCCAGGTGCAGGACGAGCTCTACGAGCAGGCCTGCCCCGTCAGATTCGTGTTGCTGGACGGGGACACCGGCTCGGCCAAGACCGAAATCCTGGCCCGGCTGGCGGAGCGCGGCCTGCAGGTTCTCGACCTTGAGGATCTGGCCGGACATCGCGGCTCGCTGTTCGGCGGTCTGGCGGGTCGTCGGCAACCCAGCCAGAAGATGTTTGAGACCACGCTGCTCACGGCGCTGAAGACCTTCGATCCATCACGCCCCGTCGTCGTGGAGGCCGAATCCAGCAAGATCGGGGATCGCATGACACCGCCGGCCGTCTGGCGCGCCATGCAGATCGCGCCCCGGATCGAGATCGTGGCCCCGCGCCAGGCGCGGGCCAGGTACCTGGTCAGCGCCTATGCCGACATCATCGCCGACCGGGACCGGCTCGAGGCCGCCTTCGCCCGCCTGCCCATTCCACCATCTCCCGCCCGACTGGAGGCCTGGCGTGGGCTGATCAGCGCGGGTGATTTCGAAACCCTGGCGTCCGCCCTGATGGAGCTTCACTACGATCCGGCCTATGCACGCGGTCGTCGCAAGGATGGTCGCATGGCGATCGCGCAGATCGCGGTGGAAGTTTTGGACGAAACCGCCCAGTCCGCCGTCGCCGACCAGGTGGCCGGCCTCGTCTCAGGCCTTTGACGGCGGGGAAGCACGGGGCCGTGAGGGCCAAATTAGTCTTGGGTGTCTGGCTCTGGCAGTGGACGCAGTGCGCGGCCATGTGAAGCCGCGCTGCTCAATAGATGTCCTACGCGGTCGGATATGGTTGTCGTCTTGAAACCTTGCGACCATGAATGGGGTGGAATGATCCTGCGCTGAGCGAACCAGGACGTATTCGGAGACCGGGGATGAAATCGAACTCCAGCGCAATCAGTCCGGCCAGCCAGGACGCGGGCAAACCTCCCTCAAATGAGCTGATGCGTGAGGCCGAGAAGGCTTGGCTCTACGCCCTCCCCCTGATTGAGATGGCGGCGGCGCGCGTGCGTATGCTCGACACAACGCACCCCGGATTGCATTCGGGACTGAACAGGTTTGTTCACAATCGCGAGTTGGTGGGACCGGCGGACCGGGAGATCACCACCCCCAACAATGACACCCTCTATTCCAGCGCGTGGATCGACCTGACCGACGGCCCTGTGACCCTGACCCTGCCCGACCCTGGCGCGCGCTATGTCTCGATCGCCGTGATGGACATGTACACGAACAATAGCGTCATCCTGGGCGCCCGGACGCCCAGCGGCCCGGCTGGTGTCTATCGGCTGGTTGGGCCAGACGAGGTCGAGCTCGGCGAGAACGATCTGAAGGTTGGCACGCCTCACGCTTGGGTGCTGGCGCGAATTCTGGTGGCCGGAGACGCCGATCTGCCTGACGCGAGGGCCTTCCAGGCGGACCTGGAGCTTTCAGGCCCCGCCGCCGCGCCGCCGAAAGGCCACGCCACGCGCGACGATGCCTGGCCGGAGTTCTTCCGGTCGGCGGCGGACCTGCTCGGCGCGGATCCGCCAGGCTCGATCGTCGGATTGGAGGCCTTTGAACGTATTCGGGCCGCCGGGCGCGGTGGAAATTTCGACCCCGCCGGATATTCGGGTGACGACCTGGTTTCGATCGAGGCCGGGGTCGCCAGAGCGCGCACCATGGTCTCAGGCGGGACGAACAATCTGCGGTTCGTCGAGGGCTGGAGTTATCCGCTTCCCGACCTCGGTCAGTTCGGCGACTCCTATCGTTTCCGTGCAGCGGTCGCGGTCCAGGGCCTCGGCGCCCTCGAAGTCGCTGAGGCGATGTACATGCGAGCTCAGTCGGAAGAGGGCTCGTGGGCGTTCAACGGTGACGGTCTTTACTGTCTCTCACTCGCCAAGCCCGTGCCCATCGACGGCTTCTGGTCCTTGACGATGTACGAGGCGACCGATGACGGGCAATTCTTCCTGACCGAAAATCGAATTGGCCGCTACGCGATCGGGGATAGGACGCCAGGACTGGTTCGAAATGCCGATGGCGGTGTCGACATCTGGATTGGCCGCGAAGATCCAGGCGGTGAAAAGACCGCCAACTGGCTGCCGGCCCCCCGAAGTGGACCTTTCGCGCTCTTCATGCGCGCCTACCTTCCGAAGCCGGAGATGCTGGATGGGACCTATCGGCTGCCCCCGATACGACCTGTCTGATCGCAGGCTTGGCGAACCGCGCCAAGTCGCGGCGAAGAACGCGAAGTCGACGCCGCGAATCCATGACGACCGACTGGTCATGTCGAGGACCTTGGGCCTTCCAGGAAGCAGAATAAAAACAATACTTTATGCCTGGCGGTGGACGCAGTGCGACGCCAACTATTCTCTGCTTTTCCCTGTTTTTATATTTTATCTTCGGCGGATTGCGCGCCCCTGACACTGCCTCGCCGCGCTGGCCCCGGAGAATGGCCCGTTCGTCATCGGCTTGTACGGCGGGGCATGTGAAATAACGCTCCAAGAACAGGGAATTGAGGCTCGCAGAGCAGGGATCCTCCGGCGGAAGAGCAGGGCATCACCTCGACCGGTCAGAAGAACATCTGCGACCACCAGACACCTTGCCGGCGGGGTGCGGCCACTGGGCGCGAAGCTTGCCGCAGGAGAACAAAGGGCGTACGATTTTTGTTGTGTCAAACGTAAATCCTCACAACGCGGCCTCAGATCCGAGCTTCTTCGACGGCCGGCTGATGATCGACATACTTGCTTGGAATTGGAACCTGCGCGTTGCGACTAACCAGCCGGTGACTCGGTCGAAGGCGCCATTTCCCGGCCTCGAATATGGGCGCGACTTCACCCTCCACGGCCGGGTACGCGCGCCTCGCGAGCTCCGCGGCAAGGGTGTGAAGGTGACGTTGTCCCCCTTTGGGCCGACGGTCCGATTCGGACGCGGAGGCCTCCAGGACGTGGGTGAACTCACGGTGCTTCCGGAAGGCGCCGAGGTCGAGATTGAGGTGGTGTTGATGTTGCCCGAGGAGGCGATCGCGCCCACGGCCACGTTCCTGGCGTCGACGTGGAAGCACCTGCAGATCAAGACTTACGACGAAGGGCCGGGCGGCGCAAAAGCCTCTGCCTACTTCTTCCAGGCCAGCATTCATCCGAACCTCGAGGCCTGGGCGAATGCTGACTGAGACCCGGCAAGATTTTCTCGTCGAGTTGCGCGGACATGATGGAGGGCTCGGCATTTTACCTTGCCCGCCCTCAGTCCCGAAGGCGCACCGTTTTCAAGGCGGCCTGATCTATTCTCGAATGATTGAAATCGAGGGTCGTGTGGTTGCGCCTGAAGGTCTGGCCGACCGCCGGATGCGCGTCTGGCTGGACCAACTGGAGAGCTGGCATTTCAGCCGTGGCCAGCCACCCCACATCGGCGACATCCTTGATCGGACCGGCGAGCTGCCGGGCGGGGGCCTGGAAGCCACGCTCTACATTCCAAAGGAGGCCTGGGTCACCGCCGTCTGTTGCCTGAGCACAGTCTGGCGCCGCCTCAGGATGACAGGCGCCAACGGCGACGGCCGCCGCATGACGCTCGTGGATTTCTCATTCTCGTCGGACGGTCCGCCATCCCATTGACGAAGCGGCCACCGCCCCGGCGGACCCGCCTTCAGGGCCAGGCCTGGCCGGAATTCCGGAAGTCTTCCGGGTCACATAAAGATAGATAGAAACAACAAATTACGGGTGGCGGAGAGGGTGGGACCGTCCCACAGTTCCCCTATTGTGCTGATTGTGTTGAACTTCGTCTGCCGCTCGTTTTCAGTCTTGCGGCCCACCATTGCGCTCGACTGAAGCCCCGACAACTGGCCTTTCCTTCAAATTGGGCCTCTTGTCCCCACGCGAAGCATCGCTCCTGCTGGCTCTTCAGGAACGCAGAGGGATCGCCGACCTCATACTTGACTATGCCACGTCTGCAGCAGACGAGCCCTCTTGGCGTTGCCAGCCTCCCCCACCTATGGTGGAGTTAATTGCCTGGGGGACGAAATGGTTAGCTTGGCTCGCAATTCTCTCGTTTGTGCAGCTGCGCTCGCGGCGTTTGCCTGCTCTACAGCTATCGCGGCCCCGGTGACCTCCACCGATCCGGCCACCGTCGTCGCTGCCCTGCAAAACGGCGGATACAAGGCCAAGCTAACGACAGATGAAGACAGCGACGTCTGGGTTGAGACAGCGTCCGACGGAAACGATATTCGGATTGCATTCCTTGATTGCGACAGCAAGAAATCCTGCTCTCAGATCGAATTCATCGCATTTTGGAATTGTGAAAAAGAAGTTAAGCGCTGCGAAAAACTCAACAATACGTGGAATTCAGAAGAAGTATTCGCCCATACGATTATGATCGATAGTAAGATCGCCATGTATCGGCACCTACTTCTGGATGAGGGTGGCTCGTCGGAGGCATTGTTCATCAAGAATTTTGAATTCTTCTCGCGAGATGCCGCCCGTCTTATGGAGGAATTCTAATTCCCAACGGGGGGACCTCAGTCGAACCCAAAGAGGGTGACCTTTTTCAGGCCATGGCGGAGAGGGTGGGATTCGAACCCACGGTACCGGTAAAGGTACGCCGCATTTCGAGTGCGGTGCTTTCGACCACTCAGCCACCTCTCCGGAGCCGTCTGGAGGCTCCCTAGAGGGGGCCCGCCGAGCGAGGGCGGAACCTACTCATACGGCCCCGCCTCCGCAAGCCCGTCCAGCGACTGAGTTTTCAGTCCTCGCCGGGCAGGACCACCACGCCGTCGGGATCGGCGTGCAGGACGTCGCCGGGCACGAAGACCACGCCGCCGAAGGCCACCGGGGTGTCCACCACCCCGTCGCCGCGTTTGACGCTGCGGATCGGCACCGAGCCCAGGGCCTTGATGCCGATATCCAGGGTCTCCAGGATCGGGGTGTCGCGCACCGCGCCATAGACCACAATCCCGGCCCAGCCGTTCTTCACCCCGTCAGCGGCCAGCATGTCGCCCACCAGGGCCATGGCCAGCGAGCCGCCGCCATCCACCACCAGGACGCAGCCCTCGCCGGGTTCAGCGAGCGTGGCCTTAACCAGGGAATTGTCCTCCCGGCACTTCACCGTGCGGATCGGTCCAGAGAAGGCCTTGCGGCCACCATAGTCGCGGAACTGGACGAGGCAGACCTCGACCTCGTCCTCGTGGTCGTCGCAGAGGTCGGCGACGCTCTTGGCGGGCTTCTGGGCGGGGTTGTTCATGCGGTGAGCGCCGGGCCCTTGTAGTCGTCGCGCAGTTCGCGCTTCAGCACCTTGCCGATGTGGCTGCGGGGCAGGCTGTCCACCAGGATCAGGTCGGCGAGGCGTTGAGTCTTGCCAAGCTTGCCGTTGGTCCAGGCCTTGAGCTCGTCACCCGTCACCTTGGCGCCGGGTTTCAACGCGACGAAGGCCACGGGAGTCTCGCCCCACTTGTCGGACGCCACCCCCACCACGGCGGCCTCCAGCACCTCCGGGTGCTGGATCATCTCGGCCTCCAGATCGGAGGGATAGATGTTGAAGCCGCCCGAGATGATCATGTCCTTCTTGCGGTCCATGAGCGTCAGGAAGCCGTCGGCGTCGAACACGCCCACGTCGCCGGTGCGGATGTAGCGGAGGCCCTCAGGGCTGTACCACTCGGCCTCGGAGGTCTTGCCCGGCTGGTTGTGGTAGCCGACCATCATGGCGCCCGAGCGGCCGACAACCTCGCCGATCTTGCCCTGGGGCACCTCCTTGAGGTCCTCGTCGATCAGCCGGATGTCGTGGCCCGGCAGGGGCCGGCCGACGGTGTGCAGCTTGTCGGGGAACTCGTGGGCCGCCAGGCCGCAGGAGCCGCCGCCCTCGGTCATGCCGTAATATTCAATCAGGCCACCGGGCCAGCGCTTCAGCACGTCGGCCTTCAGGGCCGCGGCGAAGGGGGCGCTGGTGGAGAACTTCATCACGTAGCTGGAGAGGTCGTAGCTGTCGAAGTCGGGCCGTTCCATCAGCCGGCGGTACTGCACCGGCACGAGCATGGCGTGGGTGGCGCGGTATTGCTGGCTGAGCTTCAGAAACTGCTCGGCGTCGAACTTGGGCATCAGCACCGCCGTACCGCCATTGGAGATGGTGGGCAGGTAGGAGACGAGCGTGGTGTTCGAATAGAGCGGGGTGGAGATCATGGTCACCGCACCCTCGCCGTAGATCCCACGCCGGATCTGACCCCAGCGCATCTGGTGCGGCTGGACGATGCCCTTGGGGGTCCCGGTGGTGCCCGACGAATAGATGATGTTGAAGGCCTGGTTCTCGGTGACGGTGACGGGCTTGGGCTTGGAGCCCTCAGGCGCCAGCCATTCCAGCAGCGGGACGCCGGCGTCGGAGCCGTCGAGGGCGACGCGCTGGGCGGTGATCTGATCGGCGACACCGGCCAGGGCCTCGGACACACCCTTGTCCAGGAAGAAAACCTTGGCCCCGCAGTCCTTGAGCATACCCACCAAGCCTTCCGGGGTGGATGACGGCGCGAGGGGCGCGACAGCGCCGCCGGCCCGCAGGATGCCGAAGAAGGTCGCGCCGTATTCCACCGATGAGGTGGCGCAGACGGCGGCGACGTCCTGGTTCTCTACGCCCTCGCGCTGAAGCGCCGTGGCCATGCGGCCCATGAAGGCGTCGAGCTGGCCGTAGGTCATGGTGGATTTGGCGTCCACCAGGGCGTGCTTGTCGGGCCGTTCCTTGGCCTGTTCGCCGATCACCTCGGCCAGCGTCCCGAAATCCTGGCTCAGCATCTGTTCGACGGACATCGACGGCTCCCTACCAAATGTTCAAATTTTATCGCGTCGTCTTAGCCACAGGGGGCCTGCTTCGACAATCGAATATGGCGCTTGCCGAAACGATCTTCCGCGAGGGAAACTGATCGCCAACCTCGCAGCATTGGCGGGGCCTCCACCAGTTCATGCGGCGCCTGAAATTCAATCGGGCCAATTCATTTGGGACGAACACCTATTATGGCCGACGAGATGATTTCCCTCGGCGCGAAGCTCAAGGCCTTCGCGCAATCCCAGCCCGACGCGCCCGCGGTGAGCTGCGGCGATGTCACCCTCTCCTATTCCCAGTTCCACAAGCTGACCAACCGCGCCGCCCGCGGCCTGCTGGCCTATGGCGTGAAGCACGGCGATCTGGTGACGCTGGGCCTGCCCAACTCCACCGATTTCGCCGTGGCCTGCTGGGCCATGTGGAAGATCGGCGCGACGCCGCAGCCGGTGGCCTTCCGCCTGCCCCAGGCCGAGCTGGAGGCCATCATGGAGCTGGCCAAGACCCCGGTGGTGATCGCGCAGTTCGAGGCCAAGATCGACCGGCCGCTGCTGAAGGTGTCCGACCTGCTGGCCAAGAGCGACGACGACAGCGACCTGCCCGACGCCACTTCGCCGGTTTCAAAGGCGCCGACCTCCGGCGGCTCCACCGGCCGGCCCAAGCTGATCCTGTCGGGCCAGCCCGGCGTGACCACGAAGGAGACGCCGGCCGTCGGCGGCTGGCAGCTGACTTCGCAGTCAATCGCCGTCCTGCCCGCGCCGCTCTACCACAACGCCGGGTTCGGCATGATGATGAGCGTGCTGAACCTGGGCGCGCACCTGATCGTCCTGCCGCGCTTCGATCCCGAAGGCACGCTGGCCGAGATCGAGAAGCGCCGCGCCACCTGGATCTACATGGTGCCGACCATGATGAACCGCATCTGGCATCTGCCCGAAGAGGTCCGCTCCAAGTACGACCTGTCGTCCCTGAAGACCCTTTGGCACCTGGCCGCCCCCTGCCCGCCCTGGCTGAAGGAGGCCTTCATCCTGTGGCTGGGCGGCGAGGTGATCCAGGAGCTCTATGCCGGCACCGAGGCCCAGGCCTCCACGGTCATTTCCGGCACCGAGTGGATGGAACACCGGGGCTCGGTGGGCAAGGTGCGCATGGGCGAGATGGTGGCCTTCGACGACGACGGAAACCAGCTGGCGCCCCGCGAGATCGGCGAGATCTACATGCGCCGTCCCGAGGGCATGCCCCCCAGCTACAAATACCTGGGCGCCACGGCCAAGGTTCTGCCCGGCGGCTGGGAGAGCCTGGGCGACATCGGCTGGTTCGACGAGGACGGCTATCTCTACCTGGCCGACCGCCGCACCGACATGATCCTGGTGGGGGGCTCCAACGTCTATCCCGCCGAGATCGAGGCGGCCCTGGAGGAGCATGACAGTGTCCAGTCCGTCGCCGTCATCGGCATCCCGGACGACGACCTGGGCGCCAAGATCCACGCCATCGTGCAAACGCGTGGGCCAGGCGACGAGGCCGCCCTACGTGAGCATCTTAAAACCAAACTGGTCACCTACAAGCAGCCGCGAACCTACGAATTCGTGGACGAACCGCTCCGCGACGACGCCGGCAAGGTGCGCCGCACCGCCCTACGCGACGCCCGCATCGCCAAACTGAAGGAAGGCCAACCGGCCTGACGCTCTGCAAGCGCGAGCGCCGCCCGGCCTCCTCGCCGAGGGGCCGGCGTTTGCGCTCGGCGCGGCGGAGGACTAAGCCAACCGCCATTCGTTAAGAGAAGAATTTGAGGAAGGGGATCGATGAGTATTAAGGGCAAGGCCTACATCATGGGGGCCTATGAGCACCCCACCCGGGACGCTCCCGACAAGTCGACACCCCAACTTCACGCCGAGTGCGCCAAGGGCGCCCTGGCCGACGCCGGCCTGACCAAGGACGACATCGACGGCTACTTCTGCGCCGGCGACGCCCCCGGCTTCGGCGGCATGTCGATGGTGGACTATATGGGCCTGAAGAACGTCCGCCACATGGACTCCACCGAGACCGGTGGCTCGTCCTACCTGCTGCACGTCGGCCACGCGGCCCAGGCGATCGCGGCGGGCAAGTGCAGCGTGGCGCTCATCACGCTCGCCGGCCGTCCCCGCCAGAACAAGTTCTTCCCCGGCGGCGGCGGGGGTCGTCCCGGCCAGCTCACCGACGGCGCGCCGGAAGCCGGCTTCGAGAACATCTATGGCGGCTCGACCCACAACACCTACGGCATGTGCGCCATGCGCCACATGTACGAGTACGGCACCACCAGCGAACAGCTCGCCTGGATCAAGGTCGCCGCCAGCCACCATGCCCAATGGAATGAGCACGCCTTCCTGAAGGACGTGGTCACTGTCGAGCAGGTGGTGAACTCGCGCATGATCTCCGACCCGCTGCACCTGCTGGATTGCTGCGTCGTCACCGACGGCGGCGGCGCTCTGATCGTCACCAGCCCGGAAGTCGCCAAGAGCCTGAAGCGACCCTTGGTGAAGATCATCGGCGCCGGCGAGGCCCCCAAGGGCCCGCGCGGCGGCAAGGACCTGGACCTTACCCACTCCGGCGCCCTGTGGTCTGGCCCCATCGCCTTCGGCGAGGCGGGCGTCACCCCGCAGGACATGAAGTACGCCTCGATCTACGACAGCTTCACCATCACGGTGCTGATGCAGCTCGAAGACCTGGGCTTCTGCAAGAAGGGCGAGGGCGGCAAGTTCGTCGCCGACGGCAACCTGATCTCCGGCGTCGGCAAGCTGCCCTTCAACACCGACGGCGGCGGGCTCTGCAACAACCACCCCACCAACCGCGGCGGCATCACCAAGGTGATCGAGGCGGTGCGCCAATTGCGCGGCGAAGCCCACCCCAAGGTCCAGGTGCCCAATTGCGACCTGGCCCTCGCCCACGGCACGGGCGGTTCGCTGGGCACCCGCCACGGCGCGGGCACCGTCATCATGGAACGGGAGGCTTAGGATGAGCGACGTTCAAGACAAGCCGGCCGAGGGCCGCAAGATTCCGGCCCCGGCCGTGACCATCGAGAGCAAGCCCTTCTGGGACGCCGCCGAACAGGGAAAGTTCCTGATCAAGCGCTGCAACGCCTGTGGGGAGCCACACTGGTATCCCCGCGCGCTCTGCCCCTTCTGCTTCTCCGACGACACCGTCTGGGAAGAGAGCCCGGGCGAGGGGGTGATCTACACCTATTCCACCATGCACCGCTCGCCGACCGGCCCCTACGCCATCGGCTACGTCACCCTCAACGAGGGCCCGGCGGTGCTGACCAACTTCGTGGACTGCGACCTGACCAAACTGGCCATCGGCCAGAAGGTGAAGGTGAAGTTCCAGGCCACCGAGGGCGGCCCGCCCGTCCCGGTGTTCTCGCCGGTCTAGGACGGCGCCAGGCCGCATCTCCGTGGGGGATGCGGCCTGGGCTGTCGCCGCCGCGGCGGGCTAACGCCGCGATTCCACGTGCGACTTGAAATTGCTCAAGATCGCTAGCCAGCCGTCGCGCTGCTGCTCGATCGAATTTTCGGCCTCGGCATCGAAGGTGACGCGCACCGTCACACCGCCAGCGCCCTCCAAGAATTCCACGGCGGCAGCCCGGTCGCCGAAGGCGTACTCCACTCGCCGCAGCGGCTCGACCCGCGTATAGGTCCCGGCGAAGTCAAAGCCGAAGCTGCCATCCTTGGCCTCCATACGCGATGAGAATTCGCCGCCGACCCGGAGATCCACCGTGGCCTTGGTGGTGTGCCAATCTTCGGACGCCGCATTCCACCGCACGATGTCGTCCGGCGTGAAATAGGCGTCCCAGACGGCCGCGATCGGGGCGTCGACCACAGTTTCAACGGTGATTTTCATGCGACGGCATCTCCATTCTTAGGTCCTGGTCCAAGGACGGAGCAGAAGCGCGGCGCCCGACATCGGGCGCGCAACTTTCCGGCCCCCGACCCGCATCAGTCGGCCTTGAGGCCCATCTCCGCCGTCACCTCAGCGGTATCCTCCCCCAGGCGCGGGGCGTGGCGGCGGATGTTGCTGGGCGATCCGGTGAACTTCACCGGTGGCTTCATGGCGTTGTAAGGCCCGGCATGCGGGTGGTCGTAGCGCTCGAAGAAGCCCACCGCCTTCAGGTGCGGATCGTCGGGCAGGTCGTCCAGGCGTGCGGTCTTCACGATCGGGATCGACAGGGGCTTGAGCAGGTCTAGCCACTCCTGGGTGGTCTTGGTCTGGGTCACCTCCCCCACCAGGCCATAGAGCTCGCCGATGTGCTTGGCGCGGGTGGCGTAGTCGGAAAACCGCGGGTCCTTGCCGAAGGTCTCGGCCATGCCGGCGGCGGCGAAGAACTGGTCCCACTGCTTGTCGGTGTAGGGCAGCAGGCCGATATAGCCGTCCTTGGTCTGGTAGGGCTTGCGGTTGGGATTGGCCACCCGCTGATAGGCCCACTGGCCGGTGGGCGGCTCGAAGGTGTGGTCATAGAGGTGCTCCACCAGGGTGAAGCTGGTGACGCATTCCAGCATCGGCACCTCGATGAACTGGCCCTGGCCGGTGCGTTCCTTGTGCAGCAGGCCGGCCGTGATCGCCTGACACATGAACAGGCCCGAGACCTTGTCGGCCACCAGGGTCGGCAGGATGCGCGGGGTCGGGTTGCCGTCGGTGCGGGGCAGCAGGTCGGCCAGGCCCGAGGCCGACTGGATCAAATCATCATAGGCCGGCTCCCCGGCATAGGGGCCGTCCGAGCCGTAGCCCGAGGCGTGGACATAGACGACGTCGGGCCGCAGGGCCTTCACATCCTCATAGGCCAGGCCCAGCCGCTTGAGCCCCTCGTAACGGACCGAGACCGCGAAGACGTCACAGCTCTTGATCAGGGCTTCGAGCAGCGGACGCGAGGCCGGGTCGCGCATGTCCATCAGCACCGAGCGCTTGTTGCGGTTGATGGTCAGGAAGATGGGGCCGAGATCCCGCGGCGTCCCCTCCGGCACGTGGCCAGCCCAGCGCATGATGTCGCCGCCGTCACCCCGGCCCGAGCCCGGGTCCTCCAGCTTGATGACCTCCGCCCCCTGGTCCCCCAGCATCTGGGTGGCGTAGGCGCCGAACACCACGCTGGTCAGGTCCAGGATACGAATGCCGGCCAGCGGTCCGGTGGCCTTGTCGGCCAATTGCTTGGTGTCGGTCACGTCGAAGCTCCCCGTCGTTTCTTGGGTCCTGGAAGATCATTGAAGCCGGGGTCGGCGCAAGAGCTCACGCCGGGACACGGGGTCGGATGAATTGCGCGCTTGCCGTCCGGCGCGGCAACCCGGCTAATTCGGAGCAAGGCCGGATCAACAGGCGTCGAGGGCGGACCATGGACTTCGAACTTTCCGAAGAGCACCGGATGCTCAAGGACCTGGCGCAGAAGTTCGTCCGCGACGAGCTGATGCCCCTGGAGAGCGTGGTCCTGGCCCGCGAGGCGGCCGGCAAGGGCGTGGGCCTGACCAAGGACGAGCGCGAGAAGATCGACGTGGTCTCAAAGCGCCTGGGCCTCTGGGGCCTGGACGCCCCGGAGGACGTGGGCGGTTCGGACCTTCCGCAGGTGGCCCTGGTGGCCGTGAACGAGGCCCTGGGCTCGACCGTCACCCCCTACACCCTGCCGCCGGACTCACCGAACCTGCGCATGCTGATGGCCACGGTGACCGAGCGCCAGCGCGAGGCCTATCTCGCCCCCTATGTGCGCGGCGAGACTATCAGCGCCATCGGCATCTCCGAACCCGGCGCCGGCGCCGACCCCGCGGGCATGATCACCAGGGCCGTGCGCGACGGCGACGACTGGATCATCGACGGAAGAAAAATCTGGACCAGCCGGGCCGCCGAGGCGGACTTCACCATTGTCATGGCGGTGACCGACCGGGAGAAGGGCGCGCGGGGCGGGATGAGCGCCTTCCTCGTCGATGGCGACAATCCGGGCTTCAAGGTGTTGCGCAAGATCCCGATGATCGGCGGGGCCATGACCTACGAGGTGGCGCTGGAGGATTGCCGGGTGCCGGGCTGGAAGCTGCTGGGGACCGAGGGCCAGGGGTTCGCGCCGATGCAGGTGCGGCTGGGGACGCGGCGGATGGAGATGGCCGCCTGGTGCATCGGCCTGGCGCAGCGGGCCCTGGACATGATGTGTGAATACGCGCCGCAGCGGGTGACCTTCGGCCAGCCGTTGTCGGACCGCCAGGCGGTGCAGTGGTGGGCGGCCGACGCGGCCATCAAGATCCACGCCGCCCGGCTGATGACCTATGACTGCGCCGCCAAGCTCGACCAGGGCCGTGACGTGCGAAGTGAGATCTCCATGGTCAAGGTCTTCGCCACCGAGATGGCCTGGGAGGTCATCGACAACGCCATGCAATGCTTCGGCGCCATGGGCATGACCAAGGAAATGCCCTTGCAGCTGATGGCCTCGCTGGTACGCAACATGCGGATCTATGACGGCCCTTCCGAAGTCCACCGCATGGTGGTCGCCCGCAACCTGATGGGAACCCGACGATGAGCAGCTACGACCACCTGAAGGTCACCCATGACGGCCACGTGGCGACCGTGGAGATCGACCGCCCGCCCTTCAACCACGTCTCCGTCGAGCTGATGGCCGACCTGGCCGACGCCCTGGAGACCCTCGACGGCGACGGCAAGACCCGGGCGGTGGTGCTGTGCTCGGCAGGCAAGGCCTTCTGCGCCGGCGCCGACCTGGTGGCCAGCGACGGGATCGCGGGTTCGGGCATGGGCGGCATCGGCAGCCTCTATGACCAGGCCGTGCGGCTCTATTCCATCGAGACCCCGATCGTGGTGGCCGTGCAGGGCGCGGCGGTAGGGGCGGGCCTTGGCCTGGCCCTGGTGGGCGATTTCCGGGTGGCCGCGCACGAGGCGCGGTTCACCGCCAACTTCGTCAAGCTGGGCTTCCATCCGGGCTTTGGCCTGACTCACACCCTGCCCCGGCTGATCGGCCAGCACCGCGCCAACCTGATGTTCCTGACCGGACGCCGGGTGAAGCCGGAGGATGCCCTGGCTTGGGGTCTGGTGGACGAGATCGCGCCCCTGGCCGACCTGCGCGCCGCAGCCTCGCGCCTGGCCCAGGAGATCGCCGAGAACGCGCCGCTGGCCGTTGTGGCCACCCGCAAGACCCTGCGCGCCGACCTGGCCGCCGCCG
Organism: Phenylobacterium sp.; assembly: GCF_037968635.1. Classification (GTDB taxonomy): domain Bacteria; phylum Pseudomonadota; class Alphaproteobacteria; order Caulobacterales; family Caulobacteraceae; genus Phenylobacterium. The sequence continues at coordinate 120,844 of NZ_JBBKVV010000061.1, forward strand.
TCCGCGCCCAGACGATCCACGAGCATGAACAGCAGACCATCCTGCGCGCCACCGACGACTATGCCGAGGGCGTGAAGGCCGTATCAGAGCGCCGGGTGGGCGCCTTCACCGGCCACTGAGGCGATGGGCCACCCGCTGGACCGACCGGTCTGGAGCACGCTGAGCACCCGCCAGCGGAGCCTGGCCGTGGGCGATGGCCGGGCCCTGCGGTTCGACCCGCGCTACAACGTGTTCGGCGCGGCGGCGGATGGATCGGCGGAAAATCTCGCCGCCCTGGCCGAGCTGATCCCGGCGGACGGGTCCCTTTGGGTGGTTGAGGCTGAGCCCTTTATCCCGCCGCCTGGGGTCACGGTGGCGAAAGCCGCGGTGTGCGCCCAGATGGTCGCCAAGCGCCCCAAGCCCGGCGACCCGGACTTCGCCTTCGAGGACCTGTCCGAGGCTGACGCCCCGCAGATGTTGGCGCTGGCCACGCTCACCGAGCCGGGACCGTTCTTCGCGGCCACGCATCGCCTGGGCGCCTTCGTGGGGATCAAGCAGGACGGGCGGCTGGTGGCCATGGCCGGCGAGCGGATGCGACCCGAGGGCTATACCGAGGTCAGCGGCGTCTGCACCCATCCCGACCATCGCGGCCGCCGCCATGCCGGACGTCTGATGCAGGTGGTCGCCGACCGCATCGTGGCACGGGGTGAGACGCCGTTCCTGCACTCCTACGCCAGCAATCTGGGCGCGATCAGCCTGTATGAATCCCTGGGCTTTTCGGTCCGCCGCGAGGTGACGGCGACGGTGTTGGCGCGGACCTAGAGCGGGCCGCGTTTTGACGGAATCTGGATTCCCAAATCAGGGCTGATCTGATTCATCTTCTCTGCTGGAGGAGGTCAGCGCTGATGACGGCTCCGTATTCTATGGATCTTCGCGAGCGGGCGATGGCGCGCAAGGCGGCGGGTGAGACGAACCGCGAGATCGCGGCGGCGCTGCGGATCGCGCCCTCCTGTGTCTCCAAATGGACCAAGCGCGAGCGTGAAACCGGCTCGTTGGCGCCGGCCCAAGTCGGCGGCTACAAGCCCCGAACGCTGTCGGGAGACTGCGCCGAGTGGCTGCGCGCGCGGATTGGCTCGGGGCCGTTCACGCTGCGGGGCCTGGCGACGGAGCTGGCCGAGCGCGGGATCAAGACCCATCCACGGGCGGTGTGGGTGTTCGTTCACGCCGAGGGACTGAGCTTCAAAAAAAACCCTGCTGCCCGAGGAGCAGACGCGACCTGACGTGGCGCGCAAGCGGGCGCGCTGGAAGGCCTACCAGGGCCGCATCGCCCTTGAGCGACTGGTGTTCCTTGATGAGACCTGGGTGAAGACCAACATGGCGCCCCTGCGTGGCTGGGGACCGAGGGGACGGCGTCTGAAGGCCTATGCGCCCTTCGGACACTGGAAGACCCAGACCTTCATCGCCGCCCTGCGCCACGACCGCATCGACGCGCCCTGGGTGATCGACGGCCCGATCAACGGCCAGCTCTTCGGCCTCTACATCGCCGAGGTCCTGGCGCCGACCCTCTCGCCGGGCGACGTGGTGGTCCTCGACAACCTCGGCAGCCACAAGGGCAAGGCAGCCCGCGCCGCCGTCAGGGCCAAGGGCGCCCACCTGCTCTTCCTGCCGCCCTACAGTCCCGACCTCAACCCGATCGAACAGGTCTTCGCCAAGCTCAAGCACATGATGCGCAAGGCCCAGCCCCGCACCGTCGAGGACACCTGGCGCAAGGCCGGCCAACTCCTCAACCTCTTCGAACCCCACGAGTGCGCCAACTACCTGCGCAACTCCGGATACGGTTCCGTCTAATCGAGTCCCGCTCTAGGCGGCCTTGCCGAGTTGCGACGCGGCGCGGGCCAGTTCGGTGACCTTGCCCCAGTCGCCGTCGCGGACCGCCTGGGCCGGCGCGTCCCAGGAGCCGCCGACGCAGATCACATTGGGCTGGGCCAAGTAGTCATTGGCGTTCTCCAGGCTGACCCCGCCCGTGGGGCAGAATATGGCCTGGGGGAAGGGACTGGCGAAGGCCTTGAGCGCGCCAACGCCACCGACGATGTTGGCCGGGAAGAGCTTGAAATGGGTATAGCCGGCCCGCAGGCCCCACATCAGTTCCGTCGCCGTGGCGATGCCGGGCAGCAGGGGAACGGGGCCGTCGAAGCCCTCCCCCTCGATCAGGCCCGGGCTGACCCCGAACTGGGCGCCTGCGTCGGCCACCGACTGGCGGGCCGCGGCGGTGGTGATGGTGCCCGCGCCCACCACCGCACCCTCGACCTCACCGGCGATGCGGCGGATGGCCTCGAGCGCGACCGGGGTGCGAAGAGTGACTTCCAGGGCGTAGAGCCCGCCCGCCACCAGGGCCTTGGCCAGCGGCACGGCGTGGGCCTCTTCCTCGATGATCAGGACCGGCACCACGGGTGCGAGCTTGAGGATGTCCTGGAGGGTCAAAGCCTGTTTCCTTCCAACTGTTTCAGCGCCCGGGCCGAGCCCACCAGCGCCGCAAAGGGATGGACGATCAGCGAGGTGGGGATGTCGCGGGTATAGTCCGACAGTCGGCCCTTGTCTTCGAAACGACGCCGGAATTCGCCGCTGTTGAGACGGTCCACCATGCGCGGCGCGATGCCGCCGGAGACATAGACCCCGGCGCGGGCCCCAAAGGTGAGCGCCAGGTCGCCGGCCACCGAGCCGAGGATGCCGCAGAATCGGTCGAGGGTTTCGGAGCACAGCGGATCGCCTGCCTGGCCGGCGGCGAACACCGCCTTCTCGTCCGCCAGGCCGGTCTCGAGGCCCTGAATATCCCCCAACGCCTTGTACAGCTCGAACAGGCCGCGACCCGACAGGACTCGCTCGATGGAGACCCGCTCATGGGTCTTTCGCAGGCGGGCCAGGACCTGAGCCTCGACCTCGTCATAGGGGGCGAAGGCGGCGTGGCCACCCTCGGTGGCGATGGGCACGTCGCCGCGATCGGAGCGGGCGAGGCCCGCCACGCCGAAGCCGGTGCCGGCGCCTAGGACCACGATGGGCGCACCCTCGGCACCCTTCATCATGGGGCCGATCGGCTTGAGGTCGTCGGCGCCCAGGACCGGGGCGGCCATGGCCTGGGCCGCGAAGTCGTTGATCAGTTGAGCCGCTTCGAAAGCGAAGGTGCCCACCAGTTCGCCCTCGGAAATCCGCCAGGCCAGGTTGGTGAACTCGATCTCGCCATCCACCACCGGACCGGCGACGGCCAGCACGGCGCGGGGCGGACAGCGGCGGCCGACCGTGGACTCAAGATACTGGCCGATCACCTCGCCTAGCGAGCCGAAGTCGGCGGCGGGATAGGTCTTGGGATGGCGGATGTGGCCGTCCTCATCCACCAGGGCCAGCCGCGCATTCGTGCCGCCGACATCGCCGACGAGGCCGGTGTAGCTCGTCTTCATGCCGCGTCCCCGAACAGGGTGCAGGCCCCGGCCTCGGCGGGCCCTGCGGCGCGGCGCATGGCCCCGAAGAGTTCACGACCATAGCCGAACCCGGCCGGCGGCTTGGGCGCCCTAGGACGGGCGGCCAGTTCGGCTGCATCCACCAGAATCTCCAGCACGCCGGCATGGGCGTCGAGGCGCAACAAGTCGCCGGTCCTCACATAGGCCAAGGGGCCACCCAGGCCCGCCTCAGGCGAGACGTGGATGGCGGCGGGCACCTTGCCCGAGGCGCCCGACATGCGGCCGTCGGTAACCAGGGCGACCTTGAACCCCTTGTCCTGCAGGACCCCGAGGACCGGAGTCAGGCTGTGCAGTTCCGGCATGCCGTTGGCCTGCGGCCCCTGGAAGCGAACCACGGCCACGAAGTCGCGGTTCAGCTCGCCGTTCTTGTGGGCCTCCAGGAGGTCGTCCTGGTCCTCGAACACGATGGCCGGGGCCTCGATGATCAAGTGCTCGTCCTTCACCGCCGAGGTCTTGATGACCGCGCGGCCCAGGCCGCCCGACAGCAGGCGTATGCCGCCCTCCGGCAGGAAGGGATCGTTGGCCGGGCGCAGGATGTCGGGATTGAGCGACGTGCTGGGCCCCTCGCGCCAGACCAGCTTGCCGTCCTGGAGGAAGGGTTCCTGCTGATAGCGGCGCAGGCCCTCGCCGGCGACCGTGACCACGTCCTCGTGGGCGAGGCCGGCGTCCAGCAGTTGGCGGACCACATAGGCCATGCCGCCAGCGGCATGGAAGGCGTTCACGTCCTCGCTGCCATTCGGATAGACCCGCGCCATCAGCGGGGTGATCCGCGAGAGTTCGTCGAAATCGGTCCAGTCGACGATCACACCGGCGGCCCTGGCCATCGCGACGATATGGAGGGTGTGGTTGGTGGACCCGCCGGTCGCCAGGAGGCCGACGATGGCGTTGACGATGGACTTCTCGTCCACCACCGCCGACATCGGCGTATAGGCGTTGGTCCCCTCGGCGATCGCGATGGCGCGCAGCGGCGCCTGGGCGGTGAGCGCGTCGCGCAGCGGCGTGTTGGGCGTGACGAAGGCCGCGCCTGGCAGGTGCAGGCCCATCATCTCCATCATCATCTGGTTGGAGTTGGCGGTGCCGTAGAAGGTGCAGGTGCCAGGCCCGTGATAGGATTTCATCTCCATGTCCAGAAGTTCGTCACGGGTGGCCTTGCCCTCGGCATAGAGGCCGCGCACCCGGGCCTTGTCGGCGTTCGACGCGCCCGAGGTCATGGGACCACCGGGGACAAAGATCACCGGCAGGTGGCCGAATGCGAGCCCCCCGATGGTCAGGCCTGGCACGATCTTGTCGCAGATGCCGAGCATCAGGGCCGCGTCGAAGGCGTCGTGGGTCAGGGCCACGGCGGTGGACATGGCGATCACGTCGCGGCTGAACAGCGAGAGCTCCATGCCCGGCCGACCCTGGGTCACGCCATCGCACATGGCCGGCACGCCGCCGGCGAACTGGGCGGTGGCCCCCACGGTCTCGGCCGCCGCCTTGATGATCTCCGGGAAGCGTTCCAGCGGCTGGTGGGCCGAGAGCATGTCGTTATAGGCCGAGACGATCGCCACGTTGGGCGCATTGGGATTGCGCATCCGCTGCTTGTCCCCGTCGGGAGAGGCGGCGAAGGCATGCGCCCAGTTTGCGCAGGACAGCTTGGCCCGACCAGGGCCGGCGTGGCGGGCGGCCTCCATGCGCGCCAAGTAGTCGGCGCGGGTTTCGCGGCTGCGCTCGACGATACGCGCGGTGACGGCGGCGGTGACCGGATGCATGGGATTGCTCCTAGAATTCACGGCGTCCAGAGGACGCGCAGGGGCGCTTTAGCCTGTTTGACCAACCGGTGCACCGGCAGTCCCGAGCCCTGTTCAACGATCTCGCGCTTCAGCGGGCCGCGGATCAGGATCAGGGTGGTCCGGGCCGCCAACAGGGCGGGCAGGGTCAGGCTGATGCGCGCCACCGGGGGCGAACCGACGTCCCCCGGAATCCCGATGACGAAGCGGCCGCCCTCTGGGTCGAGGCCCGCCTCCATCACCGGACTACCCGGGATCAAGGACGCGATGTGGCCATCTTCCCCCATGCCGAGAAACAGCATGTCGAAGGGGGCGAGCGCCCGGATGGAGGGCTCGGCGACGTCGGCGCAGGCCTGCGGGTCGGGGGCGCTGGAATAGAGCGGCAGGAAGGCCGCCGCCGCCGCGCGGCCCTGCAGAAGACGCTCGCGGACCAGGCGTTCGTTGGAGTCCGGTGAGGCCGGCGGCAGAAATCGATCATCCGAAAGGCCGACCGTGACGCGGGCCCAGTCAAGCTCGGCGTCCCGAAGTGCGTCATAGACCGGGGCCGGCGAGCGACCGCCGGTGCCGATCAGGCTGGCCTGCCCCCGGGCCTTCAAACCCGCGTCCAGCGCGGTCACGGTCGCCTCAGCGGCGGCGGCGGCCAGGGTGGTCTCATCTGGGAAGAATTCGATCATCTCCCGCCCATAACGCGGCGCGCGCCGGACGGGTCGCAAAAACTGCGCCGAACCTCGGAACTTTCGCGCGATCTCGCGAGCTATGCCTCTGCGAATGCGGCCATGCCGCAGAGCTAAGAGACCTTCCTATCGTGAGGATTGCGCGCCATGAGAATCGCCCAGGTTTCGCCTCTGTATGAGGCTGTCCCCCCGCGGTTCTACGGCGGGACCGAGCGGGTTGTGTCCCACCTGACGGACGCCTTGGTGGAGTTGGGACATGAGGTGACGCTGTTCGCCAGCGGCGAGGCCCGGACCAGGGCCAAACTCGTCGCTGTTCGCGACCAGGCCATCCGGCTGGACCCCGCCCAACTCAAGAGCGATCTGGCGGCCCACATGTCGATGCTGTCGGAGGTGCGCCGCCGAGCCGACGACTTCGACGTGATCCATTTTCACACCGACATGGTCCACTTCCCCTTCTTCTCAGACATGGCCGGCAAGACCATCACCACCCTGCATGGGCGCCTGGACCTGAAGGATCTGCAGGGCGTCTACGACCGATGGCCGCAGTACCCTCTGGTCTCCATCAGCGATGACCAACGCCGCCCCCTGGCCTCAACCAGCTGGGCGGGCACCGTGCACCACGGCATGACCACCGACATCTATGAGTTCCACGGCAAGTCGGAGGGTTACCTCGCCTTTCTGGGGCGAATTTCGCCGGAGAAGCGCCCCGACCGCGCCATCGCCATCGCCAAGCGGCTGGGCAAGACGCTGAAAATCGCCGCCAAGGTGGACGCCGCCGACCAGCGCTATTTCCATGACAAGATCGAGCCCCTGATCGTCGGCGACCCGTTGATCCAGTTCATCGGCGAGATCGGCGACGAAGAAAAGTCCGCCTTCCTGGGTGGGGCCGACGCCCTGCTCTTCCCGATCGACTGGCCCGAACCCTTCGGCCTGGTGATGATCGAGGCCATGGCCTGCGGCACGCCGGTGGTCGCCTATGCCTGCGGCTCGGTGCCTGAGGTGATCGAGGACGGCGTCACCGGCTTCATCGTGCGTAACGAGAACGAGGCGGTGGACGCCGTCCGCCGAGCGGTGAGCCTGGACCGGAGCCTGATCCGCCAGCGGTTCGAACTGAAGTACTCGGCCATCGCCATGGCGCGGCGCTATATTGACCTCTATGCCCGGTTGGGCGCACCGCTCAGCCAGGACTTCGCCTTCGCTGCAAACGCCTGAGGCAAGAACAGATGGACGATCTGGCGCCGGCGCCTGAGGCCCCGGTCGAACAGGGCGAGTCGACTGAACCGCGCACGCCGCATCGTCTGCACGCCCTGAAGGACAAGGACACCTTCGTGGTGGCCGACTCCTATGGCGATGTTCTGGGCTCCGGGGACGGGCTGTTTCACAACGACACCCGCATCCTGTCGAAGTTTCGCCTGCTGCTGGGCAACCGGCCGCCATCCCTACTGTCGGCGGCCATCGCTCAGGACAACGTCTTCTTCACCTTCAACGGCGCCAACCAGGCCTTGCCCTATCCTGGGGGCCCCGTCGGTCCACCCGGGGTTCTGCACGTCGAGCGCAAGCGGTTCCTGTGGGATGAGCGGCTCTACGAACGGATCACCTGCACCAACTACAGCCGCGACGTGGTGCTGCTGCCGCTCGCCGTCGAACTGGGCGCCGACTTCCACGACATGTTCGAGGTGCGCGGCATGCAGCGCGCCCGGCGCGGCTATATGCTGCCCCCGGTGATCGACGGTCGCCGCGTGACCTTCACCTATGTGGGCCTGGATCAGATAGAACGGAGCAGCGTGATCGCCTTCTCCGATCCACCGGGTCGGCTGACCGGAAACCGGGCCGATTTCATGTATTCCCTGGCGCCTGAGGGAAAGCTGGAACTTTACCTGGAGATCGGGGCCACCGAAGCTCCACCGCCCAGCCGCGAGCGATTCCGCGACGGGGCCGCAAGGGCCCGCTGGGACATGCGCGCCCGGCGTCGGCACGGTGCGCGGCTGCGCAGTTCGGGCCGGCTGTTCAACGAGTGGCTCGAAAAGTCGCGGGCGGACCTCGCCCTGCTCACCACCCGCATGGAGACAGGTCCCTATCCCTATGCCGGCATCCCCTGGTTCTCCACCGCCTTCGGTCGCGACGCCATCATCACCGCCTGGCAGATCCTGTGGTTCGAGCCGTCTCTGGCCAAGGGGGTGCTGACCTATCTGGCCGCCCACCAGGCCGAGGAGGTGTCGGCCTTTCGCGACTCGGCGCCGGGCAAGATCATGCACGAGACGCGCAAGGGCGAGATGCCGGCCCTGGGGGAGGTGCCGTTCGGCCGTTACTATGGCGGGGTCGACACCACGCCGCTGTTCGTGGCTCTGGCCGGCGCCTATGCCGAGCGGACCGGCGACATGGCCCTGATCGACGACCTGTGGCCCGCGCTCAAGGCCGCCACCGCCTGGATGGAGCATTTCGGCGACACCAATGGCGACGGGCTGATCGACTATGCCCGGGGCCAGGAGAGCGGCTTGGCCAACCAGGGCTGGAAGGACAGCCAGGACAGCGTCTTCCACGCTGATGGTCGGTTCCCTGACGGTCCCATCGCCCTGGTGGAGGTTCAGGGCTATGCCTTCGCCGCCTACAAGGCCATGGCCCACTTCGCAGGCCTGCGGGAGGACGCCGCCAGTCAGAAGCGTTGGGGCGAACGGGCCGAGCACATCCGCGAGACGGTGGAGGCCCGGTTCTGGATGGAGGATCAGCAGTTCTACGGCATCGCCATCGACGGCGACGGCGCCCTGTGCCGCACGCGGGCCTCCAACCCCGGACATCTGCTGTTCTGCGGATTGCCGTCGCCGGAACGGGCGCAGAAGGTCACCGAGCAGTTGCTGTCGGCCCGGTTCGACAGCGGCTGGGGCCTGCGGACCCTGGCCATCGGCGAGGCGCGCTACAATCCGATGAGCTATCACAACGGCTCCGTCTGGCCGCACGACACCGCCGTCTGCGCCATGGGCCTGTCGCGTTACGGCGAACGGGACGGGGTGGTGAACCTGACTTCGGGACTGTTCGAGACCGCCGCAAGCTTCGAGATGCGGCTGCCGGAACTGTTCTGCGGCTTCATCCGCAGCGCCGGGGAGCCGCCGGTGAACTATCCCGTCGCCTGCCTGCCCCAGGCCTGGGCGGCGGGCTCGGTGTTCATGATGCTGCAGGCGTGCCTCGGGATCCGCGTCAGCGGCTCGGGCGACGGCGTCGAGATCGTCGATCCGCGCCTGCCCATCGGCATCGATGTCCTGGCCGTGGACGGCCTGCGGGTGGGCGCCGAGAAGGTCGACCTGCTGTTCGAGCGGATCGGAGGCAAGGTGGTCGTGCAAGCGCGCGGCCACAACTCGATCCCGGTCAGGATTTGTTGATCGTTCAACCTTGAACGATCAGGTGGATCTCTTCATGGGCGTGTGGGCGAGGCGCAGGATATTGGCCGCGCCCGGCGAGCCCATGGGCAAGCCGGCCAGGATCAGTACGCGGTGTCCGGGCGGGGCCAGTCCCATCTCGGTCACCACATTGACGGCCACGCGGGCTAGGTCCTCAGGGTCGGAGATCTCGTCGATGACGCGGGACTCCACGCCCCAGGCCAAGGCGAGGCGGCGGGCTGTGGCGAGGCGGGTGGTGAGCGCCAGGGTCGGCTGCAGCGGACGTTCGCGCGCCAGCCGCAGCGCTGTCTGGCCGGTGGTGGTGAAGGCCACAAGGCAGGCGGTGGAGGCGGCCTCGGCGGCGCGGCGGGCGGCGGCCACCAAGGCGTCGGCGTCGGCGTCCTCGACCGGATACTCCGCCCGCATCAGTTCAGGCCAGCGGGTGTCGCGTTCCACCCGCGTCAGAATGCGATCCATGATGGTCACCGCCTCCACCGGGTACTGGCCGGCGGCGGTCTCGGCCGACAGCATGACGGCGTCGGCCCCCTCATAGACCGCGCCCGCCACGTCGGAGGCCTCGGCGCGGGTGGGCGTGGGCGCGGAGATCATGCTCTCCAGCATCTGGGTGGCCACGATGACCGGAATGCCTCGGGTCCGCGCCGCCCGGATCAGGGCCTTCTGCACCACCGGCACGTCCTCGGGGTTCAGTTCGACGCCAAGGTCGCCCCGCGCCACCATGACCGCCTCGCAGAGGTCGAGAATTTCGTCCAGCGCTTCGAGGGCGGCGGGCTTCTCGATCTTGGCCAGGACCCCCGCACGGCCCTTCACGATCTGCCGCAGCTCGGCCATGTCAGAGGCACGCTGCACGAAGGACAGCGCCACCCAGTCGACACCCTCTGAAAGCGCGAAGTTGAGGTCCTCCAGGTCCTTGGCGGTCAAGGCCGGGATGGGAATGGCGAGACCCGGCAGGTTGAGTCCTTTGTGATCGGAGAGCGCCTCGCCGGCCACCACCACCGTGTCGGCGAAGTCAGGTCCGCACTTGCCGACCTTCAGGCGCACCTTGCCGTCGTCCAGCAGGATGTCTGCGCCGGGCTTCAGGGCCGCAAAAATCTCCGCGTGGGGAACACAGACCCGGCTGGCGTCACCGTCGATGGGCTGGCGATCCAGGCGGAAGTCCTGCCCCACCTTCAGCCGCACCCGGCCGTCGGCGAATTCACCGAGCCTAAGCTTGGGCCCTTGGAGATCGGCCAGGACGGCCAGCGGGCGCCCCACCAGAGCCTCGACAGCGCGTACATTGGCGATGGTCCGGGCGTGGTCCTTGTGGCCGCCATGGCTGAAATTCACCCGGAAGACGTCGGCGCCGGCTTCCGCGAGCGCCCGAATCTGGGCTGGGTCACGGCTGGCGGGACCCAGAGTCGCCACAATGCGGGCTCGTCGGGCGCGGATCATAGGCTCTCCCTGCCAAATCGCGTTGCGTCGAACGGTTCGATGCTTATCAAAAGACCACCCTGCGGCCAGGGGCTCAACGAATACGGGTCCGTCGTGAACCGAACACATAGGTCGAGGATTCGGACCATATGACCCAGACTCTCGATCTTTTTCCCATCGGCAACTGCGCGGCCAGCGCCCTTATCGACCGTTGCGGGCGATTCGTCTGGGCCTGCACGCCCCGCGTCGACGGCGACCCCGCCTTCTGCGCCCTGCTTTCGGGAGACAAATCCGAGGAACAGGGGTTCTGGTCCATCGATGTCGAGGACATGGCCAGCGTCCGCCAATCCTATCTGCGCAACACCCCGATCCTGATCACCGAGATCACGGACAAGTCCGGCGCGGTGGTGGAGATCACCGACTTCGCCCCGCGCTACCGGCAATTCGGCCGGGTCTACCGGCCCATGGCCTTCGTTCGCCGGGTCCGGCCGCTCAGCGGCACGCCGAGGATCCGCATCCGCATGCGGCCGATGGTGAACTGGGGCGAGGCGCCCGCCACCATCACCACCGGCTCCAACCACCTGCGCTATGCAGGCGGGGAGATGACCCTGCGGCTGACCACGGAGTCCTCGGTTTCCCACATCCGAGACGAACGGCTGTTCCGGCTGGAGGAGCCCTTCTCGATGTTCCTAGGCCCCGACGAGGGGTTCGACGCCGATGTGGCCGCCACCACCGAGCGGATGCTGAGCGAGACGACCCACTACTGGCGCGCCTGGGTTCGGACCCTGTCGGTGCCTCTGGAATGGCAGGAGGCGGTGATCCGCGCCGCCATCACCTTGAAGCTCTGCGCCCACGAGGAAACCGGCGCCATCGTCGCGGCCCTGACCACTTCGATCCCCGAGCATGAGGGCAGCCAGCGCAACTGGGACTATCGCTACTGCTGGCTGCGCGACGCCTATTACGTGGTTCAGGCTCTGAACCGGCTAGGCGCCGCCGACCTGCTGGAAAACTACCTTGTCTATCTGCGTAACGTCATCGACACGGCCAAGGGCGGCCACGTCCAGCCGCTCTATGGCGTGGGTCTGGAACCCTCCCTGGTGGAACGGTTCGCCGATCACCTCCCGGGCTATCGCGGCATGGGTCCGGTGCGGGTGGGCAACCAGGCGCACGAACACCTGCAACACGACGTCTACGGCCAGATCGTGCTCTCCACCGTCCAGGCCTTCTTCGACCAGCGGCTGTTCCGGCCCGCCACCGTGGAGGATTTCCGCGCCCTGGAGCCGGTGGGGGAGCAGGCCTTCGAACTGCACGACCAGCCCGACGCCTCGCTATGGGAATTCCGCGGCCGGGAGAACATCCACACCTATTCGGCGGTGATGTGCTGGGCGGCATGCGACCGACTGGGCAATGCGGCTCAGAAATTGGGCCTGATGGAACGCGCCAACTTCTGGAACAACCGCGCGGCCAAGGTCAGGGCGGCGATCGAGGACGGCGCCTTCAACGAGAAGCTCGGCCGTTTCGCGGCCACCTTCGGCGGCGACGAACTGGACGCCTCCCTGCTGCAACTGGTGGACGTGCGGTTCGTATCGCCGGACGACCCACGCATGGCCGCCACCATCAAGGCGGTGGAGGAGGGTCTTCGGCGAGGCCCCTACATGCTGCGCTACGCCGTCCCCGACGATTTCGGTGAACCCAAGACCGCCTTCAACATCTGCACCTTCTGGCTGATCGAGGTGTTGCACATGTCCGGCCGCGGCCAGGAGGCCCGCGACCTGTTCGAGGAGATGCTGGGCCGGCGCACGGCGGCGGGCCTGCTCTCAGAGGATATCACGCTGGATGGCGCGGAACTGTGGGGCAACTATCCGCAGACCTACTCCCTGGTGGGCCTGATCAACTGCGCCAACATGCTGAGCCGGCCCTGGACCAGCGTGCGTTGAATCCTTTTCCTGGCGGGGACGTTTAGATCCTCGCAGGAGCCCCCATGACCGATCGACACTTCTCCGCCCGCGCCGCCACGCAAGGCCAGCAGCGCGCCTTTGACGTTAGCGGGCCTGACTTTGAGACCGCCGCCTTCGCGTTCGTCGACCTCTGGCATCCTCAGACTGACGACGAGGTCGATGTCGAGGTTGTTGTCACTGACACCGAGACCGGCGAACGCCACTGCTTTCGCATCGACCTGGGGTCGGGCGAGGTGGAGGCCTGTGGCTAGTCGTACCAGGCCCGCTCCGACCGCTCGATGAGGGCGAAGGCGCCGGCCGGCCCCCAGCTTCCGGCGGCGTAGGGTTTGGGGACCATGCCGCTGTCGGCCCAGGCGGCCTCGATACCATCGATCCAGGTCCAGGCCTGTTCCACCTCATCGCGGCGCACGAACAGCGTGCCGTTGCCGTGCATGGCGTCGAGCAGCAGCCGCTCATAGGCGATGCGGCGGCGGGCATTGGGCCCGGAATAGGCGCGCAGCAGCGACAGCGACAGCGGCAGGGACTGCAGCCGCATGCCGCCCTGGGTCAAGCCCGGCGCCTGGTTCATCAAGGTGAGTTCGATGTCCTCGTCCGGCTGAAGGTCGATCACCAGCCGGTTGGCCACCAGATCGGCCTTGGCGTGGTCGCCGAAGATCGAGTGCGGCACCGGCTTGAACTGTATGGCGATCTGGGTCCGCCGCTCCGGCAGCCGCTTGCCCGTGCGCAGGAAGAACGGCACGCCGGCCCATCGCCAGTTGTCGATATCAGCGCGCAGGGCGACGAAGGTCTCGGTGTTGCTGGCCTGCCCACGCTCGCTCTCGTAACCCGCCGCCGAGCCGCCGCCGACAACGCCGGGGGTATACTGGCCGCGCACCGAGATGTTCTGTACGTCGGACCGCGTGAAGGGACGCAGCGACCGCAGCACCTTGACCTTCTCGTTGCGCAGCGACTCCGGCGCCATGTCCGACGGCGGTTCCATGGCCACCAGGCAAAGGAGCTGCAGCATATGGTTCTGCACCATGTCGCGCAGGGCGCCGTACTCGTCGTAATAGGGCCAGCGGTCGCCAACCCCCTCGGTCTCGGCCACCGTGATCTGCACGTGGTCGATGGTCAGGTTGTTCCACAGCGGCTCGAACAGGGTGTTGGCGAACCGCAGTGCGATCAGGTTCTGCACCGTCTCCTTGCCCAGATAGTGGTCGATGCGGAACACGCTCTGTTCGGGGAAGACGGCGCCCACGGCGTCGTTGATCACCTTGGAGCTTTCCAGGTCCCGGCCGATGGGCTTTTCCAGCACGATCCGGGCGTCCGGCCCGCCAAGGCCAGCCGCGCCCAGGGCCGCGCAGACCCGCGCATAGAGGCTCGGCGACAGGGCCAGGAAGAAGACCGGGGTCTTCGCGTCGCCCATGGATTTCTTCAGGGCCGCCATGCCGGCGGGCTTGGTGGCGTCGCCGCCGACATAGTCCAGCCGGGCGGCGAAACGTTTCCAGACCTTGGCGTCCACCCCGCCGGCCCGGGTCTTCACCGACTCGTGGACGTGCTCCGCGAAGGCCTCCGCCGACATCTCGGCCCGCGCCGTGGCGATGATGCGGAAATCGTCGGCCAGGAAGCCATCGGCGTCGAGGAAGTAGAGCGACGGGAACAGCATCCGCTGGGCGAGGTCGCCCGTGCCGCCGAACAGAACGATCACGTCGGCTGTGGGGGATTGCGCCATCGCGTCACCTTTCGCGAACCTGAGATCCAACCCGCGCATAGCGGGGTTCGCCCCCGCAACGTCAAGCCCGCTTGTTCGTTCTCTCCGCAACAAAAGGTATTGGATCGAACCGTGGCCGTGGACGTTCAATCTCCCGTGCCCAGGGCGATTAATCTTATGAGTGTAACTGAACTCGATATCCGACTTGATGCGGCGCCCCCGCCCCTGGCGCTGGCCAAGGCCGCCCTGTTCCTCGATCTCGACGGCACCCTGGCCCCCATCGCCGCGCGGCCACAGGATGTCGTGCCCGATCCGCGCCGCACCGGAATTCTTGATAAACTCATGACCGGCCTTGAGGGTCGACTTGCCGTGGTCAGCGGCCGCACGCTCAGCGATATCGACCGCATCCTGGAAAGCCGTGTTCCGGCCGTGGCCGCCGTCCATGGCCTCGTGCTTCGCGACGTAGACGGTGTGATCCGTCAGGCTAAGCCCCACCCGGCGCTGCCCGAGGCCGTGGCGGCGCTTAGACTGTTGGCCGCCGCCCATCCCGGCATGCTGGTGGAGGACAAGACCCTGTCGGCCACCCTGCACTATCGCGGGGCTCCCGAGCAGGGCCAGGCCGCGCGCATGGAGGCCGAACGCATCGCCGCCCGCACGGGCCTCGCGCTCCAACCCGGCGACATGGTGGTGGAGTTGCGCACGCCCGGCCCCACCAAGGGCGACAGCGTCGAGGCTTTCCTGGCCCACGCCCCCTTCACCGGCGCGACTCCGGTCTTTCTGGGCGACGATCTCACCGACGAGGACGGCTTCGCCGCCGCGCAGCGGCTGGGCGGGTACGGCGTGTTGGTGGGCCCTGCGCGGGCCACCGCCGCGCGCCTGCGCCTGGACGACGTGAACGCCGCCCTGGCCTGGTTGGAAGCCGCGCGATGAGCCGGCTGATCGTCGTCTCGAACCGGGTCAACCCGCCCACCGGCAAGGGTGACGAGACCGTGGGCGGACTGGCCATGGCGCTGTCGGCGGCCCTGCGGGAGTATTCCGGCCTGTGGTTTGGCTGGAGCGGCAAGACCACCGA
This sequence comes from Phenylobacterium sp., assembly GCF_037968635.1. Classification (GTDB taxonomy): domain Bacteria; phylum Pseudomonadota; class Alphaproteobacteria; order Caulobacterales; family Caulobacteraceae; genus Phenylobacterium. Next base: position 136,297 of record NZ_JBBKVV010000061.1, read on the forward strand.
GACCTTCACCGGCGAGCTCAATGTCGAGCGCTGCGACGGGGTGACCGTGGCCACCGTCGACCTCGAGGAATCCGACCTCAGCGAGTACTACAACGGCTACGCCAACAAGACACTCTGGCCGCTGTTCCACTATCGCCAGGACCTGACCGCCTATGACCGGTCCTATGGCGAAGGCTATGAGCGGGTGAACCAGCGGTTCGCCGAGACCCTGGCGCCGCTGATCGAGCCCGACGACCTGGTCTGGGTGCACGACTATCACCTGATCCCGCTGGCCCGAGAACTGCGCAAGCTGGGGGTGAAGAACCGTATCGGCTTCTTCCTGCACATCCCCTGGCCCGCCCATCAGCTGATGGTCACCCTGCCTGGCCACCAGAAGCTGGTGCAGTCGCTGTTCGACTACGACCTGGTGGGCTTCCAGACGCCGGACTACCGGCAAGCCTTCGAGGAGTATGTGCTGACCGAGGCCAAGGGGGTGATGGTGGGCTCGGACCTGCGCGCCTTCGGCCGCACCGTGAAGGTGGGCGCCTTCCCCATCGGGGTGGACGCTGCGGAGTTCGCGCAGATGGCCACGAGCGAGCGGGCCTGGCGCACCTACGACGTGATGATGGCCCACACCGCCTTCCGCAGCCTGATCGTCGGCGTCGACCGGCTGGACTATTCCAAGGGACTGGAGGAACGGTTCGCCGGCTTTGAGCACTTCCTGGCCGGCAATCCGGATGTCCGCCGCGAGGTGCTGTTCCTGCAGATCGCTCCGGTGAGCCGCGAGGGGGTCGAGGCCTATCAGGAAATCCGCGCGCGCCTGGATTCGCTCTCGGGCCGGATCAATGGCGAATATGCCGACATCGACTGGAACCCCGTCCGGTACGTGAACAAGAACTATCGCCGCGACGAGCTGGCGGGCGTCTATCGCGCCGCTCGCGTCGGGCTCGTGACGCCCTTGCGAGACGGTATGAACCTGGTGGCCAAGGAGTTTGTCGCGGCCCAGGACCCCGACGATCCGGGGGTGCTGATCCTGTCGCGGTTCGCCGGTGCGGCCGACCAGTTGAAACCGGCCCTGATGGTCAATCCCAATAGCCCCGAAGAGATTGCTGACGCCCTGAAGCGGGCGCTGGCCATGGAGCTTCCCGAGCGAATCGACCGCTGGGCGCAGATGTTCGAGACCGTCACCGGCGACGACGTGAGCGCCTGGCGTGACGACTATGTGAGCACCCTGTCCGGCGTGCGCGAAACCCACACCGCGCTGGCCAGCTAGGCGGTCGGACTGTCGGAGAGCCGCTGCACCACGCGCCAGGAATGGACGACAGCGGAGATGAAGCCCACCAGACCCGCGAAGGCTTGCATGGCCTTCCAGGCGCCGTCCACGAGCGGACTGCCGAACACCTGCTCGGTGACCACATAGAGCAACTTGCCCACCGTGATGCGGAAGGCCGCATAGACGCTGGAATACTCGATGGAGACATGCGCGACCCACGCGCCGGCGATAACCCCCAGCACCGGCGCCCACAACAGAGGCAGGGCCAGGACAACCGTGAAGACGATCAGCACCGCCTTGGTGAGCGGCGTCTGTTTCTGCGCCAAGGCATAGATCACGAAGGCGACCAGGATCAGCCCCAGCAGCGGAAAGGCGCCGGTGAGCAGCAGGTCAGCCGCCGGAATGTAGGCCATCTTCGCCAGCTTCCAGGCGATGATGGCCGCGGCCAGGACCAGGGCGAACGCCGCGAGCCAGACCAAGCCGTATTGCCGCAGACACCAACGGATCAGGGTGAGATTCAGCATGGGGCCTCAGTCGGGATGGTCGGCGGCGCTAGCCGGCGCGACGTGGGGCGGGAAGGCCGCCCCGATGGGGCCGTACTTGGCGCGGGCCGCTTCCACCCGTGCGGTCATGTCGGCGAGCGCCTCGGGGTGCAGCGCGGCGAGGCTGTAGTTTTCGCCAGGATCAACGCCCATGTCGAACAGCAGGGGATAGCGGTCCAGGGGCACGTCATAGGTCCGGTAGTAGGAGCGCACCACGTACTTCCAGCGGGCCGTGCGCACCGCCGCCACGTGGGTGTTGTCGAACAGCACGATCTGCTCGTTCGGCGAGGCCGCGCCCTGCGTCATCACCGCACTCAGGTCGGCGCCGTCCAACTCCCGATCGGCGGGCGCGGCGATCCCGGCCATGGCCAGCAAGGTGGGCAGCAAGTCGAGGTTGCTGGAGAGCGCATCGGTCACCACCCCGGCCGGCAAGGTCCCCGGCTGGCGGGCGATGAAGGGCACACGGAAACCGCCGTCCCAGGCCGAGCCGCCCTTCCGGTCGCGGAACGGCCCCGAAGAGCCCTCGAACCAGGGCCCATTGTCGGAGGTGAAGATCACCAGGGTGTCCTCGTCGAGGCCGAGGTCCTTCAGCCTGGCCAGCAGGCGGCCGATATTGACGTCGATCTCCTCCACCACCTCGCCATAGGCGCCGCCGGGCGAGCCGGTGAGGTCGTCCGGATTGGGCTTCAGCGGGATGTGCGGCGCCGTCAGGGTGACCAGGGCGAAGAACAGCCGGTCGCGGTTCTCTTCAGCGAAGGCGATCGTCTGTTCGAAGAAGTTCTGGGTCAGCTTGGCGAGGTCGGGCTTGGCCTCGATGACCTCGACGCCCGCGCCCTCTCCGGCATAGAGCGACAGCGGCCGCATGTCGTGGCTGTAGGGCAGGCCGTAGAAGCGGTCGAAGCCGTAGACCGTCGGCGGCCAATGGGGCGCTACGTGGCCCAGGTGCCACTTGCCGATCAGGGCGGTTGCGTAGGCGTCCCCCAGGGCCTTGGGAATGGTGATCTCGCTGAGCGGCAGGCCCGTGGTGTCGGCGGGCTGAATCACCTCGTGGGCCAGGCCTGAGCGGATCGCATAACGGCCGGTGAGCAGGCCGGCGCGAGACGGGGTGCAGACATTGGCCGAGGCGTAGAAGTCGGTGAACCGCACGCCCTCCGCCGCCATCTGATCGAGGTGAGGCGTGCGGATGATGGTCCCGCCGTCGCAGCCGATGTCGCCATAGCCAAGGTCGTCGGCCACGATGACGATGAAGTTGGGGGAACGCTTACTCACTTCGACAACTCCAGGGTCGGCAGGGCGACTGCCTCTTGGGCATCCAGGCGGGACTTGCGGAAGTGGGTCCGGACGCCACTCTCGGCGCCGAACTCCATCAGTCGGTCCGACTTCGGATCATAGGCGGGCCAGTCGCAGGCCGGCTTGCCGGTCTTGGCGAAGGCCACCCAGCAGCCATGCATCAGGTCGGCCATGGCCTGGTCGTCGGACTTGATCATGCTGATCGGCGTGCGGCGGCCCCAGTATTCGAACACGTACTGGATCTCCGCAGCATGGAAAGCCCGCGTGACCATCGGCCGGAAGCGCGAGCCGACATAAGAGAAGTAGTAGAGCCAGGCGGGCTTGCCCTTCGACGCCTGGGCCGCCGTCCATCGGGCCGGCGCCCCCATCGCCCGGTCGGTGAAGACCGCGCGACCCAGCACAGCGTCGCCCTGGGTCGCTTCCTCGGCATAGACCGCACGCATCGCCGCCGGCAGCGACTTGCCGACCGCCGCCGGACCCAGGCCGAACTCAGCCATCAGCGAATCCTCGCCGGAGTTGGAGCCGATGATCAGAGGCACGTCGTTGGCGCGGCCCGACGTGAAGGCCTGGGCGGGTGTTTCCTTCATCAACCGGCCATCGACGAAGGGGCCGAAAGCGCCGTCGGTCTTGGCGATCAGATCAGCAGCCGGCACGGCGCGGAGCTGGTCGGCAGTGGCGTCGGTGAGACCCAGCGCGCTCGCCGTCCTCACCCCTTCGGCCTCCTTGTCGGTGAGCGTCGTGGGCGCGCCCCAGCCGCCGCCCGACTGCACGACGGCCTTCTGGTAGAGGCCCTTGGATTTGGGCGTGGCCAGCAGGGCCAGCGTGCTGCCACCGCCGGCGCTTTCGCCAAATACTGTGACGTTGCCGGGATCGCCGCCGAAGCTTTTGATATTGCGCTTCACCCATTCCAGCGCGGCGATCTGATCCATCAGGCCGTAGTTGCCCACGATCTCGCCGGGGCCCGCCGCCTTGGTGAGGGCCGGATGGGCGAAATAGCCCAGCGGGCCCAGACGGTAGTTGATGGCCACCAACACCACCCCGTCGCGGGCGAAGTTGGCGCCGTCGTAGATCCAGCCCGCGCCATAGCGGTGCGACCCGCCGTGCAGCCAGACCATCACCGGCGCCATCTTCGCCCCTCTCGGCGCGAAGATGTTGAGCTGCAGGCAGTCCTCGCTCATCGGGCCGTTGGCGCTGCCGAAGTTGGGGGCCCCGTCGGCGCGCATGGTCTGCATGCAGGAGACGCCGGCCTTGGTCCCATCCCGCTCGCCGGTCCAGGGCACGACCTTGGCCGGCGGCGCCCAGCGCAGGGGGCCGACCGGCGGGGCGGCGTAGGGGATGTTGCGATAGATGTTCGCCGTCGGGGCAGCCGTCCCGACGATCACACCGCCTTCGACGGTCGCCCTGTCGGCCAGGGCCGGGCCGGCGAGGAGCGTCAGGATCGTGGAGAACACGGCGAGCTTCATGGGATCGTCCCCAGGCGGCCTGAAAAACGCTCGGCCATCTTGATCTGTCGGGCTGAACCATTCGCTGAGCGCAGGGCGTGGTCAAGCTGCTGGACATCTCTTTTGACCGTGACGGGCGCCGAAGCCGGCATCCCCTTTCGGCTGCCGCGCCCTAGTGGAAATCGCGGCTGTGGATCAGGCCCCCGGCCTTGCGGCCCGACGCCGCCGCCGGCCCCTCGTCGCGCAGCCGGGCGGTGAGGTGGGAGAGGTCGATGAAGCTCTTGGCCACCAAGTGGACCACGTCGCTCTCGATCTGCAGCTGGCCATGGACCTGCAGCAGGGTGGCGGTCATCACCAGCCGGCGGTTGGCCTCGAAGGCGTCCTTCCAGATGACGATATTGGCGACGCCCGTCTCGTCCTCCAGGGTCATGAACACCACCCCCTTGGCGGTGCCCGGCCGCTGGCGCACCAGGACGATACCTCCCACCGAGGTCCAGCGCCGGTCGCGCATGTGTTTCAGCGCCGCCGCCGGGACCGCGCCCGCCTGGGCGAGTTCGCTGCGGAAGAACTCGCAGGGGTGGGCCTTCAGCGACAGCCTGGTGGTGCGGTAGTCCTCGGTGACATTCATGGGCAGGCTCATCAGCGGCAGCTCGACCTGGACCTCCGGGCGGCCCATGCCGGCCAGCAGCGGGGCGTCGGTCTCCACCTTGGTCTCCCCCAGCAGGCCCTTCACCGCCCACAGGGCCTGACGGCGGGTGAGGCCCATCCCGGCGAAGGCGTCGGCCTCGGCCAACAGCTCCATGGCGCGGCGCGACAGGCCCCGGGCGAAGGCCTCGAGCGTCCGCACACCCTCCGCGCGCAGGGCCATCAGGGTCAGGCCGTCGACCTCCTTGAAGCCCTTGATCTGCCGCAGACCCAGCCGCATAGCCCGCAGGCGCTGGCCCTCCACCGGCTCCAGGGTGCAGTCCCAGTCGCTGGCCATGACGTCGGGGGGCCGCACCTCAACCCCATGCTCGCGGGCGTCGCGGACCAGCTGGGCCGGCTGATAGAACCCCATCGGCTGGCTGTTGAGCAGGGACGCGCAGAAGGCGTCTGGCCATTTCCACTTCACCCAGGCCGAGGCGTAGACCAGCAGGGCGAAGCTGATGGCGTGGCTTTCCGGGAAGCCATAGGAGCCGAAGCCCTCGATCTGGTGGAAGCAGTCGTCGACGAACTGGGGATCGTAGCCCCGCGCCGTCATCCCCTCCCGGAACTGGATCTCGTACTCGCCGACATTGCCGTGGTGGCGGAAGGTGGCCATGGCCCGGCGCAGGCCGTCGGCGTCGTTCTCGCTGAACTGGGCGCCCTCGATGGCGATGCGCATGGCCTGCTCCTGGAAGAGCGGCACCCCCATGGTCTTCTTGAGAATCTTCTCCAACTCGTCCTGGGGATAGCCCTCCGAAGGGCGCGGATAGGTCACCTGGGACGGGTCGCCGCGCCGCTTCAGATAGGGGTGGACCATGTTGCCCTGGATGGGACCTGGCCGGACGATCGCGACCTCGATCACCAGGTCGTAGAACTTGCGGGGCCGCAGCCTCGGCAGCATCGACATCTGGGCCCGGCTCTCCACCTGGAAGACCCCGACGGAGTCGGCCTTGCAAAGCATGTCGTAGACCTCGGGAACCTCCTGGGGGATGTGGGCGATGTCGCTGATCTCGGTTCCGTCCTCCAGGAGTGGCAGCATGTCAAAGCTGCGCTTCAGCGCCGTCAGCATGCCGAGCGCCAGGACGTCGACCTTCATCAGGCCGATGGCGTCGATGTCATCCTTGTCCCACTCGATGAAGGTGCGGTCCTTCATGGCGGCGTTGCCGATGGGCACGGTCTCGTCCAGGCGGCGCTTGGTCAGCACATAGCCGCCGACGTGCTGCGACAGGTGGCGGGGGAATTTCAGCAGTTCCTGGCCCAGCGTCGTGGCGCGGCGGATTTCCGGGTTGTCGGGATCAAGGCCCGTCTGGCGGATATGGTCTGCGGCCACCATGTCGCCCCAGCTCCCCCAGACGGTGCCCGATAGGGCCGCGGTGACGTCCTCGGTCAGGCCCAAGGCCTTGCCCACCTGGCGGATGGCCATGCGCGGACGGTAGTGGATGACGGTGGCGACAATGGCGGCCCGCTCGCGGGTGTAGCGGCGATAGACGTACTGCATCACCTCCTCCCGGCGCTCGTGCTCGAAGTCCACGTCGATGTCCGGCGGCTCGCCGCGCTTCTCGGAGATGAAGCGGGAGAACAGCAGGTCCTGGTCGGCCTTGGTGGGATCGACCGCAGTGACGCCGAGGCAGAAGCAAACGCAGGAATTGGCCGCCGAGCCACGCCCCTGGCAGAGGATGTCCTGGCTGCGCGCCCAGGCGACGATGTCGTGGACGGTGAGGAAATAGTTGGCGAAGCCCAGCTTCTCGATCAGGTCCAGCTCATGCTGGATCGTGGCGCGCTCCTTCTCTCCCATGCCCGTAGAGAACCGCGTCCTGGCGCCTTCCCAAACCAGGTCACGCAGGTGGCCGATGGCGGTCTTGCCCTGCGGCACCGGTTCGTCGGGATATTCGTACTTGAGCTGGCCGAGGTCGAAGCTGATCCGCGCCGCGATCTCGACGCTGCGCTCCACCGCGCCCGGGAACCTGGCGAACAGCCTGGCCATTTCCTCCGGCGTCTTCAGGTGCCGCTCGGCATTGGCCTCCAGGCGCAGGCCGGCTTCGTGGATGGTGCAGGTCTCGCGGATGCAGGTGACCACGTCCTGCAGGGCCCGGCGCTCGGGGCCGTGATAGAGCACGTCGTTGGTGGCCACCATCGGCGCGCCGCTGGCCTGCGCCAGGGCCGACAGCTTCGAGAGCCGCTGTAGGTCCCGCGCGCCATAGGGTCGCGACGCCGCCAGCCAGACCGAGCCCCGCAAGGCCTTGGCGATCTTCATCAGGTCGGTCTCGAAGGTGGGATCCAGCCGCGCGGGTGGGACCACCAGAGTGAGCTGGCCCTCCGCATGCTGCAGATAGTCCTCCCAGTGCAGTTCGCACTCGCCCTTGATCGAGCGGCGTTGGCCCACGGTGAGCAGGCGGGTCAGACGGCCATAGGCCTCGCGGTCGGAGGGATAGCAAAGCAGGCTCGGCGTCCTGTCGGCGAAGTCCAGGCGACAGCCGGTGAAGGCCTTGAACGTCGCGGTCTCCCCGAGTTTTTTCACCTCTGTCCAGGCACGGACCACACCGGCCAGGCTGTTGCGGTCGACGATGCCGATGGCGTCAAGGCCCAGCGCGACGGCGGTCCGAACCAGTTCGTCAGGATGCGATGCGCCCCGCAGGAAAGAGAAGTTGGTGGTGGTCTGGAGCTCGACATAGCGCGTCATGCGAACAACCCATGCAGCCACCACCTGGCCTCCACGCCCGGCGCATAGATGCCGGCGCGGAACAGCCAGAAGCGGGCGCCCGCCTCATCCTCGACCCGGTAATAGTCACGGATGTGATCCACCCGGACATCCCCGATCTCACCGCGCCACCACTCCTCGCCGATCCGCTCAGGTCCCTCGGCGCGGCGTACGCGGTGCATCTGGCCGCGCCAGCGGAACTGCACCGGCGGGTCATCAGGGATCGGCGCCATCACCAGCTCCAGGGGCTCGGGCCGGCTGAACAGGCGCAGAGGCCGGGGCCGCTCGGGGTCCCAGCCGGCGAGCGCCGGGGCCATGGGCGGGCCCGGCGCGGCGGATTGTTCGGGGACGTGGCTTTCCACCGCACGCGCCTTCCAGACCCGGTCCTCGCCGAGCCGGTTGGTGAGCCGGTCGATTAAGGGGGCGAGGCCCTCGGCGCTGGTGGCCTCCAGCAGACTATCCAGCCTGGCCTGACGGCCGGAGACCGGCTCCACCTCGGCGGCCTCCAGGGTCACAACCTCGATTCCGAAACCCGGATCGACGGTCTCCAGCTTCGGTGCGAACAGCTTGGCGATGCGGACCGGATCGCGGCCGGCCAGGGACAGGCCGACAGTCAGCGGCGCCACATGACCATCCAGCCGGTGGAAGCAGAGCTCGAAGCGACGGCCGCCCTGCCCCTCCTTCTCCAGGCGCGCGCAGAGCTTGGCGGCGACGTCGGCGGTCACACGGGCCATGTCTTCGGGCGCGCTGATCGGCTCGGCGAAGGCCAGGCGCGCGAACCAGGGATTGGGCGGGCGGCGATAGGTCAGCGCTTCTTTGGAGCGCCCGAGCGCCTGGTCGATACGGGTCAGGGTCGGGGTCCCGAACCGGCGCGCGAGCGGCGCGCGGGGAATGTCGAAGAGCTGGGCGAGCGCCTTCAGCCCCAGGCGGTCGATCTGGGCGGCGGTCTCCGGTTCCAACCGCAGGGCGGCCGGCGGCAGGGGGGCCAGCAGGGCGATCTGCCGGCCGGGCGTGGCGATGGCGCCGTCCTCGCCGTAATGGGCCAGCGCCCAGGCCGCGCCGGGGGTGTCGGCGATGGCGACGCGGAAGGCCAGGCCGTTGGCGGTCAGCCGGGCCTGGAAATCGGTCAGCAGGGCGGCCTCGCCGCCCCACAGATGGGCGACGCCGCTGATGTCGAGGAAGAGTCCGTCGGGCTCATCGACGGCGACAGCGGGCGAGAAGCGCACGCACCAGTCCACCAGGGCAGAAAGGGCGGCGGCGTCCGCCTCCGGTTCGGCCTCGGCGGTGACCAGTTCCGGCGCGATGGCCGCCGCGTCGGTGGCCTTCTGGCCCACATAGAGACCCAGCCTGCGGCCCGCCCGGTCCACAGCGGAGAGACGTCGAGTCCCCTTGGACGACTCGATCAGAGCAAACGGGTTAGCCGACGCGGCGGAGGGGTTGCGCCGGCGCCAATTGGAGATCGCCCAGAGGGGCGACCAGGCGCAGAGGATGCGTGCCATCAGAGGCCTCATAGGTGTAGGCGTCCGTCGCCTCGAACAGCCAGGCGCCGGTGCGGCCGCCGCGGCAGCGTTCCAGGGTCACCGCCCAGCGCGGGGGACCCAGGCCAAACTCCCCCGGTCCGGGCTCGCTGGCGGCGGGGGTGACCCGCCAGCGGCTGGCTGCGGCGGAGCCCGCGCCGGCCTTGGCCTTGCCGCCATAGGGTCTGCGGCGGATGACGAAGCCCGTGGCGCCGCGCTTCTCGCAGGCCAACTGCAAGCGTCGGCCGGCGGTGAGGCTGACGGTCTCCACCTCGGCGAAGACCGCGGCGACGCCGGGGGTGGCCAGGGCGTCCTCGGCCACGGCCAGGGTCTCGGCCTCGTCGCGGGCGCAGACCTGGATCAGCCGCTCGGCCGGGAAGCCCAGTCCTACCAAGCCCGGGGCGAAGAGGTCGTCACGGCGCAAAATCCATACCGCCTCGCCGCGTTTGGCGAGCGGTGCGGCCGTCAGGGCGGCGAAGGCGGCGGGACAGGCGGCGGTCTCGGCCTCCATCCCCTGCGCCCCGAACTCATGCCAGCACCCCAGGGGCAGACCGCCGTCCAGGAAGCAGCTGTCGATGCGCGGATCGCCGAAGGGCAGGGATTCAGAGTCCGCCCGTCCGCCCGCCTCGAGGGTGGCGATCTTCGCCTTGAGAGCGGCGAGCCGCTCATCACGAAAACCGGACATGGCTTCCTGTTCCTTTGTTCCTATTTTGTTCTAGACCTGGCGGCGAGAGAGTCAATCGTCCCAGGGTGGAGCCAGTTCCGCTATAGGCCGCGGATCTCTTCGGGCTCAGGGTCGACGGTAAAACGCACCGCGTCGATGTGCGTCCGCCCCTCGATCCAGGCCTTGGCGATACGATGGCCGCCGTCCATCAGCTGGCCGTCGGCCGCGAGGATGATCGGATAGGCCAGGTCGGCGGCCATGATCCGCCGCGTGTGACCGGCGACCTGGCGCAGGCTGGGCGCCTGGCCGTGGAACCAGCAGTCCTGGTCGAATTCCGGAATATCGGCGATGGCGATCTTGAAGACCGGCAGCCCCTCGGCCGCCGCCCAGAGCTTCGCGGTCAGCCAGTAGGCCCGGCCGCCGGGAACGGTATGGGAATGTCGTTCGGGACGAGACATGGCGGCAGCTTCACGAGGAAGCCGCCGCCAATCAAGTTTTAGAACCGCAGGGTGCGGGCTTCCTTCACATGCGGCAGGGCGCGGATCTTGGTGATCAGCGCGTCCGACGGGTCCTGGTCGATGCCCACCAGGGCGATGGCGTCCTCGCCGGCGGAGACCCGGCCCAGGTTGAAGGTGGCGATGTTGACGTTGGCGTCGGCCAGCAGCGCGCCCAGGCTGCCGATGAAGCCGGGCTTATCCAGGTTGTTGACGTAGAGCATGACCCCGCCGAACGGCGCGTCCAGGTCCATGCCCTTGACCTCGATGATGCGCGGGGTGCCGGCCATCACCGAACCGGCGAAGGAGCGCTTGCCCATGGCCGTGGTGACGGTGATCCGCACCAGGCTTTCATAGATGGGCGAGTCGTCCTGCTTGCTTTCCGACACCGTGATGCCGCGCTCGCGGGCCACGGCCGGGGCCGAGACCATGTTGATCTCCGCCAGCATGGGACGCATCACCCCGGCCAGGGCGGCGGCGGTCAGGGGACGGGTGTTGAGGTTGGCGACCTCGCCCTCATAGGCGATGTCGATGGCCTTGACCTCGACGTCGACCATCTGGCCGGCGAAGGCGCCGAGGCGTTCGGCGAGCGCGATGAACGGCTTCAGCTTGGGGGCTTCGTCGGCGGTGACCGAGGGGCTGTTCAGGGCGTTGGAAACCGCGCCGGTGAGCAGGTAGTCGCTCATCTGCTCGGCGACCTGCAGGGCCACGTTCTCCTGGGCCTCCATGGTCGAGGCGCCCAGGTGCGGGGTGGCGATGAAGTTCTCGGCGCCGAACAGCACGTTGGCCTTGGCCGGCTCTTCCACGAAGACGTCGAAGCCCGCGCCGCCGATGTGGCCGCTGTCCAGGCCGGCGCGCAGGGCGGCTTCATCCACCAGGCCGCCGCGGGCGCAGTTGATGATCAGGACGCCCTTCTTGGTCTTGGCCAGGTTCTCGGCCGACAGGATGTTGCGGGTCTTGTCGGTGAGCGGGGTGTGCAGGGTGATGACGTCGGCGCGGGCCAGCAGTTCCTCCAGCTCGACCTTCTCCACCCCCAGCTCCACGGCGCGCTCGGCCGAGAGGAAGGGGTCATAGGCCACGACCTTCATCTTCAGGCCGTTGGCGCGGTCAGCGACGATGCCGCCGATATTGCCCGCGCCGATCAGGCCCAGCGTCTTGGCGTAGAGTTCCACGCCCATGAAGCGGTTCTTCTCCCACTTGCCGGCCTGGGTGGAGACGTCGGCGGCCGGCAGCTGGCGAGCGAGCGCGAACATCATGGCGATGGCGTGCTCGGCGGTGGTGATCGAGTTGCCGAAGGGGGTGTTCATCACCACGATCCCCTTGGAGGTCGCGGCGGGAATGTCGACATTGTCCACGCCGATGCCGGCGCGGCCGATGACCTTCAGGTTGGAAGCGGCGGCGATCACGTCCTTATCGGCCTTGGTGGCCGAGCGGACGGCCAGGCCGTCATACTGGTCGATGATCTTGAGCAGCTCTTCCTTGCTGAGGCCGGTCTTCACGTCGGCGTCGACACCGCGTTGCTTGAAGATTTCGATGGCGGCGGGGCTCAGCTTGTCGGCGATGAGAACGCGGGGCATGGGGCGGTGTCCTTAGGCGATGTGGGAGTGCGCTCCCGGCGCCGGCGCGTGCGGCGATCCGGGCGGCGGGAGCGCGAGGGGGTCTTAGGCGGCTTGAAGATCGGCGGAGGTCGACGCGAAGGCCCAGTCGAGCCAAGGCGTCAGGGCCTCCAGATCAGAGGTATCCACCGTCGCGCCGCACCAGATCCGCAGACCCGCCGGAGCGTCGCGATAGCCGCCGATGTCCAGGGCCACGCCTTCCTTCTCCAGGATCGCGGCCAGTTTTTTGGCGAAGTCGGCCTGGGCGTCGTCGGAGAGCGCAGTGACCGCCGGATCGACCACCTTCAGGCAGACCGAGGTGTTGGACCGGGTCGCCGGATCGGCGGCCAGGAACTCCACCCACGGGGTCTTGGCGACCCATTCGGCGAGCGCGCCCAGGTTTGCGTCGGCGCGGCGCTGCATCTCGGTCAGGCCACCGATGGCCTCGCCCCACTTCAGGGCGTCGATGGCGTCTTCCACGCAGAGCATGGACGGGGTGTTGATGGTGGCGCCCTCGAAGATGTCGAGGCTGACCTTGCCGCCCTTGGTCATGCGGAACAGTTTCGGCATGGGCCAGGCGGGGGTGTGGCTTTCAAGCCTCGCCACCGCACGGGGGCCGAGGATCAGGACGCCGTGGGCGCCCTCGCCCCCGAGCGCTTTCTGCCAGGAGAAGGTGACCACATCGAGCTTGGCCCAGTCGAGGTCCTGAGCGAAGGCGGCGCTGGTGGCGTCGCAGATGGTGATGCCTTCACGGTCGGCGGCGATGAAGTCGGCGTTGGGGACCCGAACGCCCGAGGTGGTGCCGTTCCAGGTGAAGACCAGGTCGGCGTCCTTGCGCACCTTGGTGAGGTCCGGCAGTTCGCCATAGGGGGCCTCGAGGACTTCGGCCGGCAGCTTCAACTGCTTGACCACGTCGGTGACCCAGTCCTTGCCGAAGCTCTCAAAAGCCAGCAGCTGGATGGGCTTGGGGCCGAGCATCGACCACAGGGCCATTTCCACGGCGCCCGTATCCGAACCGGCGACGATGCCGATCAAATAGTCGTCCGGCACCTGCAGCACCTGACGCGTGCGATCGATGGCGTCCTTCAAGCGCGCCTTGCCCAGCTTGGAGCGGTGCGAGCGTCCGAGGACGGCGTTCTGGAGATTTTGGGGATTCCATCCGGGGCGCTTGGCGCACGGGCCGGATGAGAATTCGGGGCGAGCCGGACGCATGGCCGGCTTGGCGAGGGTATTCATAGCGATGTCTCCCATCCTTACAGATGAGCAGCGCCCCGTTGGGGGGGCGTGGCCCGCCGCGCAAAAACGCCGGTTTGGGGATCAGGGCAAGCGTAATTTTTCGAAAGACAGATTGAGCAGCGCTGACAACACGCAGGCTTGGCCTTGGCGGCAAGGCGTGATTCCTGGCCCTGCGGCGACCGCCGCTGGAGCCTGCCGCAAACCCGATGACCCGCCCCAAACCCATAGACTGGCTGGTGTTGGCCGCCCTGGTGGTCACCTGGGGATCGGCCTTCGCGGCGCTGAAGATCGCCGTCGCCCACATCCCACCGTTCTGGAACACCGCCCTACGGCTATGGATCGCCGTGGCGACCCTGGCCGTCGTGCTGGCGGTCCAGCGCCAGGGCCTGCCGGGATGGCGCGACCCCGCCTGGCGCTTCTACGCCTTCAACGGCCTGGTGGGGATGGCCGTGCCTTTCGCCCTGTTCGCCCTGGCCGCCGAGCGCCTGCCCTCGGCGATCAACGCCATCTGCAACGGCGCCTCGCCGATCTTCACCGCGCTGCTGGCCCACGCCTTCGTATCCGGCGAACGGCTCACCGCCCGCAAGTCGGGCGGCGTGGCGCTGGGGTTTGTCGGCCTGCTGGTTTTGGTGGGCCCTCGCCTGACGGGCGGTCTTTCCCTGGAGGCCCTGGCCCTGATCGGGGCGCTCGCCGGCGCGGCCCTTTATGCGGTTTCCAACGTGGTCACCAAGCGCGCGCCACCGGTGCCGTCGAGTGTCGGCGCCTTGATGATGTGCGCCTGGGGGGCGGCGTTCGCCACGCTCGCCGCGCTCTTCACCGGCCCCCTCCCGGCTTGGCCACCGATGTCCGCGGCGCTGGCGGTGACGGCCCAGGGGGTGTTTCCCACGGCGTTGGCCACCATCGGCTATGTCTATCTGATCCAACGTCGAGGTCCGCTGTTCCTCTCCATGGCCATCTACATGGCGCCCCTGTGGGCGACAGCGGTGGGGGTGATCTTCCTGGCCGAACGGCCGAGCTGGACGGCCTTCGTGGCCCTGGCCCTTATCCTCGGCGGCGTGGCCCTGGCGACCCTGGAGCCGCGGGAGAAGCTGCCGGCCTAGACGCTCGGCGTGACCGCCGAAGCGCGGCTGTGGCGGACATAGGCGAATGTACCCAGCACGATGCCCAACAGGGTGGCCCAGGTGACCAGGTTGTTGACGATGGCGTAGGTGACGCCCGGCGTCAGCTTGGTGACGAAGAAATAGGCGTGGAGGCTGAACTGTACGCCCTGCAGCAGCATCACCGCGCCGATCCACAGGCTGGCATAGCGAACCGCGAGGCCGAGGAAGGCGAGGGCCAGGACGCCGTCGAGCACCAGGTGCGGCACGGGGCGGCCAACTTCAGGCACCAGTTCGTTAACGATGATGAAGGCGACGGAGATCAGCAGGGTCATGCCCGCGCCGATGCGCTCTGCCGGACCGCCCTTGAGGAGGCCGAAGGCGCAGGCCGCGATGATGGCGACCCAGAGAATTTGTGCTGCGTGTGTTGTCGGCATTTCCTGCGCCCCTAACAGGCATTAGGGACGCAGGACTAGTTAAACTATTGCAACCAAATCGGGGTTAGCCGACTTCGCGCATCGCCGTCTTGTCCGCCTTACGCATGAAGTTCGGCTTGTTTTCCGCGCCGCCGAGGCTGGTGCGGATGCCGAGGCGCAGCTTGGCTTCGGTCAGTTCGGTGTGCACGCCGACCATGGCGGTGCGAGCTTCGCCCAGGGCCTTAATGGCTTCCACCATCTTGATCTGAACGTCGTCGGCGAAGACCAGCGAGGTGCCGACGTCGGAACGGGCCTTCAGGAGGTCCGCCATCAGTTCGGTAGCTTCGATCATGGCCGCGTCAACCGCGGCTTCCGTCGTGAACAACTTGGTCGCGACACGTTGCGCAACAAAGGCCTTTTCCATGGGGGAGCCCCTCTCCAAGAGAATTAACTCAACGGTAGTAGAGGTAAACCAGAGGTTAAGCTCCGTCCACGGGATTCAGACTCTGTTAACTGCGACAACTACGCGCACAGGTTGAGAGTGTGTCGACTAGGACACGCATTCTCCCATCAGGCGAGTGCTTGGAAGCGAAGCGTTAGGAGAATTGCCCTATTCCCAGGTGCTGGACGGGACTGCGGACGCTCATGACCCAACAACTTCGCGCGACGGGCCCGGCTCACAACGCGACTTTCCATGCCCGCGTGGCGGGTATCGCGTTGATCACCACGATGGTGGTGTTGATCGCCGCCTGCCTGACCTTCATGCTGCAGCAATGGGCGGTCGCCCGCGAGCAGAGCCATATAAATCATGTGGCGCTGTCGGAGATCACCGCGGGCGCCGCGGGCCCGGCCCTGTCGCAGATGGACGCCCAGGCCGCGCGAGCCGCGATCTCCGCCCTCTCCCAGGCCCAGTCGGTGACCGGCGCGCGTCTGCTGGATTCGTCTGGCCAGGTCGTCGCCACCTACCAGCGCGCCAAAGGTGCGCCTGGCGGAACCGACATCATTCGCGCGCCGGTGAAGGTGCAAGGCCTGCGTGTGGGCGAACTGGTGGTGGATGTCATGCCGCCGGCCCTCGGCGCCCTCCTCCCCCAGTTTGTCGCCCTGACCGGAGCGCTGTTCTTCGGGGGCGTCGGTATCGCGCTGTTTTTGGCCCGCGGGCTCGCCCATAGGGTGATCGCGCCGGTGCAGAAACTGTCTGACGCCATGCACGACGTCGCCGCCAGCGGCAGTTTCGCTCCCGTTCAGGTGGAGGCCCAGGACGCGTTGTTCCGCAGCCTGACCGCCAGCTTCAACCACCTCCTCGCCAAGTTGGACGAGCGCGAGCAGGCCCTGCAACGCACTTTGCAGGAACTCGTCGAGGCCCGTGACGCGGCCAACGCCGCCAATACTTTGAAGTCTCAGTTCCTGGCGAATATGAGCCACGAAATCCGCACGCCGCTGAACGGCGTCCTGGCCATGGCCGAGGTCATGTCCATGGGCCAGATGGATGACATCCAGCGCGAACGCCTGGAGGTCATCCGCCAGTCGGGAGGCCTGCTGCTGGCCGTGCTTAACGACGTGCTGGATCTTTCGAAGATCGAGGCCGGCAAGCTCACCCTGCTGGTGGACGACTTCGATCTGGAGTCCGCCATATCCCCTGCCCGCGAGAGCTTCGCGGTGATGGCCCAGAAGAAGGGCCTCGATTTCAAACTGGAGGTCGAACCGACCGCCCAGGGCGCCTGGCGTGGCGACGCCGACCGGCTGGGCCAGATCGTCGGCAACCTGCTGTCCAACGCCGTGAAGTTCACCCAGGCCGGTGACGTCGCCGCCAGCTTCGGCCTAAACCCGGACAACGGCGCCCTCCGGCTGACGGTGCGAGACACCGGGCTCGGCATCGCCGCCGAGAAACAGGCCACCCTGTTCGAAAAGTTCGTGCAGGCCGACAATTCCGCCACCCGCCGTTTCGGCGGCACGGGCCTGGGCCTGGCCATCTGCCGCGAGTTGACCCAGATGATGGGCGGCGCGATCTGGGTCGACAGCCGCGAAGGCAAGGGCTCCACCTTCACCGTCGAACTTCCGCTGGAGCGCGGAACCGCCGTCGAGGCGGCCCCCGCCCCTGCCTCCACCGGCGATAGCGCTGAGGAAGGCGCCCTGCGCCTGCTGGCCGCGGAGGACAATCCCACCAACCAGCAGGTCCTGGCCGCCGTGATGGGATCGCTGGGCCTCGAGATTGATATCGTCGCTGATGGCAAGCTGGCCTTCGAGGCCTGGCGCGACGGCGCCTATGATCTGATCCTGATGGATATTCAGATGCCGGTGATGGACGGCATCGACTCCGCGCGCGCCATCCGCGCCGCCGAACGCGAGCAGGGCCGCCCGCGCACCCCAATCGTGGCGCTGACCGCCAACGCTCTGTCGCATCAGGTGGAGGAGTATCTGGCGGCCGGCATGGATGGTCACGTGGCCAAGCCCATCGAGATCGCCAAGCTCTATGAGGCCATCAGCCGGGCCCTGAACGACGCCGCCCAGAACGCCGCCTCGGCCGCCGCCGCGCAGAGCGCCGTCGCCTGACACCCTGAACGGCGAAGCTGAACGCCAGACAACGGCGGGCTCAGTTCGATTTCAGGTTCGAAATGTTCATCTCCCCCTCAAGCGACGCCGCCCGGCGCCGCGAGACATCCTAGGAGGATGGAAGATGAAAAAGATTCTGATTTCGATCGCGGCCGCTTCCGCCCTGGCCGCCGCCGCCGTTCCCGCCGCCGCCCAGTCCTACGACCGCGGCGACCATCGCGGGTGGGACCGAGGGTCAGAGCGCGGCATCGTCCGCGGGGACGACCTGCAGGTCCGGATCAACCGCGCCGAACGCAATCACCAGATCAGCCGGCGTGAGGCGTCCCGCCTGCGCGACCAGCTCCGCTACGCCGAGAAGCTGTCCTGGCGCTACCGCGCCGACGGCGTGGTGACCCGCTGGGAGCGCGCCGACCTCGACCGCCGCTTCGACTCCATCCGGGCTCAGCTGCGCTACGAGCGCCATGACCGCGACTATGGCGCGGGCTACGGCGGCGGCTATCGCCGCTAGGTCAACCGCAGCAGAAACGAACGGCCCCGCCCTCCCCGGCGGGGCCGTTTTCGTTGGCGACCCCAAGGTGTTGCGGAGCGGAAATGTGATGAACCGAGAATAACGCCGCGCTCAGATCAGCGTCATGGGCTGCGTG
>NZ_JBBKVV010000062.1:0-3477 GCF_037968635.1 Phenylobacterium sp.
ACATCGTCCGTAAGCGCTGGATAGCGCCTATGAGCGGCAGGCTTCGGCCCGGCCGCTTTTTTGTTGCCGGAGAGCCGCCGAGCCCATGCGAGGCAAGACTACAGAAGATAGGACGCTCCTGGAGCTGCTGGACCCGGTGGCGGAAGCCTCGGGTTACGAGATCGTCCGCCTGCGCCTGATGGGCGGCGAGCATGCCCGGCGCCTGCAGATCATGGCCGAGACCCCGGACGGCGAGATGGTGGTGGAAGACTGCGCCAAGCTGTCGCGCGCCATCTCCGAGATCATGGACGCCGCCGATCCGATCACCGGCGAATACACCCTTGAAGTCTCGTCCCCCGGCGTCGACCGGCCGCTGACCCGGATGAAGGATTTCGCCAACTACGAGGGCCATGAGGCCCGGCTCGAACTCGACCGCGTCGCCGACGGCCGCAAGCGTTTCCGCGGCATGCTGGCTGGGATCGAGGACGACAACGTGGCCATCGATCTGGAAGGGGAGGCGGAGACCGCGCTCGTCCCCTTCGCGTGGATCGTCGAGGCCAAACTGATCCTGACCGACCAGCTGATGAAGCGCGGCGCCGACGAGCGCGCCGCACGGTTGGCCGACACCCCACAACAGACGCCCGAGTAAGAGGATAAGATCATGAGCCTGACCGGCATTTCAGCCAACCGGCTTGAACTCCTGCAGATCGCCGAGGCCGTGGCCCGCGAGAAGTCGATCGACAAGGAGATCGTCATCGAGGCGATCGAGGAGGCGATCCAGAAGGGCGCCCGCTCGCGCTACGGCGCCGAGCACGACATCCGGGTCAATATCGATCCCAAGACCGGCGAGACCATCATCAAGCGTGTGATCACCGTGATCCCCGACGATCTGGTCTATGAAGCCGAGGACAGCGAGGACGGCCCCAGCGAGCCCATGGGCTCGCGCCGTCTGAAGGAAGCCCTCAGCGTCGACAAGGACGCCTTCGTCGGCAAGACCTACGAAGAAGTTCTGCCGCCCTTCGAATTCGGCCGCGTGCAGACCCAGATGGCCCGCCAGGTGGTGACCGGCAAGGTCCGCGAGGCCGAGCGCGAGCGCCAGCACGAGGAGTTCAAGGACCGCGTGGGCGAGATCGTCAACGGCGTGGTCAAGCGGGTCGAGTACGGCAACACCGTCGTCGACCTGGGCCGTGGCGAGGGCATCATGCGCCGCGACCAGTCGATCCCGCGCGAGAACTTCAACATCGGCGACCGCATCCGCTGCTACATCTACGACGTCCGCCGCGAGACCAAGGGCCCGCAGATCCTGCTGTCCCGGGCCCACGGCGGCTTCATGGCCAAGCTGTTCGCCCAGGAAGTTCCTGAGGTCTACGACGGCGTCATCGAAATCCGCGCCGTGGCCCGCGATCCGGGCAGCCGCGCCAAGATGGCCGTGGTGTCCAACGACAGCTCCATCGACCCCGTCGGCGCCTGCGTCGGCATGCGCGGGTCGCGCGTGCAGGCGGTGGTGGCCGAGCTGCAGGGCGAGAAGATCGACATCATCCAGTGGAGCCCGGACGAGGCGACCTTCATCGTCAACGGCCTGGCCCCCGCCGAGGTCTCAAAGGTCGTCATGGACGAGGAGGACGAGCGCGTCGAAGTCGTCGTTCCCGATGAGCAGCTTAGCCTGGCCATCGGCCGCCGCGGCCAGAACGTGCGCTTGGCCAGCCAGCTGACCGGTTGGCAGATCGACATCATGACCGAGAGCCAGGAGAGCGAGCGCCGTCAGCGCGAGTTCACCGAGCGGACCGCCCTGTTCCAGGAAGCCCTGGACGTCGACGAGGTCATCGCCCAGCTGCTGGTCACCGAAGGCTTCGCCTCGGTTGAAGATGTCGCCTATGTCGAGAACGCCGAAGTCGCCGCCATCGAGGGCTTCGACGAGGACACCGCCGAGGAAATCCAGGCCCGCGCCCGCGACTTCCTGGAAAAGGAAGCCGCCGAGCTGGATGGCAAGCGCCGCGAATACGGCGTCGAGGACAGCCTGCTGGAGATCGAGGGTGTCACCCTGCCGGTCGCTGTCGCCCTGGGCGCCGGCGACGTGAAGAGTGTCGAGGACCTGGCCGGCCTGATCCCCGACGACCTGCGCGGCTGGTTCGAAAGCAAGGACGGCGAGCGGGTCCGCGAGCCGGGCATCCTGGAAGCCTTCAACATGGACGCGGCCGACGCCGAGGCCCTGATCATGCGCGCCCGCGTGGTGATGGGCTGGGTCGAGGCCCCGCCTGAGCCGGAAGTCCAAGAGGTGGCCGAGGTCGAACTCTCGGAAGAAGAACAGGTGTTCGGCGTCCGCGGCGCTCAAGCCGCCGCGCCGGCGCCTACCGAGGCCGAGGAAGAAGCTCCCGCCGCCGACAGCGAGGAGGCGTAAGCCTCAGCGTGACCGCCTCCACCGTCCCCACCACCCTGGCGCAGGTCGCGCGCGAGCGGCGCGACGTCGTCACGGGCGAGGTGATGGCTGAGGACCGCCTGATCCGCTTCGTGGCGGGCCCGGGCGGGGTCGTGGTGCCGGACCTGGCGCGCAAGCTGCCGGGCCGGGGGATGTGGGTCGCCGCCGACCGCGCCTCGGTGGAGACCGCGGCCCGTAAGGGGCTGTTTTCCCGCTCCGCCAAGGCCAAGCTCAGCGCCAGTCCCGATCTCGCCGACCAGGTGGACAGCCTGTTGCGGCGCCGCGTCCTGGACGGGCTGGGCCTTGCCAAGCGGGCGGGCGACCTTATCTCTGGCTATGAAAAGGTCGCCTCGGCGTTGAACGCCGGCCGCGCGGCCTGGGTGATCGAGGCCGCCGACGGCGCGGCGGACGGTCGCCGCAAGATCCTGAATGTGGCCCGCAAGTCACCGCGGGCGCCCAAGCTTCTCGGACTCTATTCCAATGAGGAATTGGGTTTGGCCTTGGGTGGAGAGAATGTGATACACACCGCCTTCCTTGCGGGGCGCGGCGCCGAACAGTGGACATTCGATGTCCACCGACTATCCGGCTTCCGCCCGCTCCTTCCCGAGAGTTGGCGCGAGGAGCCCTGAAGAGGCGGGCGGAACGAACCTCGTTCCGCGCGCCTAAAGCTATTGAACGTGGTCGGGACGCCCGACCGGTATGTAAAGCGAGCGCATGAGCGACGAGAACGACAACGGCCGACCCCCCGCCCCTGGCGGACGCACACCTCTCACCCTGAAGCCGCGTGGCGTCGCAGGGTCGGTGAGCGCGGGTACGGTGAAGCAAAGCTTCAGCCACGGCCGGTCCAAGACGGTGGTCGTCGAGACCAAGCGCGCCCGCACCCATTCCGCGCCCCAGGGCAACCTGGCTGCGCCGTCGCCCGCCGAGAAGCGGGTCTTCACCCCGCCGGCGCCGTCAGCGCCGCGCCCGGCCGGCGGCCCCACCGCCGATGGCAATCTTTCGGCCGAGGAACAACGCGCCCGTCAGCGCGCCATCGAACTCGCCCGCGAACATCAGGCCCGTCAGGCCGCCGAGCAGGCGGC
>NZ_JBBKVV010000063.1:0-59233 GCF_037968635.1 Phenylobacterium sp.
CCATAGCGCCGCGCGCCGCCCCGACCGCCCTGCAGAGCCTGGACACCGTCTCCGAAGGCCCGCGCCTGATCTTCCCGCCGGACGGCGCGGCGGTGCAGGTGGAAAGCTTCGGCCCCAAGTCGCGGGGCCTGGTCCTGGCCGCCGGCGGTGAGGGCCTCTCCTGGTACGTCGAGGGGGAGCCCCTGGACCGCGACCCGGTCTCGGGCCGCGTGGTCTGGCGGCCCAAGGGGCCGGGCTTCTACCGCCTGATGGTCATCGACGGCGAGGGGCGCAAGGTCACGGCGCGGGTGCGGGTGAGGGGGAACTAGGCGGGAACTGCGTCCGGCTGGTTCTCCGGCAGGGCGGCGATGAAGGCTGGGTGCTCTTTCGAGCGCTGCCCCACGGCCTGGATCGCGGGCCAGGCGTCGAGCTCCACCTTGTACCGGGCCGCTGAATAGATCTGCGGGATCAGGCAGCAGTCGGCGATCGTCGGCGTGTCGCCGAAGCAGAAGCCCGCGCCATACTTGGCGATCATCGGCTCCAGGGTGTTGAAGCCGTCGACGATCCAGCGCTCGGTCCACTTGGCGCGGCGCGGGGCGGCGACATCCATGGCCTCCAAGGCCCGCTGGACCCGCATGTTGTTCAGCGGATGGATGTCGCAGGCGATGACCCCGGCCATGGCGCGCACCCGGGCGCGGTCCATCGGATCCCTGGGCAGCAGGGCCGGCTCGGGATGGGTCTCGTCGAGATATTCCAGGATCGCCAGGCTCTGGGTCAGGGCGTCGGTCCCGTCGCCAAAGTCCAGGGTCGGCACCAGGCGCTGGATGTTGACCGCCCGATAGGCCGGCTTGTGCTGGGCGCCGGCCACCAGGTCGACAGGCTCATAGGCGTAGTCGAGGCCCTTGAGCGCCAGGCCGATACGGACGCGATAGGGGGCGGTGGCCCGCCATTGGGAATAGAGGGTGAGGCTCATCCTAGGCCACCGTGAAGCTGAGGGCGCCGACGCCTTCGACTTCGCCTTCGACCCTGTCGCCGGCCACGATGGCCGCGACACCTTCGGGGGTGCCGGTGAAGATCAGGTCGCCAGCCGTGAGCGTCCAGAGCCTGGAGGCCTCGCTGATGATCTCGGCGACGTTCCAGATCATGTCGGCCACCACACCCTCCTGTTTCACCGTCCCGTTCACCGAGATGGCGATGCGGCCCTGCGGGGCGGGGCCGGTCCAGGGGCGGATGGCGGAGATCGGCGCCGAGGCGTCGAAGGCCTTGCCGGCCTCCCAGGGCTGGCCCTTGTCCTTGGCGGCGTTCTGGAGGTCGCGGCGGGTGAGGTCGACGCCCACCGCATAGCCGTAGACCAGGTCCAGCGCGTTCTCGACAGCGACGTTCGAACCGCCCCCCTTCAGGGCCACCACCAGCTCGATCTCGTGATGCAGGTTGGACGTGCGGGCCGGATAGGGAACCGGGCCGCCGGGGATCACCACGGCGTCGGCGGGCTTGGCGAAGAAGAACGGCGGATCGCGGTCGTCGCCCCCCATCTCGCGTCGGTGGGCGGCGTAGTTGCGGCCCACGCAAAGGATGCGGCGGACGGGAAAGAGGGCGCTCGAGCCCTCGACGGGGACGGCGGCCTGAGCCGGCGGAGCAAGGACGTAATCGGTCATGAGAGCGGCCTTACGCCCCCACCCCTTCGAAGGGAACCCCGCCCCTCGCGCCGGGACGCCTGGGGCGGGGGTCTAAGCGCCCTACTTCATCTTGGCTTGCATGGCCTTGGCCGTGTCGAGGTGACCCTGGACCACCGGGGCGGTGGCCGCGGCGAAGGCCTTGATGGCCATGACATCGCCGTCCTCGGCGTAGCGCTGCATCAGGTTGAGCGCGCCCTGGTGGGCGTCCACCTGGCCGTCGACGTACTTCTTGTCGAAGTCCTTGGCGTCGGCCTTGTTCAGGTCGTCAAGCTTGCCCTGCAGGTCGCTGGGCAGGGCGGCCGGCGGGGTGATGGTCTGGGCGGAATCGGCGATGGCCTTCTTGAGCCCCGCCGTCGACCTGGTGTGGGCGGTGATCATGTCGCCGGCGAATTTCTTCACCTCGGCGTTGGCGGAGCGCTTCTGGGCGATCTTGGCCGCCTCGATCTCGAACATGTCGCTGGCGGCGGCCTGGGGCACGAAGTCGACGGCGGCGGCCTCGTTCTGGGGGCTCGGAATGGTGGCGGCGGGATTGGCGTCCGGGGTCATCGCCTGCTCGGCCGGGGTGGCGGCACCCTGCGTGGTCTCGGCCTTCTGGCCGCAGGCGGCGAGGGAGAGGGCGACGACGCACGCGCCCGCGATCAGCAGATGGCGGCTCATGAGGTACTCCTGGAGCATTGACAGATAGGCGTTCGCGCGGGTCCAACGACCCGCTCGTGCCGGTCCAAACCCATGGCGCGCTGTCCTGTTCCGGGGAGTTTCAAATGACCGACGCCGCCCAAGGCCCGCTGAAGGACCTCGTGGTCATCGAGATGGGCACCCTGATCGCCGGGCCTTTCGCCGGCCAGATCCTCGGGGATTTCGGGGCCCGCGTGATCAAGATCGAGGATCCGAAAACCGGCGACCCCATGCGTCAGTGGGGCCGCAGCCTGCCCCAGGGCCTGTCGCCCTGGTGGCCGGTGATCGGGCGCAACAAGCAGTCGGTGGGCCTGGACCTGCGCACCCCGGAAGGCCGGGAGATCGCGGCGGGCCTGATCGCCAAGGCCGACATCCTGATCGAGAATTTCCGCCCCGGCACCATGGAGAAGTGGGGCATGGGCTATGAGGCGCTCGCGGCCACCAATCCCGGCCTGATCATGGCCAGGGTCTCCGGCTTCGGCCAGACCGGACCCTACGCCAGCCGGGCCGGATACGGCCTGATCGGCGAGGCCATGGGCGGCCTGCGCCACGTCACCGGCGAGCCCGACCGGCCCCCGGCGCGGGCCGGCATCTCCATCGGCGACAGCCTGACAGCCATGCACGCGGTGATGGGGATCACCATGGCCCTGCACCATCGGGCCAATACCGGCCGTGGCCAGATGCTGGACGTCGCCCTCTATGAGAGCGTCCTGGCGGTGATGGAGAACCTGGTCACCGAATACGACCTGACCGGCTACGTCCGCGAACGCTCGGGCTCGATCCTGCCCGGGATCGCGCCCTCCAACGTCTATCCGTGCGCCAAAGGCGAGATGATCCTGATCGGTGGCAATGGCGATACGGTCTTCGCGCGCCTGGCCCAGACCATGGGCCAACCGGAGCTGGCCAAGGACCCGAAGTTCGTCGACCACGCCTCGCGCGGCGTAAACCAGGGCGAGCTGGACGACATCATCGCCGACTGGACCCAGGGCTTCACCCTGGACGATCTGCTGGCCCTGCTGGAGGCCGAGGGCATCCCGTCGGGCCGCGTCTTCCGGGCCCCGGACATGCTGGAGAACGCGCAATACAAGGCGCGCGACACCATCGTGGAGACCGACCATCCGGTGTTCGGCAAGATCAAGATGCAGAACGCCTTCCCGAAGATGTCAGAGACGCCGGGCAAGGTTCGCTGGCCTGGGCCCACGCTCGGCCAGCACACCGACGAGGTGCTGACCGGCCTGGCGGGCCTTGATGCAAACCGAGTGGCGGAGCTGCGGGCCAAGGGCATAGTCTAGGGCCTCAGCCGGAGACCTGACCCATGTCCGATATCCCCGAGGACGCCTGGAAGCACACCGGGGTCCGCGTCGTCCCCGGCGACCAACTCGACACCAACACCCCCCAGACCCCGGGCATGGACCGGGCCGCGGCGATCAACTTCGCCCGCGTTGGCGCCCAGAAACTCTGGGCCGGGACCGTCCACATCCATGCCGACGCCAAGACCGGCGCCCACCACCACGGGCCGCTGGAGAGCGTCATATATGTGTTGAAAGGCCGGGCGCGGATGCGCTGGGGCGAGCGCCTGGAGTTCACCGCCGAGGCGGGCCCCGGCGACTTCATCTATGTGCCGCCCTATGTGCCGCACCAGGAGATCAACGCCTCGGCCGAGGAGACCCTGGAATGCCTGCTGGTGCGCAGCGACAGCGACGCCGTCGTGGTGAACCTGGACATCGAGCCGGTGGAGAAACCGCAGGGCGTGGCCTGGATCGACCCGATCCATAAGCCGCCAACCTAGAGCGCGTAGCTCTCCACCAATTTCACCAGGGCGTCCTCCAGCCCCGGATCGGTGAGCACCGGCGAGCCCTCCAGCACCGCGGCGCGGATCACCCCGATCACCGCCCGGCTGATGACGAAGCGGTCCAGGCGGTCGCCGGGATGGCGCTCGATGAGCCGGTTGGTGGTCCGTTCCTCGGTGGGGATGAGCTCGGTCGCCAGGATGGCCTTCAGGCAGGCCCGCCGCGTGGCCGGACGGTCGGCCATGATGGCGATCTGAACGCGGATCGCCAGGCGCGCGCTGGAAACCCCGTCCGGCCCCGCCGCAGCGGTCAAAGCCTCGCGCACCTTGGCGTTCTCGGCCAGCGCCATGGCCACCAGGATCGAGCTCTTGTCGGCGTGGTACTGGTAGAGCGTCCCGATGCTGATCCCGGCCCGTTCGGCGATGGCGTTGGTGGTCAAGGCCGCTTCCCCCTGCCCCTCCAGAATCTGAGCCGTGGCCTCGAAGATGGCGGCCTGGGTCGCCACCGCGCGGGCCTGTCTCGGTTGCCGGCGTTGGGATTGCGCCATGTGCTGAAGACCTCTGCTTGAAGGCGAGTAGGAAAATCTGAGCTTAGCTCGGATTGTCTGCGCCTCAACAACTTCGAGGCATTTTGGAATGACCTGGGCGACCGAACGACTTGATGCGTTGAAGGCGGGAAACCTGGAGGTCCCGCCGGTGGTGACCACCCTGAAGCTGGGAACCCTGGAGGATTGGGGGACGGGCTGGGTGCGCAAGACCTGGCAGCCCAGCCCCGACGTGATCAATGGCGACGGCTCGATGTTCGGCGGCTATCTGGCGGCGCTGGCTGACCAGATCCTGGCCTTCGCGGCCATGACCGTCGTGCCCGACGAGAACTACTATCGGACCATCAATCTACAGATGCTGTTCGTGAAGGTCGGCGCCGCGCGACCTCTCACCATCGAGGGCCGGGTCACCGCCGTCACCCGCCAGTTGATCACCGTGGAGGCTGACTTCCGGCGTGAGGACGGCGACCTGATCGCCCGCGCCTCAGCCCAGCAGATCCTCATGCCGAAGGTCTAGGTCTCTTCAGCTTGCCGCGCTTTCGGACGGCGAACCGGCGGCCCCTTCGCCTGAAGGCGCTAGGTCAGGCCCAGCCGCTTGCCCACCATCCGATCCACCACCCGCCGGGGCAGGTTGGCCATCATGAAGGTCATCACCGGATTGGGGGTGATGGTGTAGCGGACCTTGGGTTTGGCGGTGGTCAGGGCTTTGGCCACCGCCTCGCCTATGGCTTCGGGGGGCAGGCCGGCGGCCCCGCTGGCGGTCATGAAGGCATGAACCTTCTGCAGAGCCGGATAGAAGGCGGTGTCACGATAGGGCTCGATATCCTCAGGGCGCGCCTTGCCCCAGATCGGCGTGGCCACGGCGCCCGGCGCCACCACGATGACCTCGACGCCGAACAGCATCAGCTCCCGGCGCAGGGACTCCGACAGACCCTCAAGGGCGAACTTCGAGGCGTTGTAGGGGGCCATGAAGGGCGAACCGTTCTTGCCCCCCACCGAGCTGATGTTGACGATCCTGCCCGATGTCCCCTGGCCGCCGGCGTTCAAGAGCGGTGCGAAGGCCTGGGTGGTGGTGACCACGCCAGTCAGGTTGACCTCGATCTGCTGGCGGAAGTCGGCGATGGGCAGATGCAGCAGGGGGCCGGCCACGGCGACCCCGGCATTATTCACCAGGCCCATCAGCGGCTCTCCGGCCAGGGCCACGCGGACCTGATCGGCGGCGGCGCGCACCGCAGCCTCGTCGGTGACGTCGAAGACCAGCGGGACAAAGCGGTCACCGAATTCCTGGCGCAGGCGGTCGGCGTCGGCGGCCTTGCGGACGCTGCCGAACACCCGAACGCCCTGGCCGGTCAGAACCTTGGCAGTCCCCCAGCCGATGCCAGTGGAGACGCCCGTGACCACGACGCTTTTCATGTTGCTTCCCCGCTTGCCCGGAACTCTCGCCCGTCGGAACCTAGGTGATGCGGCGCCGTAGTCGCCGCAAGGGAGAAATTGAATGCCCACCGCCCACGTGAATGGCCTGGATATCTATTACGAGCAGGCCGGGTCGGGGCCGCCCCTGCTGTTCATCTCCGGCACCGGCGGCGATCTGCGCAACAAACCCAACCAGTTCGACGGGCCGTTCCCCAAGGTCTTCGACATGGTCTCCTACGACCAGCGCGGCCTGGGGCGGTCCGACAAGCCCGACCTCGACTACAGCATGGCCGACTATGCCGATGACGCGTCGGACTTGATGGGCGAGCTGGGGATCGAGAAGGCCCATGTCATAGGCGTGTCCTTCGGCGGCATGGTGGCCCAGGAGCTGGTCTTGCGGCACCCGCACCGGGTCGACCGGCTGGTCCTGGCCTGCACCTCGCCGGGCGGAGCGGGCGGGGCCTCCTTCCCCTTCCACGAGATCGACCATCTGAAGGGCGAGGACCGCGCCCAGCATCTGATGCCGGTCTCCGACACTCGCCGCGACGCCGCCTGGGCGCAGGCCAATCCCGACACCTACAGGCAGCTCATCGCCATGAGCGCCGTCGATCCCTTCGCCGGCGAACCCGGTCGGGAAATGGGCGCCCGGCGGCAGTTGGAGGCGCGCGCGCATCACGACACCTGGGATCGCCTGGACCAGATCGAAGTTCCCACCCTGATCGCCGCGGGGCGCTATGACGGCATCGCCCTGCCCGCGACGCAGGAAAACCTGGCCGGCCGCATCAAGGGATCGGTGCTGCGCTTCTTCGAGGGCGGCCACCTGTTCATGATCCAGGACCGCGCGGCGAACGCGACCATGATCAGGTTCCTGAACGGCGAAGATGTCTAGGTCGCGTTGAGCAGGGCCGAGACGGCGGCGGCGACCTGGGTCACGTCGTAGGGTTTGCGGATGATCGGGGCGTCGAAGCCGAGCGGCGCGCCGGTGTCGCCATAGCCGGTGGCGAACACGAAGGGGATGCCGCGGGCGGCCAGGGCCTCGGCCACCGGATGCACCGACAGGCCGTTGAGATTGGCGTCCAGCACTGCGGCGTCGATATGGCCGTCCAGCAGAGCCATGGCCTCGGCCAGTTCATAGGCCGGTCCCACCACCTCGGCGCCGGCGTCGGAAAGGCCGGTCTCCAGCTCCAGGGCCAACAGCACCGCGTCCTCGACGATCAGCACCCTGGAGCCGCGCAGATCGGTGGGGCGGTCGGTCTTCTGCGTCGTCTCGAACACCCTGACCGCCGGCGCCTCGGGCACATTGTCGGGGCGCTCCACCAGGGTCTGGGCGCCTGCGGTGACCCGCACCCGCACCCCGCCCGCCCGGAACTCGGGGACGACCTCACCGTTCAGCTCGCGCCCCGTCACCTGGGCCAGCAGGGTCGAGCCGAATCCTCTGTGCCCGGGAATTCCCACCGGCGGGCCGCCGCTCTCATTCCAGTTCAATTCGAACCCGCCGCCCGCCGTCTTGGTCCAACGGACGTCAACCCGGCCGGCGTCCGTGGAAAGCGCTCCGAACTTCACCGCATTGGTGGCCAGTTCATGCAAGGCCAGCGACAAGGCGTTGGCGGCGCGCGGCGTCAGAAAGAGTTCAGGGCCAGTCCAACGGGTCTGGCCCGGCGCGATGCCCCCCAGTTCCGCGGCGGTCAGGTGGGCGATGGCCGCGCCGCGCCACCGGGCCGCGGTCAGCAGCTCGTTGGCCGCGCCCATCGACTTGAGCCGGCCTGAAAAATTGGAGAGGAAGCTATCCAGCGATGTCGTGCGTTTAGCGGTCTGGTAGGCGAGCGATTGGACCGCCGCCAGCACGTTCTTCACCCGGTGATCGACCTCGGCCATCAGGGTGCGGCGATGGTCCTCCTCGACGCGACTGTCGGTGATGTTCTGGATGACGCCGCAGATGGAGATCATCTTTCCGGCGTCATCCAGCACCTGAATGCCCGCCGCCCGCAGCCACCGTATCTCGCCGTTGGGGCCGGGGCGCAGGCGGTACTCGGCCTCGTAGCGGCCTTCCGTGCGCAGGCCGTCCTGGATTAGGCTGTTCAAGGCTTCCCGGTCATCGGGATGGACGAGGTCCTGAATATCTTGAGGGCCGCTGACCGGCATTTCACCGGCGGGCAGGCCGGTGATCGCCGCCATCCGGTCGCTGACGATAAACACGCCGCGGACGATGTCCCACTCGAACTCGCCCAGACGCGCAGCCTGCAGCGCGAGGTCGAGGCGCTTGCGGTCCAGGTTCAGGCCGGCGGCCTTTTCGCTCATGAAGCGATCATAGATCGCGGTTCGCGCCGACGCGACAGGAACCGTGGGTTGGACTTCTCAATTCCAGACACAATTTGATCAGGCGCGACGGCTTTGCGCGGCGGCCGGAACCGGCCTAAGATGCGCGGCGTTGTGGCTGTGCTTCCCCACGCTCACAAGGCCGTGCGGGGCAGCCCCCATTTTCTGGAGAATCTTCAATGCCCGCGAACGCCGTCGAACGGACCGCCGAGGAAGCCAAGGCTGCCGCCAGCTCCGTGGCTGACGCCGCGACCCAACTGGCCAGCCAGGCCGAACGCAGCTTCGCCGAAGCCGCCAAGCGCTTCGAGAAGATCGTCGCCGAGGGCATGGAACAGGTCCGCGCCCAAAGCCGCACCTATGCCGACAACGCCGGCGAACATCTGGACGAAGCCCAACGTTATGTCGTCGAGCGCGTCCGCGAGAAGCCGCTGATGGCCGCCGGCACCGCGCTGGGCGTCGGCCTGCTGGTGGGTCTGCTGCTCGCCAGCGGCCGTAACCGTTGATCTTCAAGAAGGCGCTTCTCTACGTTTCGGCCGTCTCCGCGCTTGGCGCGGCGGCGGTCGTTGTCGTCGTGGCCCTGGCCTTTGCGCTCTATGCCGCGGTGCTGCCGCAGGTGGGCCCTGCCTGGGCCGCCGCCTGCGTGGCCGGCGCCGCAGCCTTGCTGATGGCGCTGTGCGCCCTGGTCCTGCTGATCAAGATCAGCCCCTCGAAGTTCGGCAAGCAGGCCGAGGAACGCGACACCCTCACCCGCCTCATCGACCTGGCCAAGGACAAGCCGATCGTCGCGGCCAGCGCCATTATCGGCGCGAGTCTGGTGGCGCTGAAGAACCCCAAGATCGTCGCCACCATCCTGGCCACGGCCATGGCGACGCGCTCCACCAACACCTCGAAGAAAAAGTAGAGAACCCGACACAGGGTTCAGGGGTTTCTGAAGGGACAGGCGTTCGCGCCACCCCCAGTCTGGAACCCCAACATGTTCGAACTGCCGCCGCTGCCCTACGACCACGCCGCCCTTGAGCCGGTCATCTCCCGCGCGACGATGCATCTGCACCACGAGAAGCATCACAAGAAGTACGTCGACACGCTCAACGACCTGTTGGCCAAGGCGGGCGCCACGCCCAAGAACCTGGAGGAGGTGGTCCGCGACGCCTTCGGCGACGACAAGGCCAGGAAGCTCTTCAACAGCGCCGCCCAGGCCTGGAACCACACCTTCTTCTGGACCGCCATGAGCACGCGCCGGCAAACCCTCGACGGCGCCCTGCTCCAGTCCGTGGCCCGAGACTTCGGCGGACTTGACGCCCTCAAGGCCGCGTTTGTGAAGGAGGGCGCGGGGCACTTCGGTTCGGGCTGGGTGTGGCTGGCGGCCGAAGGTGACGCCCTCAAGGTGCTCTCCACCCACGACGCTGAGGACCTGCTCGTTCACCAGGGCCTGACGCCCCTGCTGGTCTGCGACGTCTGGGAACACGCCTACTATCTGGATCACAAGAATGACCGGAAAGCCTTCCTCGAGGCTTGGTTCGAGGCCCTGCCCAACTGGAGCTTCGCGCAGAGCCAGTACGCCGCCGCCCGCGGCGAGGGGAAGGCCTGGACGCATCCGGGGCCTGTCGAGTCCGCCGGGGGAACGGCTGCGCTTGACGCACGTTCGAACTAGGTACGCAAACCAACCGGAGCTTCTCCCATGCTGAGCTGGGCCCTGACCTTCCTGGTGGTCGCCTTGATCGCCGGCCTCCTCGGCTTCACCTCCATCGCGGGCGCCGCGATGGGTGTCGCCAAGATTCTGTTCTTTGTCTTCCTGGTGCTGTTCGTGGTCAGCCTCGTCATGCACCTCGTCCGTGGGCGAAGCGTCTAGCCACGCCCCGACGATGCGAATGGCGCGCCCTCGACCTGGTCGGGGGCGCGCTTTGCTGTGCGGCCCTGCGTAGATCTCAGCGGCGGGCCAGGGACCAGGTGCGCTCGGACTCGAAGCTCTTCCCGGTCCAGGCCAGGGCTGTGATCCGCATCTCGGCGGCGTCAGTTTCAACAATGTTGAATCCGGCAGGAACGCCACGTTCGCGAACCGACAGGGTCCCACACCCGGCCGCATAGGTCTTTCCGTCACCATAGCCGTAGGGCCAGGTGAAGGGGGCATGGATATGACCGGTCAACACCAGATCGACTCCGGCTTCGGCGAAGGCCTTGGCGGCGGCCTCGCCACGCCAGACCTTTCCGGTCATCGGCCCTCCCAGCATCTCGGTGAGCGGATGGTGGCAGACCAGGATCTTCAGAACACCCTCCGGCGCCTTGGCGAACCAGGCCAAGGCCTCCTCCACCTGATGCTCGGAGATCTGGCCCTTGGACCAGTTGGCCCGGGGCTGCACCCCGCGCGCGGTGTTGACGCCATAGACCGCGAGGCCCGGCGAGAGATGGGTCTGGAAGCGGGCGCGGCCAATGGCGCGCTCATAGCGGGCGAAGGGGGTGAAGACGCGATCGTACACGGCGAAATAGGGCGCGTCGTGATTGCCGGGCGTCACCAGCAGGGGTTCAGGCAGCTGCTTCAGCCAGGCCGCCGCGGCGGTGAACTCGCCCTTCTCGCCGAACCGGGTCAGGTCGCCTGACACCACAACCAGGTCCAGGTGGTCGGCGGCGAGGCGTTGCGTCGCGGCGGCCACGGCCTCGACGTTCTCCCCGCCGAAGTGGATATCGGAGAGGTGGGCGATCCGCATCAGGCCTTCGCCTTAACGGTCTTCGACGCCGGGGCAGCAGGTTCATCGGGCCTGGCGGTCTTTGGCGGCGCCCGGACGCGGGTGACCTCGCTCTTCCAGGTGACCTGGACGCTGGCCTTCAGCCGCGCAGGCTCGCCGTCCAGAACGGCGGGGATGCCGCTGGAGGCCCAGATCCGAGCCTGGCGGCAGGCGATGGCCTGGACCGCAGGGTCATTGCGCCAGTCGCCCATGACGCTGGCCAGGCCGATACGCAGGGCCTCGGCCACCCCGGCGGGATCAAGGACCGCGGCTTCCAGGACCTGATCGTCGTCATCGAGGGCGCGCGAGGCGATGGGGCACATGAAGGTCAGCGCTTCGGCCATGCCGCGGGGGCCGCCGTCCAGGCTGTAACGCAGCCGGCCGGAGAAGGCGCGGCGCCAGGCGC
The DNA here is from genome assembly GCF_037968635.1 of Phenylobacterium sp. Classification (GTDB taxonomy): domain Bacteria; phylum Pseudomonadota; class Alphaproteobacteria; order Caulobacterales; family Caulobacteraceae; genus Phenylobacterium. The sequence goes on from NZ_JBBKVV010000063.1 coordinate 11,520, forward strand.
GGCGGGCGCGGTGGAACGCGATCACCGGGCGGCCCTCGCGCACCGCTTCGCGGGCAGGCGCCAGCAGCGCGCCAGAGCCGAGGATGGCGGCCACCAGAAACAGCCGGCCGTCCACCACCCCCCCGCCGAGGGGGCGTTCCTCGCCGTACTCCAGAGTGTCGCGCAGGGCGGCCTTCCAGTCGGTTGTGCCGTAAACCGCCTTGGGCAGCATGTTCATGGTGCCGCCGGGCAGGGGGGCGATCACCGGCCCCTCCATGCCGCACAGCTCGGCCGCCGCGCGGGCCGTGCCGTCTCCGGCAAGGATGACCAGCAGATCGGGCGCCCGGTCGACGGCGGCCTGCAGACAGCCCGATAGGTCGCCGTTCTCTGGAACGCAGACGTTCGTCTTGCCGCCGAATTCGGCCAGGATCGCGCGCGCCTCGTCAGGGGCGCCCGCACCAACACTTCCCGAAGCGGTGTTGGCGATCAGTTCGATGCTACGAATCTTGCTCCCCACCCAGGCCTCAGCTTTCCGTCTGACGGAAGGTCTTGGCCTTGAAGTCACGGGCGGCGTCCATCACCACCGGCTGGGCGCGGTCGGTCGCCAGCGCCAGGCCGTGGTCGACGATACCGCCGCTGCGGGCGAAGGAGCCCTCCTTGGCGGCCAGCACCAGGACCACGCCGCCCACCAGGGCTGCGGCGAAGGTCAGGGTCATCATGATCGGATGACGTTTGCGAGCCTTGCGCTCATCACGGCGGCCGCGCGCATAGGCGTCACGGACCTCGTGCTCTTCGTGGGCGAGGGTCTCGTTGGCAATCTTGTTGCGTCGTTTCCACAGCATGGTCGTGGTCTCCGTTCGCGTATTGGACTCTCGAAACGGTGGAGGCTGTTAGGGGTTCCGGCGCCGAGCGGCAGGAAACGTCAAGCGTCGCCATGCGTTGCTGGCATGGATGGCTATGCCACGGCGCTGGGCTATGGTGGCGGCTTGTTCCTGAAGGTGTGGCTCATGACGACGGTTCGTGGACTTGGCGCGGCGGTTCTGGTGGTGGCGATCCTGGGGGCGGGTTGCACAACGATGACCAGCGCACGCGACCGCATCGTCAAGCGCGAGGCCAGCTGCGCCGACGTGACGGTCGATATCTACTTCGAGCCCGACTCCGCCGATGTCACCAAGGAAGGCCGCGCGGTGTTGCGCGCCGCAGCCGACCAGGCCAAGGGCTGTCGGGTGGACAAGGTGCTGGTCCTGGGCCTGGCCGACGCCGCCGGCGTCCCCGCCGCCAATCTGGAACTTTCCAAGCAGCGCGCCGCCTCGGTCACCAAGGCGCTTGCGGCCACCGGCCTGCCCGCCGCGGAGTTCGACCTGAGCGCCGCCGGTCAGTCCGGCTCCGTCACCGCCTCGGGGGACACCCGGCCCCTGCGCCGCCGCGCCGACGTGACCCTCAAGCTCTCGACACCCCGAAAATAGAGACGGACTATCGTATAGCGCGCGAAAAATCAGGCGGCTCTGGGGAGAGCCGCCTTGAAGGTGTGCACATCGAGAATGGGGTGCGAAGGCGGCAGACCGGCGTGTGCGCCGGTCTCAAGTCGGGGGGGCGTCGCCGCCTTCGCAAATATCAAACTCGTTCTGGAATCCTTGGTTCCCGCTCCGCGCGAGTTTTTTGAAAATTATTTCGCCGCCAGGTCCACCGCCGGCATCGAGTCGAACTCCGCCTTGCTGAGCGGGATGACGAACTGGTCGCCCTCCGGACTCAGGGCCTTGTAGGGCAGGCTGCGAGGCCCCGCGGCCCGCACGCCCTTGGGCTGCACGAGCACCTGCAGCGGACGACCGTCGGCGCCGGTGATCACCTTGGCGATGGTCCCCAGCACCGCGCCGTCGGAGGCGCGAACTTCTCGACCCTCCAGGCTCCCTTGCGCGGAGGCGAGGTTCGCGAAGGCGAACATGAGGCCGGCGGCGAGGCCGGCGGCGAGAACGTGTCTGGGCTTGATCATGGTGCTCAATAGATGGGGAGGCCGTGACCTCATTGCGACCATTTTGAACCAGCGCACCTGAACCGTCGATGAGCGGGAACAGCAGCACGACTGTGACGTTAGCGAAATGCGGGCATGCGGCTCGTGCCGAAATTCTGGGGTGCCCCCATCATGATCCGTGGCTATGAAGCGCCCCATAGCGGGCCCGTCCTCTTCACCGCGCCCACCACGCGTCAGCGTCAGGCTCGCCGCCGCTCCACCGCCGTCGCCGTGATTCTCGGGGTCGCCTTCGCCGGCGGCCTGATTGGTCAGCTCAGCAGCGTTCATGAGGCCGGGCGGCCCGTGCCTCCTGGTCCGTTCAGCTACTTCCCGAACTAAGTAACAAGGAGCCACCCCCATGGCTGTCCTCTCCCGCGATTCCTCCACCCATCCCGTCCTGACCGCCACCCGCGCCCGCCAGGGCCGCTTCGGCCGTCACGTCTTCTGGGTGCTGCTGGTCTCCACCGCCCTGGCCGCCATGGCCCTCTTCGGCGCCTGGACCTGGCAGGCTGACAACCTGGCCTCCACCGAGGTCGACAACGCCCGCCAGCCTGCCGACGCCCAGGCGTTCACGGCCGGCGCCCCGGCCGAGGCCACCTTGCAAAACACGCCAGACCAGCCCCGCTAGGTCGTCTCAAGTCCCCAATGCAAAACGGCCGCCCCATCGGGCGGCCGTTTTCATATCTCGACGTCGACTCCGCTAGAGCCTTTTAGGGTCAGATAGAAGCATCTGGCCCGTTGAAAAAGGCTCTAACTCCAAGAAGATAGAGCGCGTCGGACGAGTTAACCGGCTTCCACCTAACCCTGACGCTCTAGAGAACCGACTGTCCTCGCACCGCGCGGATGACGAAGCTGGCCACCAGCAGCACCAGGAAAACGACGAAGAGCACCTTGGCCACGGTGGCGGCCAGACCCGCCAGGCTCATGAAGCCCAGGAAGCCCGCCACGATAGCGAGAACGGCGAAGGTCAAGGCCCAGCCCAGCATGCGGTCTACTCCGGAAAGGTTGCGCCCCGATGCGGACGCCTGAACACGAAAACGCCGGCGCGACGCCGGCGTTCCGCTCAAGCTGCTGGCTCGAAGATCAGGCGGCCTGTTTGGCGTTCCGCGGATGGAAGAACAACGCCTGGCCGATCGCCGCCTTTACCGTTTCCGGCTGGAAGGGCTTGGTGATCAGGAAGGTGGGTTCCGGACGTTCCCCGGTCAGCAGGCGTTCGGGGAAGGCGGTGATGAAGATCACCGGCACGTCGTAACGGGCCAGAATGTCCTTCACGGCGTCGATCCCGGAGGAGCCGTCGGCCAGCTGGATGTCGGCGAGCACCAGACCCGGAACCTTGCGGTTGACGGCGTCCACCGCCTCGGTGCGGGTGGCGGCGATATCGACGACGGTGTGACCCAGTTCGGTGACCAGGGCCTCGATGTCGGCGGCGATCACCGGTTCGTCCTCGATGATCAGGACATCGGTGGCCAGTTCGGCGTCGATTTCCTGCTGGGCCTCGCTGATCAGGCCCTCGACCTCCGAGAAGTCGGCGCCCAGGATCTGGGCGGCCTCCGAAGGGGTGAAGCCCTCCAGGGCGGTGAGCAGGAAGGCCTGGCGCGACCGGGGCGCGATGCGCATCAAACGGCCGCTGGCGTCGTCGCCGGTGATCCCGCCGTCCCGCGGTTCGAGCTTGGCGCCCGTGCTCAGCCAGATGGCGTGGAAGACATGATAGAGCGCGACGCGGGGGGTGAGGTTGGCCTCCAGCACCCGTTCGCCCGCCGCCAGCGCCTCAAGCGCGACGCGGACATAGTGGTCGCCAGTGGTTTGATCGCCCGTCAAGGCGCGGGCGTAGCGGCGCACATAGGGCAGATGCGGCGCCAATCGGGCTAACAGACTCAAGGTGATACCCTCCCCGTAAGAAACACACGAACGCCTCGGGTCACATGCCCCGACAGCGCTCACCATAGCGCCGGAAACGTCGCTGCGGGGAACCGGTTCCCTCCCGCCTGCGTTTTGTCCATCCTAGGGCCTGATCAAGGGAACCGGAACCGGAGCGGGACGTTGACGGGCGACGATGACCAATCGAGGGGGCAAGCGCCGCGCAAGCGGAGCGCCGATGACATGATCGAACACACACCCAATGAGGACCGGCGCAAAGTCTCCGCCGCCCTCGACGAAGCCCGGCTCCGCCAGCAGGCGATCGGCGCGCGCCTGCGCCAGATGTTCGACGAGGTGGTCAACGAACCGGTTCCCGACGAGTTTCTCGATATCCTCCGCAAGGCTGACAAGCGTTCTTCGGAGAACGGCTGATGGCGGGGGACGACTCAAAGAACGCCAACCGCACACCCGCGGAGGACGAGGCGTTCAAGCGGGAGTTGGTCAAGCTGATCCCTCACCTGCGGGCTTTCGCCCGTACCCTGGCCGGCGAACCGGCAGGCGCCGACGATCTGGCGCAGGACGCCATGATGAAGGCCTGGGACGCCCGCAACTCATTCCAGATGGGCACCAACATGAAGGCCTGGACCTTCATGATCCTGCGCAACCAGTTCTATTCCGAGAAGCGCCGGTCCTGGCGCCAGACCCAGCTCGACCAGGAAGCGGCCGAGCGCACCCTGGTGGCCGTGGACGACCCCGAGGCGCCCGTCGCCCTGGACGAACTGCGCCTGTCGCTGGCCATGCTGCCCGCCGAACAGCGGGAAGCCCTGGTGCTGGTGGGCGCCGGAGGCTTCGCCTACGAGGAAGCTGCGGAGATCTGCAACTGCGCGGTCGGCACCGTGAAGAGCCGGGTCAGCCGGGCTCGGCGCGCCCTTCACGCGATCCTCGACGACGGCGCCTATGAGCGCGATGGTGGCGCCGCCGGCGACGCCATGCGCTCCATCCTCGCGGATGCGGAGCGGCTCTCAAGCGCCCGGTAGAGCCCTTTCCGATCTGACCGCTTCAGTCAGATCGGATCAAAAGGGCTCTAATTCAAAAAGTTAGAGCATTTTTCGATCCGATAGCCGTTTCACACCTATCGGAAAATGCTCTAGGCGACGGGCGACCACATGATCACATCCCCTTGGGGTTCTTTGTCGACGATCCGAGTGCGCCTCACCGCTGCGCTCGCCGCCGCCCTGTTACCGGTTCTGATCCTCGGCGCCATCCAGTCCTCGATGGCCTTCCGCCGCGAGGGCGAGATCGTGCGCCAGAACCTCGCCACCTCGGCCGAACGCAGCGCCGCCACGGCGCGGGCGCGGATGGAGGCCGCCGACATCCTGCTGGAGACCCTTGCGCCGGCCTCCGTCGGCTTCCAGTGCGCCCAGCGACTGGCCGAGGTGACCCGACGTATTCCCGGCTATTCGAACCTGATCCGCTTCGACCGTCGCGGCCGCGTGGCCTGCGCGGCCAACGATGTGCCGGTCGATTTGATTCGAGCTGAGCGGCCCTGGTTCCAGCAGTTGCAAAAGGGCGACAATCTGGTGGTCACCCGTGACCCCGGCGCGCTCTACGCCAAGGAGCCGGTCCTGCTGGCCGCCGTGCGGGCGACCGATCCCAAGGTCGGCTTCGACGGCGCCCTGGTGGCGGTGATCTCCCTGCAGAGCCTGGCCCCGCGCCTGGCCGACCGCTCCCTGCCCGACGAGGCCGAGGTGGCGCTGGCCGACCGCGAGGGTCACTACATGAACTTCACCGACGGCCAGGCCTTCCCGGACCTGCCGCCCGCCTGGCGCGCCAAGGCCGACGCCAAGGGCTCGGTTGTCTGGTACGCCAAGGACCGACGTGGCGACCGCCGGGTCTATTCCGCCGCCGCCCTGGTGGGCGACGACCTCTATGTGATCTTGTCGGCCAAGGCCCAGGGCCTGTTCTCCTGGACCCGGCTCAATCCGCTGACCGGCCTGCTGCTTCCTCTCGTGGCCTTCGTCCTGGCCCTGCTGGCGGTGCTGGTGGTGACCGATCGGGTGGTGATCCGCTGGATCGCCTATCTACAGCGGATCGCGGCCCTCTATGCCCGCGGCCGACTCACCGTGCGGCCGATCCAGGCCGAGCAGGCGCCACCCGAAATCCGCGACCTGGCCGAGACTCTGGAGCAGATGGCCGACGCCATCGTCGGCCGCGACGCCACCCTGCGCGACAACCTGGCCCAGAAGGACGCGCTGATGCGCGAGATCCATCACCGGGTGAAGAACAACCTGCAGGTCATCTCCTCGCTGTTGAACATGCAGCAGCGGGCGCTCACCGATCCGGCCGCGCGGGCCGCCATGTCCGACACCCGGCAGCGGATCACCGCGCTCGCCCTCATCTATCGCGCCCTCTACCAGGGACCGGACCTGAAGAAGGTCGACCTGCGCCCCTTCCTGGAGGAACTGACAGCGCAGCTCATTTCCGCCGACGCCTTGCACGGCGCGCCGGTGAAGACGGAGATGCATGTCGACGCCCTGGTGATCGACCCGGACCGCCTGGCGCCCCTGGCCCTGTTCGCCGTCGAAGCCATCACCAACGCCCAGAAGCATGCCTTCGCCGGTCGGGGCGGCACGCTCACCGTGACCTTCAAGGTCCGCGGCGACGAGGCCGAACTGGACATCAGCGACGACGGGACCTCCAGCAACGAGGTGCTCACCGCGTCCGGCGTCGGGCGCACCTTGATGACCGCCTTCGCCCGCCAATTGCGCGGCCGGACCGAACTGGTGCGCAATGAATCCGGCGGCGTGACGGTCCGTTTGGTGTTCCCGACCCCCGGCGTGGAAAATACAGTGAAGCCAGAGCCGCAAACAGGGAACCAGGCGGCAGCCTGACCGTTCGTCTCCCGCAAGTTCAACAACTCCTCGGGGAGATACCCAAAAATGCGTAAGATTGCTCTGCTGGCCGTCGTGGCCGCCACCTTCGCCATTTCCGCCTGCAACACCCTTTCGGGCGCCGGCCGGGACGTTTCGGCCGCCGGTTCGGCCGTGACCAACACCGCTGAAGACGCCAAGCAGTAAGCTTCAAAGCCCTCTCAAGGCTTGGAAACCCCGCCGCAGTCTCTGCGGCGGGGTTTTTCGTGGAGGAATGGGTCAGTCGCCACCAAACCAGACGAAGGCGCGGTTCAACTTCTGGCCCATGGCGGCCAGCGTTCCGGTGAGCACCGTCTCCTCCGCCCCGCCGGCCCGCACCCGCTCCAGCGCCTTGGCGTCCAGGCGGCTATTGAAGCTTACCTCTCCCAGCATCTCGTCCCGGCCGTGGAAGCGCACCTCCTCGGCGGTGACCCGATAGGCCGTGGGCAGGACCCGGCGGCTGACCTCGTGATAGGGTTGGCCCAGCTCGTTTTCGCGCCTTGGGCTGGTGACGTCGTCGAACTCCAGCATGACGGGCGCATAGTTGGGCGAGATCCTCTGTCCCTTCTCATAGCTGGCGAACTCCTCGGCCGTGCCCAGGTGCAGTTCACGGAGCTTGAAGTTGCCGAACTGGATCGGCGCCTTGGCGAAATAGTAGCCGAAGAGGTTCACGCCGGGCTGATGGAAGAAGCCGGTCAGAGGCGCGGCGGGTGGCGCAGGCTCGACCGGATCCGGCTGCGTGATGGGCGCCGCCGGCTGTGCGGGCGCGGCCGGGGCGGAAGCCTCCGGGACCGGCTTCTTGCAACTGGCCAGCGCCAGGGTCCCGGCCAGGACGGCGGCGGTGGCGAACAGCAGGCGCTTGGACATCGAAAATCCCCCGAGTGATCAGGGCGATCCTAGCGTACTGGGGCTCCGCTTGTCAGGCGGCGGCGCGAAAGGAAGGATTGCGAGCGTAGAGCCCCGGTCGGCCGCTGACGGGCTGGAAGGCTTCCGACAGGCTGGTGGCGGTCTCGCCGAGGCCCAGGAACAGGAAGCCGTCAGGACTGAGCGCCCGGGCCAGGTTCTCCAGCAGGCGAATCCGCATGGGCTCCACCAGCGCGCCCAGGACATAACGGCAGAAGATCACATCGAAGCGGCCGGCGGCCGACAGGTCGGCCACCAGGTTGATGCGACGCCAGCGGACCATCTGGCGGATCCGCGGCGCGAGCGCCCACATCTCGTCGGCCTTCTCGAAGTGCCGAACCAACTGCCGGATCGGAAGGCCGCGCTGGATCTCGAACTGGGTGTAGAGTCCGCTCTGGGCCTTCTCCAGGGCGCGCTCCGACAAATCCGACGCGAACAGCTCCAGCTTGGCGCCGGGGATCAGGGCGCGCTGGTCCTCGATGGTCATGGCCAGGGAATAGACTTCCTGGCCCGAGCCGCAGGCCGCGCTCCAGATGCGGATCGGCTCGCCGTCGCGCAGCCGGGCCAGGGTCGGCAGAATCTCGTCGCGGAACAGGTTGAAAGGCGCGCGGTCACGGAAGAAGGCGGTCTCGCTCGACGCCATGCACTCGACGATCGCCCAGGCCAGCCGGTCCTCGCGCTTGGTGCGCAGGGCCGCGATCATGTCGTCGATGGAACCGAAGTTCTCGCGCCGCGCCACCGGGCCCAGGCGGCTTTCCAGCAGGTAGGTCTTGTCGGGGTCGACGAACAGGCCGGCGCGCGCCGCGCACAGGTGGACCACCAGATCAATGTCCTCGGGCCTCATGCCAGCCCCGCCTCGGCGAACTTCGAGGCGATGATGTCACCGTCGAAGGGCTTCATGATGTACTCGTTGGCGCCGCAGTCCAGGGCCTCGCGGATCCGCTCGATATCGTTCTCCACCGTGCAGAACACCACCGTGGGCTTATCGCCGCCCGGCTCCTGCCGCAGATGGCGCAGGAATTCGATGCCCGTCATCACCGGCATGTTCCAGTCCAACAGCACCGCGTCAGGCATGGCCGCCCGGCACCAGGCGAGCGCCTCCATCCCGTCGGACGCCTCGGCGATCTCGAAGCCGATGTCCTCCAGGATTCGGCGGGCGACCTTGCGGATCACCCGGCTGTCGTCAACGACGAGGCAGGTCTTCAACGGGATACTCCACCCTTCAACCGTCTTCTCGCGCGCGGTTGGTTAAGGAGCCGTGTTAACCGACCGGGAATTTGCATTTACGCGCGGGTTGGCGCGGGGCCTCTAGGCCGGAATGCTGGCGGCGAAGGTGACCTTTTCCTCGCCCACGTCGGCGAAGATGCGCCCGCCCGCGTCGGTCATGAACAGGTGCACGTAATAGGCCTGGACCCAGTGGCCGTGCAGCCCCTCGCCCATGGCCTCGCCGCGCAGGCCAGCCAGCACTTCGGGGCGCAGCCGGGCGCGGGGACCGATAGCCTCCACGGCTATGACCACGGTGGCGCCTTCTTCCACGGCCCGAATCTTGGCGGTCCCGCCGGTGGGCAGGGCCGCGCCGGCCATCTGGGCCAGGTTCAGGATGGCCCGCGCCGTGGGCTTGTTCAGCGACGCCGCCTCGACCTGCCAGTCCATCTCGGCGCGCATGTGGGCGAAGACGCCCTGGGCCAGCTTGGCCAGTTCGCGCGCATCGAAGGTCTCGGCGGTGGCCGAGGCGCCGAACGCCACCCGGGTGAAGGACAGCAGATCGGCAAGCTTGCGGGCGCTGCCGGCGATCAGGTTCATGGCGTCCTCGCGCATGTCCTGGGCGCTGGGGTCGTCCAGCAGGTCCAGGCCCGAGACGATGGCGCTGGCCGGGCTGATGAAGTCGTGACACATCCGCGCCGCCAGATAGGCGGCCACCTCGGCGGTGCGAGGCGCCGGCTTGGGCTCGGCCTCCACGGAGGGTTCGGCGGCGGGAGTCTGGTCTGGCTCTGACATGAGGTCTCGAACTTGGCCTGATTTGGCGCTTTGGCAAACCGGGGCGGGCGGATAGGTAACCGGTTCATGAGCAGTTCCGACCCCTTCCTCGAGCCCGGCGTCATCGTGCGTCACCCCGAGCGCGATGATTGGGGTCTGGGCCAGGTGCAGTCGGTGGCGGGGCGCAAGGTGACGGTGAATTTCCAGGAGGCGGGCAAGCAGGTGATCGACACCACGGTCGTGCCCCTCGCCTTCGTAAGCAACGACCCCCGGAGCGCCAGGCGATGAGCAACTTCAACACCGACATCGGGCCCTTGCTCGCCGACATCGTCGAGGAAGCCGGCCGCCTGGTCCTGCCCCTGTGGAAGTCCGGCCTGGAGGTGTTTTCCAAGGCCGACGAAAGTCCGGTCACAGAGGCCGACCGCCGTGGCGAGCAGCTGATCCTGGAACGGCTGGAGACCCATTTCCCCGGGGTCCACGTGATCTCCGAGGAAGACGCCAGTGAATTCGGCACCCCCGACGCGATAGGGGATCGGTTCTTCCTGGTGGACCCGGTGGACGGCACCAAGGCCTTCGTGCGCGGCGACCCCAATTTCACGGTCAACATCGCCCTGATCGAGAACCGCCGCCCGGTCGCCGGCGCCGTCTGCGCCCCGGCCTCGGGGGAGACCTGGTACACGCAGGGCGGCCAGACGATGAAACGGGTGGTGGGCGAGGCCGGCAAACCGGTTCAGGCCCGGACCTGGCCGCAAGGCGCGGCCGTCGCCCTGGTCAGCCACACCATGAAGGAGGACACCCTCAAGGCCCTGGCCGACAAGTACGGCTTCGACGCCACGAGCGCGATGGACTCCTCCATCAAGTTCTGCCGCCTGGCCGAGGGCTCGGCCGACGTCTATCCGCGTCATGGCCCGACCATGGAATGGGACATCGCCGCCGGTCACGCGGTGCTGGAGGCGGCGGGCGGCAGCGTGCTGACGCCCGAAGGCGAAGCCTTCGTCTACGGCAAGGCTGACGAGAAGTTCCGCAATGGCGCGTTCGTGGCGCGGGGCAAGTAGGCTCCGACTAGATCGCCTTGCGGCTGTCCCAGTCGATATGCTGCGAGGCGATGGGCGACGCCGGGTGGGTTCGGGAATAGGCGGTGGCGACACTGCCGGCGCCGGCCACCATGTAGGTCGCGAAGCCCACGAAGAACGCGAACACGGCCAGCACCACAAAGGGCCGGATGAGGTCGAACGGATTGGGTTCGGTACGGGTAAGCGACATGGGGCGATCCCTTGGGTCTCAAAACGCCTGACACGGGAACTACCGATCGCCACGAAAGTTGCGGCGACCTCCCCATAAATTCACATGATTCGCGCCGCGGGTGCGTGCGCGGAGTGTCGCACAGTCGACTTAGGCTGGACCGACGGCGCTTAGTTGCGAATAATTCTCATTGCCAAGTTCTGGGCATCGGCCTACCAGGGCAGGCATCAGCTGCCGGCTCCGATCCTCCCTAAGGGTCCGGCAGGACTAGCGCCCCGTCCGCTCCCCTCGCGGACGGGGCGTATTTTTTCGCCCGCGCCGGCGCCAGATGGCCCTTGCCTCCCCGGCCGATTGCACGTGAGGTTCGTGCAAAAGGGGAAACGCAGATGACCTGGCAGACGATCGACTATGAGACCCGCGGCCACGTGGGGATCGTCACCCTGAACCGGCCCGAGAAGCTGAACGCCATCAGCGGCGAGCTGCGCGCCGATGTCCACGCCGCCTTCGCCCTGGCCCGAGAGGACGACAATGTCCGCGCGGTGATCCTCACCGGAGCCGGCCGCGGCTTCTGCTCCGGCGCCGACCTCACCGGCCAGGTACCGCCGGCCGAGACCAGCCAGAACGCCCGCCTCGACGAGATGAGCTGGGTCGGCCGCTGGGCCAAGCTGTTCCACGACTTCGACAAGCCGCTGATCGGGGCCATCAACGGGGTCTGCGCCGGGGCCGGGATGAGCGCGGCGCTGGGCTGCGACGTCCGTATCGGCTCGGAGCACGCCCGCTTCAAGACCACCTTCGTCGAGCGCAGCCTGTCGCCCGATAGCGGCATGAGCTGGCTGCTGCCGCGTATCGTGGGCTATGCCGACGCCGCCGACCTGATCATGACCAGCCGCATGGTGCTGGCCGACGAGGCGAAATCGCTGGGCCTGCTCAACCGCCTGGCGCCCCACGATGACCTGCTCGACGCGGCGCTGGCCTATGCCGAGGAGATCACCCGCTGGCCGCCCCTGGCGGTCCGCACCGCCAAGAAGGTGCTGCAGGCCAACTTCGAAAGCGACCTCGACACCGCCCTGAAGTACGAGTCCGTCGGCCTCTCCTTCGCTCGCCGCGCCCTCAATGACGTGAAGGAATCCCGGGCCTCGTTCCTGGAGAAACGCAAAGGCGTCTACACAGGGACCTGACTTGGCGTCATAAGGCCCCCAGACTTTGCGCAGGGGAAACGCCATGGCTCAGGACAGCACCGCCAAGACCTTCGACTGGGAAGACCCCCTGGACATGAAGTCCCGGCTCTCCGAGGAGGAGACCATGGTCTGGGACGCGGCCCGGTCCTATGCCCGCGAGAAGCTGCTGCCCCGGGTGGTCTCGGCCTATGCCGAGGAGCGGTTCGACCGCGAGATCATGACCGAGATGGGCGCGCTCGGCTTCCTCGGCCCGACGCTGCCGGAGGAATACGGCGGCGCGGGCGTCAACCACGTGGCCTATGGCCTGATCGCCCGCGAGATCGAGGCCATCGACTCTGGCTACCGATCGGCCATGAGCGTGCAGTCGTCGCTGGTCATGTACCCGATCTACGCCTTCGGCTCGGAAGAGCAGAAGCGCAAGTACCTGCCCGGCATGGCCAAGGGCGAGATCATTGGCTGCTTTGGCCTGACCGAGGCCGACGGCGGCTCCGACCCCGCCTCCATGCGCACCGTGGCCCGCAAGGCGCCCGGCGGCTACACCCTGTCGGGATCGAAGATGTGGATCAGCAACTCGCCGATCTGCGACGTCGCCCTGGTCTGGGCCAAGCTGGACGGGGTGATCCGCGGCTTCCTGGTGGACCGCGGTTCGGAAGGCTTCACGACGCCGAAGATCCTCAACAAGCTGTCCCTGCGCGCCTCCATCACGGGCGAGATCGCGCTCGCCGACGTCTTCGTGCCGGAAGACCAGATGCTGCCCAATGTCTCGGGCCTGCGCGGTCCGTTCTCCTGCCTGAACAAGGCGCGTTACGGCATCTCTTGGGGGGCCATGGGCGCCGCCGAGTTCTGCCTGCACGCCAGCCGTGACTACACCAAGACCCGCAGCGTGTTCGGCAAGCCGCTGGCCGCCCGCCAGCTGGTGCAGAAGAAGCTGGCCGACATGCAGACCGAGATCGCGCTCGGCTTCGAGGGCTCGCTGGCGCTGGGCCGCCTGCTGGACCAGGGCGCCTGGGTGCCCGAAGCCATCAGCCTGATGAAGCGCAACAATTGCGGCAAGGCGCTGGCCATCGCCCGTGAGGCTCGCGACATCCACGGCGGCAACGGGATATCCGGCGAGTACCATGTGATGCGGCACGCCGCGAACCTGGAAACCGTCAACACCTATGAAGGCGCCCACGATGTCCACGCCCTGATCCTGGGCCGGGCGATCACCGGCGAGAACGCCTTCTAGGCCCGCAGTAGGGACCAAAAGAAAAAGCCCAGGGCGGGGGAGCGCCCTGGGCCAGTCAGGCCGGTTGTCTTTTTGGGGAAGAACCGTCGGCCGTTCCGCTTGCGCGGATCTCTATGAGTCCAGTTCCTTGACCTCGCCGGAACCGGAGACGTTCTTCTCCAGCTTCAGCGGCCGGGTCTTCAGCTTGACCTCGCCCGAGCCCGAGATCTCGAGTTTGGCGCTGGTGCGCGGCGCGATGGTGGCTTGCGCCGCGCCGGAGATGTCCACCTCGGCGCTTTCGGCGTCGAGCGCCGCAAGATCGGCCTCGCCGGCGCCGGTCATGTTGAGCCTCAGGGCTTTGGTCTTGCCGTGGCCGGTGACCTTGGCCATGCCGGTGGTGCTGATCTCCAGGCTCTCCTGGTCGTAGGCTTCGATATTCAGGCGATCGACGCCCTTCAGCTCAAAGCGGGTGACCTTGGGCGCCGTCAGGGTGACTCTCAGCCGCTCGCCGGTGTGGCGCACGCTGTCGCTCAGCCGGCCCGCCGCCAGGGTCAGGGTGTCGATGGAGCGCTTGGGCCCGGTGACCGTCAACTTGCCAGGACCTTCGCCGCCTTGGATGAAGGTGACCTCGCTCGGAACGTCGAGGATGAGGGCGGTCGCCCCGTCCCAGGCCAGCTCCCGGGTGGCCGAGGCCCATTCGGGATCACCCTTGTGGTGGTTGCGCCATTTGCTGTGGCGCTGGCCATGCTTGTCCCAGCCGATATCCCAATCACGATCGGACCAGCTCCAGCGGTCCCAGCCTTGGGCTGCGATATCGCGGCCGCCGAGGGCCACGGCGCCGCCCAGGGTGACGATGCAGGTGAGGAACCCGACGACGGCGATGATGACGAGAAGGCGGATCATGTCAGGGGCCTTCAGGCTTGAGGTTCAATGGCCGGCTTGAGCAGCCGGTAGTGGAGACGCCCGTACCAGACGAGCAGGTTCACGAAGCCGACGGTGACCAGGCAGAGCAACGCGCCCAGCGACACCGAGCCGGCCATCAGACCGATCCCGGCAAGCATGGCCGCGGCGACCCCGCCCGGCGGATCCAGGAACGGACCGGCGGCGAAGACGAAGCCGCCGGACCCGAACACCGCGATCACCGCGACGAAGAGGCCAAGCAGCGTGCCGGCGATGGAGAGCACGATGGGCAGCAGGATCAGCAGGTCGATCGCCCCGAGCCCCAGGACTGCGAACACCGCCGAGGCGGCCGCCGACGGATTGCGCTCAGACTCCCAGCGCTTCAGCCCCGCCTCGGCGCGAAGTTCGCGGGCCAGGCGGCCAGGGTCCCCCAGGGCTGCGGCGACTTCGGCGTCTGTGCGGCCGGCGGCCTCACCTTCGGCGAAGTGAGCCTCATAGTCGGCGACAATGTCGGTGATGGCGTGGGCGGGCAGGCCCGCGAGACCCTCCCGCAGCCGGGCAAGGAACGCCTGGCGGGTCATTGGGCCTCTCCCAGGATGGCGTTGACGGCCTTGGAGAACGAACCCCAGGCCAGCTTCTGCCCGGCGAAGCTGGTCTTCCCAGCCTCGGTCAGACGATAGTATTTGCGCGGCGGGCCCGACGAGGACTCCACCAGGTAGGTGTCCACCAGACCATCGGCCTGCATCCGCCGCATCAGCGGATAGATGGTGCCTTCCCCCATATCGATCCCTTCGGCCAAACGGCTGGCGATCTCGTAGGCGTAGTTGTCGCCCCGGGAGAGAAGCGCGAGCACGCAGAGCTCGAGCACCCCTTTCTTCAGTTGAACTTCCACGGCTTCCACTTGGCCTGCCTCCAAAACCCGCGATCGCACACCGCAAGGTACTGCTTCATACAAGGTAGTGGGCGACGCATGATAGTGAACTTTTCGTAAGACCAAATATCGTTTGCCAAACAAACTATATTTGAAGGAAGCGGCGTATGAAGATCATCCCCCTCGCCCTGGCCCTGGTCATGTCGGCGACCCTGGCCCAGGCTCAGGCCCCCGCCGCGACCCTGCCACCGAACATCCTGGCCGTCCCCGTCGACGCCCCGCCGCAGAAGGCCCCGCCGCTCGGTCCCTACGCGGTGACCATCGAGACCGACGCCAGCCTGCCGACCCACACCCTCTATCGGCCCACCGACCTGGCGGCGGTGAAGGGCAAGCTGCCCATCGTCGCCTGGGGCAACGGCGCCTGCGCCAATTCCAGCGAGCGGTTCACCCCGTTCCTCACCAAGATCGCCAGTCACGGCTTCCTGGTGGTGGCCATCGGGCCGAAGGACGCCCCGCCCTGGACACCGAACGTCGCCCCGGGTCAGGGCGCGCCCATCGTCGCCCCCAGGACCAGCGCCAGCCAGTTGATCGACGCCATCGACTGGGCCCAGGGGGAGAACGCCAAGGCCGGACCCTATAGGGGCCGTATCGACACCACCGCCGTGGCGGTGATGGGCCAGTCCTGCGGCGGCTTGCAGGCCATCGAGGCCTCGGGCGATCCGCGGGTGAAGACCACCGTGGTCTGGAACTCCGGCGTCATCATCGACCAGGGCGGCCTGCCCAAGCTCTCCAACGCCACCAAGGACAGCCTGAAGGCCTATCACGCCCCCGTCGCCTACTTCATCGGCGGCCCGGTGGACGTGGCCTATCCCAACGCCGAGGACGACTTCGCCAGGATCACCACCGTCCCGGTGTTCAAGGGCAACCTCAATGTCGGCCACGGCGGCACCTATCGGCACGTCAATGGCGGCTGGTTCGGCGAGGTGGGTGAGGCCTGGCTGGCCTGGCGTCTGAAGGGCGACAAGACCGCCGCCAAGCTGTTCGAGGGCGCCAAGTGCGGCCTCTGCCTGGCCCCAGAATGGAAGATCGAGAAGAAGCACATGGACTGACGGCGCGCTCGCCGGTTGAAGTCGCATCAACTTTCGCGATCAAACCACGTTCTTCGAACGTTGCGTTTACGCTTCACGCCTAAGAATTCGCCCGAATTTTGGGGGAACTTCCATGCCGGCAGAGCGTGCGACCAACACGCCGACGGAGCCCGGGCCGATGATCGAGTGGCTGTTCGCCAACAGCCAGGAACTCCTGCTCGTCATCGGACCTGACTCCCGCTTCAAGCTGGTGAACCCGGCCTGGACGGCCGCCACAGGCTGGGCCAGCGATGAGATCGTCGGCAAGCGAGCCGCCGAATTCATCCACCCCGACGACCTGGAGGACTTCGGAAAGCTCGCCGAGCGGCTGATCGAAACCCGCGTCGGCGAGAACGTCGCCCGCATGCGGATGAAGAACGGCTCCTACCGCTGGTTCGAGGGCCGCAGCCAGCTCACCGACGATGGCCACATCATCGGAACCCTGCGTGACGCCACCCGCGAACGCGAGCGCGAGATGGAGCTGGAGGCCGCGCGCCGCACCCGCCTGCTGCTGTCGGAATCGGCCGGGGTCGGCACCTGGATGTTCGAACCGGTCGGTGAGCGCCTGGACTGGTCTGACGACATTCGCGCCATCACCGGCTACAGCCGCGAGGAAATGGCCGACGCCGAGGCCTTCCGGAACATCCTCCATCCCGACGAGGCCGAGGACGTCCGCGCCGCCTTCAACCGGGGCATCCTTGAAGGCCTGCCCCAAACCCTTGAGCATCGGATGCGCAACAAGGACGGCCGCTGGTCCACTTGGCGCGCCACCTTCCACTGCGAGCCCCGGCCTGGCGGGGTGTTTGCGCTAAAGGGTATGTCCCAGGACATCACCGAATTGGCGGCCGCCCGCGACGTGGCCCTGGCTGCGGAGCGCCAGATTCGCCAGCTGATCGAGAACGCCCCCTTCGCTGTGGCGATGTTCGACCGCGACCTGCGTTATCTGATGATCTCCAATCGCTGGCGTCATGCCTTCAGCCTGGGCCACCGCAACCATGTGGGCCTGCGGCTTGAGGACGTCTTCCCCACCATTCCCAAGAAGTTCCTGGCCGCCCAGCGCCGGGCGCTCAAGGGCGAGGTGGTCTCCAGCAAGGAAGACCGCTTCACCGACAGCCAGGGCGGCAAGCACTGGGTGCGCTGGGAGGCGCGGCCCTGGCTGGACGCCAAGGGCGAGATCGGCGGCATGCTGGCCTATGTGGACGACATCTCGGCGGTGGCCAGCGCCCGGCGCGAGGCCCAGACCAATGCGCGGCGCCTGAAGGTGGCGCTCAGCGCCGCCGACGCCGGGGTCTACGAGATCGACCACGTCAACAAGACCTTCTGGGCCAGCCCGGAATTCAAGAAGCTGATCGGCCGCTCGTCCCGCAGCTACAAGGACGCGTTGCAGCTGAACTTCCCGAAGTTCCACCCCGAGGACATGGCCGGCGTCCGCCAGGCCTTCCTCGACATCAACGCCGAGACCCGGAAATCCGGCGAGGCCTTCGAGGCCCGCATCATGACGCCTTCAGGCGAGGCGCGCTGGATGCGGGTCTTCCATCACCTGAAACGGGACTCCAAGGGCCGTTGGCTCAAGGGTGTCGGCCTGGTCCACGACTTCGACCAGCGCAAACGCCAGGAATTGGCCCTGATCGAGGCCCAGGAGGCCGCCCAGGCCGGCGCCGAGGCCAAGGCCGCCTTCCTGGCCAATATGAGCCACGAGATCCGCACACCGATGAACGGGGTGATGGGGGTCCTGCACCTGCTGAAGACCGAGAGCTTGACCGACGACGGGCGGGCGATGCTTGAGGAGGCCCTGTCCTGCGGCCAGATGCTGGCCGAGCTGCTCAACGACGTGATCGACTTCTCCAAGATCGAGGCCGGCGCCCTGGTGCTGGCCGAGGAGGCCATCGATCCCGCCGCACTCGTTCAGGGCGTCACCCGCCTGCTGCGGCCCCAGGCCGAGGCCAAGGGACTGGAGCTGAGGCTCGAGGGTCTGGCCGACATCGGCTGGGTCCGCACCGATCCGGTCCGGCTGCGCCAGGCCCTGTTCAACCTTGTGGGCAATGCGGTGAAGTTCACCCTCGAGGGCCAGGTCACCGTCCGCGCCGCCCTGCGCCAGACCAGCGCCGGCCAGAGCCTGCGCTTCGAGATCGCCGACACCGGTGTCGGCATCCCGGCGGACGTCCAAGACCGCATCTTCCAGCGCTTCGACCAGGGCGACGCGTCGACCACCCGCAAGTTCGGCGGCTCGGGCCTGGGCCTGGCCATCACCCAGAAGCTGGCGCAGATGATGGGCGGCGCCGTGGGCTTCACCTCGGTGGAGAACCAGGGCTCGGTGTTCTGGCTGGAAGTGGCGGCCCCCGATGCCGAGGCCGTGGCCCCCGTCGCCGACACCGGCGAGCCGGTGCTGGAGGGCCTGCGGATCCTGGTGGTGGAGGACAATTCCACCAACCGCATGATCGCCACCAAGCTGCTGGAGAACCTGGGCGCCAGCGTGGAGACCGCCGCCGACGGCCTGCTGGGGGTCGAGGCCGCGGCCCGAGGCGCCTTCGATCTCATCCTGATGGACGTCCAGGTGCCCGGCATCGACGGCCTGGCGGCCTGCCGCCGAATCCGCGCCCTGAGCGGTCCTGTCGCCCACACCCCGATCGTGGCCCTGACCGCCAACGTCCTGTCCCACCAGCACCAGTCCTATCTGGAAGCCGGCATGGACGGGGTGGTGGGCAAGCCCATCTCCCCCACCGCATTGCTGACCGAGATCGCGCGGCTGAGTGCGCCGGCGGCGTTCGAGGACGAAGCGGTGGCCTAGACAAAAGCCGCACGTCCCGGCGAAGGCCGGGACCCAGGTTCATCTGCGGCGCTGCGACCTGATTCACTCGCCCCATTTGCGGTTCCGCCTGAGATCGTGGTGGGCCTCACCTGGGTCCCGGCCTTCGCCGGGATGAGCGGGTAGCGGTGGACGCCCTTCCAACCGCGCACAAGCCAATGCTAGACCTTGGCCTTAAAGAGCTCGGGGGAGAGACATATGGTGGCGGTTGAAGAGGGCAAGGCGCCGAAGAAGGCTTCGTTGCGCACCGTGGTGGCCGCCTCGGCCGCCGGGACCGCCTTTGAGTGGTACGACTTCTTCGTCTTCGGCAGCCTGGCCCAGGTCATCTCCAAGACCTTCTTCTCCGGCCTCACAGAAACCGCCGGCTATGTCGCCGCCCTGGCTCTGTTCGGCGCGGGCTTCGCCTTCCGTCCCATTGGAGCCCTGGTCTTCGGCCGCATCGGCGACCGGGTGGGACGCAAGGGCGCCTTCCTGTTCACCGTCGTGCTGATGGGCGGGGCCACCGTGGCCATCGGCCTCCTGCCCTCGTACGCCCAGGTCGGCCTGCTGGCGCCCGCCCTGTTGGTGCTCATGCGTATTCTTCAAGGCTTCGCGCTCGGCGGAGAATACGGTGGCGCGGCCATCTATGTGGCCGAGCACGCGCCCCCCGGCGCGCGGGGCCGCTCGACAAGCTGGGTGCAGACCTCGGCCGCCTTCGGCCTGTTCGCCGCCCTGCTGGTGATCCTGGTGACCCGCGTGATCGTGGGCCGCTACTTCGGACCGGAGGCCTTCGACGCCTGGGGCTGGCGCATCCCGTTCCTGTTCTCGGCGGGCCTGCTGGCGGTCTCGATCTTCATGCGCCTCAAGCTCTCGGAGAGCCCGGCCTTCACCAAGATGAAGGCGGAGGGCGAGATCGCCGCCGCCCCCTTCACCGAGGCCTTCGGCACCTGGAAGAACCTGAAGATCGTCATCCTGGCCCTGGTGGCCATCATGTCGGCTCAGGGCGCGGTCTGGTACACCGCCTTCTTCTACACCCAGACCTTTCTGGACAAGTTCCTCAAGGTCCCGGCCGAGACCATCAACCTGCTGATGATGGGCGCGGCGGCGGCGAGCGCCCTATTCTACGTCCTGTTCGGCTGGCTCTCGGACAAGGTGGGCCGCAAGCCGGTGATGCTGTTTGGCATGACCCTCATGCTGATCGCCTACTTCCCCGGCTTCCACATGCTGGCGCAGACCGCCAACCCGGCTCTGGCCGAAGCGGTGGCGCGAACGCCCGTCGTTGTGGTGGCTGATCCGGCCGAGTGCTCTCTGCAGTTCGACCCCATCGGCAAGACGGCTTTCACGTCCTCCTGCGACATCGCCAAGACCACCCTGGCCAACGCCGGGGTGTCCTATGGCAACCAGAAGGCCGCGCCCGGCGCCAAGGCCCAGGTCAGGATCGGCGACGCCGTGGTGGCGTCAGACTCCGTCCAAGGCCTATCCAAGGACGCCGCCAAGGAGGCCAGGACGGAGATCGAGGGCCGCATCAAGGCCGGCCTCGCCGCTGCGGGTTACCCCTCCAAGGCCGACCCGGAGCGCATGAACCTGCCCGGCGTCTTCGCCGTGCTGATGGTCTTCGTGATCGCCGCGACGGCCCTCTACGGCCCCATCGCGGCCTGCCTGGTGGAGCTCTTCCCCACTCGCATCCGCTACACCGCCATGTCCCTGCCCTACCATATCGGCACCGGCTGGATCGGCGGCTTCGTGCCCTTCACCGCCTTCGCCATCGTGGCGGCGGTGGGGGACATCTATTCCGGCCTCTGGTACCCCTTCGCCTTCACGGCGATCTCGGTGGTCACCTGCGTCCTGTTCCTGCCCGAGACCAACAAGCGGTCCCTGCACGACTAGAGCGGGATGAGGAAAAGTGGGAACGGGTTTTCCGCCCGCACCCCGCTCGAACCAAGCCCCCCGTCAGGCGGTCAGCACCCTGACCGCCTGATCGAAGGCCTGGGTCTTCATGCCCGTAAGCGCCTCGTTCAGCCGCGCCTTGCCGTAGGCGACCTGGCCCTCCCAGCCATCCAGCTGGAAGGTCCCGGCGCCGATGCCCTGGTGAATCTGCGCCAGCGACGGCCCGTCCAGATCGCCTGGCGCCCGCGCCCCCGGCCGCAACGCGGCCACCGTGGTCAGCATGATCAGACCGTAGAACAGGTGGTTCACCTGCCGCATCACCACGTGCCGCGCGCGCTGGCGCGAGTCCGGCGCCTGGCCGAAATAGGTGCGCAGCAGCAGCTCTTCCTCGCCTGCGTCGTGGGTGATGAAGTTGGCCAGGGTCGCCAGGTCCACATGCCGGTCGGCGAGGAACGAACTCTCCCAGTCGATGAACCACAGCCGCCGGCCGTCATAGAGGATGTTGCGGGGGTTCAGATCGTTGTGGCTGGAGACCAGGTCGGCCGGGTCGGTGCGATAGGCGGCCCGCACCGCGCCATAGCCGTCCAGCAGCTCCGATATCGCCTCGGGCGCCATCAGGCCGGTCGCTCGGAACCCCGTCAGGACGGCGTCCATCCCCTCCATATAGTCCACCAGCGGCGGAAAGGCGGGCGCCTGGTGCAGGGCGCGGACGCCTTGCGCGGCCTCGACGATCAGATCCTCCCGCGTGCCGGCATAGTCCAGGCTCCAGGACTGCTCAGGGATGAACTCCATGATCGCCACCCCGTCGGCGGCGTCGGCGTACCGGACCCGCGGCGCCAGGCAGGCCTGGGCGGCGATGGCCATGCATCGATACCAGCGATCGGGGTCCTTGAACCCGTCGCGCTGGGTCTCGACCCGCAGCAGATAGGCGATGCCCCCCACCCGGATCCGATAGGTCAGGGCGCCGGACAGGCCGCCGCTCACCGTGGCGATGCTGTCCATCTCCGCCGTACCGAAGGCCGCCCTTAGGGCGCGGTCGACCTCGGGGCGTTTGGCGTGGGGAATGGGCATGGGCGGCTCCAGATGGTCGCTCCCTTTTACCCGGATATAATACCGAGTCAATATTACCCGGATAAATACCTAGGGGGCGCCCCGCGATGTCCGCGTGGCCAACCGCCCCACCAGGTCGGAGACCAGCACCGCCCCGACGGCGATCGCCGCGGCCACCAGGCACAGCATCCCGGCTCTCGCCTCGTCCCCCGGCGACTGGGTCGCGCCATAGATGGCCGCGGGCAGGGTCAGGGTCTCGCCGGGGATGGCGGCCACGAAGGTTATGGTGGCTCCGAACTCCCCCAGCGCCTTGGCGAATCCAAGGATCGCGCCGGCCGCCACCCCGGGCAGGGCCAGCGGCAGGGTGATGCGGAAAAACCGCACCAGCGGCGGGGCGCCCAGGGTGCGCGCCACCTCGTCGACCTCCTTGTCCAGGGCCTCGATGGCCAACCGCATGGGCCGCACCATCAGCGGGAAGGCCATGATCCCGGCGGCCAGGGCCGCGCCGGTCCAGTCGAATGCGAAGACGATGCCGACCTTCTCCAGGGCCGCCCCGATCGCCCCGCGCCGCCCGAACAACAGCAGCAGGACATAGCCCGTCGCCACCGGCGGCAGGACCAGCGGCAGGGTCACCAGGACGTCGAGCACCACACGGACCAGGAACCTTCCTCGCGCCTGGGCGAGCGACGTCACCAGGGCCAGGGGCAGGCCAAAGGCGGTGGCCGCCAGGGCCACCTTCAGGGACAGGAGGATCGCCGCCCAATCGTCCGAGGTCAGGGACGTCACGAGGCGGACGCCAGGACCTCGACGGTCACCCCGGCGGCGGCCAGGGGTTGGACCTCATCGGCACGCGGCGCCTGCACCAAGACCCGGACCACCCGGCGGCCCGACCTGGCCAAGGCGATCATCGCCTCGGGAGTGGCCTCGTCCGGGGTCATCCGCTCGGCGTCGCGGCGCGCCATCGTCAGGATGTCGGCGTCCGCGCCCTTATCGGCGGCGATGACGTCGGCCGCCGCCAGGGCCCGGCTGGCGCGCAGGGTCAGCAGATCGGCGGGACCGCGACCGGCCACGAACTGCACCTTGCCGGCGGCCTCGGGACCCTTGGCGATGGCCGCCCGGAACAGGGTCCGGGCCGTCTCCATGTCGCCGACCTGGGCCGCCTGGGCGACGGCGCCCGACAGGGTCTCGCGCAGGAAGGCGCGACGCGCATGCAGCTCGGGGAACTTGGCGCGCACATCGTCCTGGAAGGTGCGGAACAGGGCCGCGACCCGGCCGGTCCCCTCGGGCACCCGCTGCTCGATGTCGTTGCGCAGCATGGTGGCCAGCATGGGTGAGGCGCCGCCGGTGCCGATGGCCGCCACCACCTCACCCCGGTCGATCACCGCGGGCGTGGTGAAGTCGCAGAGTTCCGGCCGGTCGGTGACATTGACCAGGACGCGGGCGGCGCGGGCGGCGGCCGCCGCGCCCTTGGCGAAGGCCTCGTCCTCGCCATCGATGAACACCAGCAGCGCGCCGGAATAGCTGCCCGACAGGAAGGCGTCGGGCCCCTCCAACCGAACCAGGGTCGCCGGCGACGAGGCGAGCAGCCGCAGCTTGTTCTCGGCGGCCTCGCCGGACCCGGCCACCACGATCTTGGCGCCGGCCAGCGGGAAATAGGCGGGAAAGGCGTCCACCCTAGCCGGTTCTGCAGTTCCGGTAGGGCCCGGCCGGCGCCCCGTCCAGGTTGGCCGACGCGCCCTTCGTCGTCAGGGTGACACCGCCGGCGGCGAAGACGGGATCGCCCTTTTTCTTCCTCACCTGGCGCAGGGTGGTGGTTTGGCCGCCGGCGGTGACCCGCACGATCCGGCCGTCCAGGGCGTAGGACGCCACGAAGCGCTTCCCAGCGCCGCAGGCATAGGTCATGGGCGCGTCGCTGGCGTCCTCCGGGGCCACGGAGGCGCAGCCGGTCAGGGCGAGCCCCGCGGCCAGGGCCAGCCAGGGGGCGAGTTTCATTTCAAGCCCTTCAGATAGGCCGCCACCGCGGCGCGGTCGGCGGGGTTGGCGACACCGGTCATCATCTTGGTCCCGGGCGCGAACTTGGTCGGGGAGGCGAGGAACGCCTCGAGATTGGCGTCTGTCCAGGCCATCGACGACTTGGCGGTCAGGCCGGCCGAATACTTGAAGTCAGACAGACCCGCGATCTTGCGGCCCGAAACCCCGGCCAGGCTGGGGCCCATCGGCGTGCTCGTGGCGCCGTGACAGGTCTTGCACTGGAACTGGAAGGTCTTGGCCCCGTCGGCGGCCAGGGCGGGCGACCCCGTCAGCAGGCCCGCAAATGCGAGAATGGCGAGAACACGGCGTGTCATGAAAACCCTCCGGAGACGTCGACCCCCTAACTAGCGCGTCACGACGAGCCCCGCCACGACGGCGACATTTACCGCGACGACTAAACGACGTTAAGATGCGATTTGAAGCTCATTCGGGGAGGGACAGACCCATGGCCATGACACTGGACGTGAACGGCAAACCGTTGGCGGTGAAGGCGGCCCCCGACACGCCCCTGCTCTGGGTGCTGCGCGACGAGCTGGGCCTGACCGGTTCCAAGTTCGGCTGCGGGATCGCCCAGTGCGGCGCCTGCACAGTGCTGGCCGACGGTCAGCCGATCCGCGCCTGCGCCATGCCCATCGAGGGGCTGGCCGGCGTGAAGATCACCACCATCGAAAGCCTGGGAGGGAACCACCCCCTGCAGCAGGCCTGGGTGAAGCACGACGTGCCCCAGTGCGGCTACTGTCAGTCAGGCCAGATCATGAGCGCCTCGGCCCTGCTGGCAGCCAAACCCAACCCGACGGACGCCGACATCGACGCGGCGATGGACGGGAACATCTGCCGCTGCGGGACCTATCAGCGCATCCGCGCCGCCATCAAGGACGCCGCGGGGATGGCGACGGCCGCCCCCGCCTCGGCCGCCGTCGCGGCGCCCGCCGCCCCGGCCACGAACTAGGAGCGGACCCCATGAACAAGATCCTCTCCCGCCGCGAAACCCAAGGCGCCACCCGGCGCGACCTCGTTGTCGGCGCAACACTTGTCGGCGGCGCCCTCCTGGTTGGCTGCTCTCCTGGCGACCTGCTCAGCGTCGGCGCCAAGGAGGACTTCGGGGCCTTCGGACCCTTCATCAAGATCGGCGCCGACGGCGCGGTGACGGTGATCTCCAAGCACATCGAATTCGGCCAGGGCAACCATGCGGGCCTGGCAGCCATTGTCGCCGAGGAGCTCGACGCCGACTGGACAAAGGTCAAGGTCGAGCAGGCGCCCGCCATCGCCAAGGTCTACGCCAACACCGGCATGGGGGTGCAGGGCACCGGCGGCTCCTCAGCCATCTCCAACTCCTGGAACCAGCTCCGCCAGGCCGGCGCGGGCGCCAAGGCGATGTTCGTCGAGGCCGCCGCCAACAAGTGGAATGCGCCCGCCGGCGAGATCACCGTCAAGGACAGCGTCGTCAGCCACGCCAAGAGCGGCAAGTCGGCCACCTTCGCGCAGCTGCTGCCCGAGGCGGGCAAGGTGACGCCGCCCAAGGCGCCGGTCCTGAAGGATCCCAAGACCTTCACCCTGATCGGCTCCGACCGCGTGCGCCGCAAGGACTCCCAGGCCAAGAGCGATGGCACCGCCCGCTTCACCCAGGACGTCCAGCTGCCCGACATGCTGGTGGCCATGGTCGCCCACGCGCCGCGCTACGGCGCCAAGGTGGGAAGCTTCGACGCCGCCGAGGCCAAGAAGGTCGCCGGCGTGGTGGAGGTCTACCAGATCCCCACCGGCGTCGCCGTGGTGGCGCAGAACACCTGGGCCGCCCGCAAGGGCCGCGAGGCCCTGAAGGTGACCTGGGACGAGAGCGGCGCCGAAAAGGCCAGTTCCGACAACATGGCCGCCAATTACCGCCAGTGGGCGGCGGGCAAGGGCAAGCTTCCGGAAAAGACCGAGTGGCAGGCCTTCGAGACCAAGGGCGATGCGTCAAAGAAGATCCAGGGCACGATCTTCGAGACCACCTACGACTTCCCGTTCCTGGCCCACGCGGCCATGGAGCCCATGAACTGCGTGGCCCAGGTCGGCGCCGGCAAGGCCAAGCTGACCTTCGGTTCGCAGATCCCCACCGTGGACCAGCTCAACACCGCCAAGATCGTCGGCATGCTGCCGGGCGCGGTGGAGATCGAAACCCTGTTCGCCGGCGGCTCCTTCGGCCGCCGCGCCAACTTCCAGTCGGACTATGTCGCCGAGTGCGTCGAGATCGCCAAGAAGGTCGGCAAGATGCGGCCGGTGAAGCTGGTCTGGACCCGCGAGGACGACATGGCGGCGGGCTACTTCCGCCCGCTCACCCATCACGCTTTGAAGATCACCGTCGACAAGGAGGGATACCCGGTTTCCTGGCGCCACCGCGTGGTCACCCAGACCCTGATGAAGGGCTCGCCCATGCCCACCAAGGGCGTCGACGAGACCACCGTCGAGGGAACCAAGGGGTCGCCCTATCTGAAGGCCACCCCGGTGGTGGACGCCCAGGTTCTGATGCCTGATGTCGGCATTCCGGTGCTGTGGTGGCGCTCGGTGGGGGCGACCCATACCGCCTTCGTCATGGAGCACACCATCGACCAGTTGGCCCGCAAGGCCGGCAAGGACCCGGTGGCCTATCGCCGGACCCTCTATGAGAAGGCCGGCGCCACCCGCCACCTGGCGGTGCTGAACCTCGCCGCCGAGAAGGCGGGCTGGGACAAGCCCGCACCCGCCGGCTGGTCGCGCGGTATCGCCGTGCACGAGAGCTTCGGCACCCTGGTCGCCCAGGTGGCCGAGGTGAAACTGGTGGACGGCCAGCCCAAGGTCGGCCGCGTGGTCACCGCCGTCGACTGCGGTGTCGCCGTCTCCCCCGACCAGATCGCCGCCCAGATGGAAGGCGGCATCTGCTACGGCCTGTCGGCGGCCTTGTACGGCAAGGTCAGTCTGAAGGACGGGGTGGTCGAGCAGACCAACTTCGACACCTACCGGGTGCTGCGCAACTCCGAGGCCCCGAGCGTGGAGACCTATATCCTCCCCTCCGGAAACGCCCCGTCCGGCACCGGCGAACCCGGCACTCCGGTGATCGCGCCGGCCGTCGCCAACGCCCTGCTGGCCCTCAACGGCCAGGCCACCACCAGCCTGCCCTTCGTGAAGGCCTAGGACTTCAGGTCGGCCGGTTGGTCCACGTCGAACAGCACTCCGTCGTCGGGGGCCTCGACCAGGACCAGCCGGTCGCCCAGGTTCTGCAGCAAGGCGCGGGCCCCGGCGTCTCCCGTCAGAGTCAGCAACTGCGAGATCATGGCCGCGCCGATCACCGCCGGGTGGCCGCGCTTGCCGCCGAAGGTCGCGGCCGCCGCCGGAGCCCCGTCGCGCACCGCCTGGGCCAGGGGCTCCAGCACCGAGAGCGGGATGCGCGGCATGTCGCCGAGGAAGATGAACACGCCCGCGGTGTCCGCCGGCAGGGCGGCGGCCGCCCGGCGCAGGGAGGCCCCCATGCCCTCGGCGTGATCGACGGCGTGGACGATCTGCAGGCGCTCATACTGGCCGGCCTGTCGGGCGTGGGCCATCACCACCGCGCCCACCCGGCTGGGATCCGACCCCGTGACGACCGTCACGCCGCGCACCGGGCCTGAGAAGGCCGCGCGCAGAGCGCCGTCCAGCAGCACCCCATCACCGTAGGGCGCCAGCAGCTTGCCGCCGCCGAACCGGGTCCCGGCGCCCGCCGCCAGAACGATCGCCTCGAATCCGCCAACCCCTGTCACCCGACCGCGTTCCTCTCTATGTTAGGCGCAGCATGACGCCCTATGACGACGCCCCTTCGCAAGCGACTTCGCGGCCAGCCCTGATCGACGGGTTCGGGCGGACCGTGACCTATCTGCGGGTCTCGGTCACCGACCGCTGCGACCTGCGCTGCGTCTACTGCATGGCCGAGCACATGACCTTCCTGCCCAAGGCGGAGGTCCTGACCCTGGAGGAGCTCGATCGCATCGCCACGGGCTTCATCCAGCTGGGGGTCCGCAAGCTGCGCATCACCGGCGGCGAGCCTCTGGTTCGCAAGGGAGTGATGGGTCTGATCGAAAACCTGTCGCGCCATCTGAAGTCCAGGGCGCTGGACGAGCTGACCCTGACCACCAACGGCACCCGGCTGACCGAGTTCGCGGGTGACCTGGCCCGGTTCGGCGTGCGCCGCATCAATGTCTCCATGGACACCCTGAAGCCCGACCTGTTCCGCAAGCTGACCCGGGGCGGGGACCTGTCCAAGGTCATCGCGGGCATCGACGCGGCCCTGGCGGCCGGCATCGCGGTGAAGGTCAACGCCGTGGCCCTCAAGGACGACAACGCCGCCGAGCTCCCCGACCTGATCGCCTGGGCCCACGCCCGCGGCGCCGACATGACCCTGATCGAGGCCATGCCCTTGGGCGAGATCGAGGTCGACCGCACCGACCAGTTCCTGTCGCTGAAGGACGTGCGCCGCGGGCTGGAAAGCTTCTGGACCCTCACCGACTCAGACCACGTCACCGGCGGCCCGGCCCGCTATGTGACGGTCGAGGAGACCGGCGGCCGCCTGGGCTTCATCACCCCGCTCAGCCACAATTTCTGCGAAGCCTGCAACCGGGTACGGCTGACCTGCACCGGCACCCTGCACACCTGCCTGGGCCGCGAGGACGCCAGCGACCTGCGCGCCGTCATCCGCGCCGGCGCCGACGAGGCGGGCCTGGAAGACGCCATCCGCCTGGCCGTGGACGCCAAGCCCGAGGGACATGATTTCCAGATCGTGCGATCCTCCGCCCCCGCCGTCGCCCGGCACATGTCCACCACGGGCGGCTAGAGCATGTCAGGCGCAAGTGGAAACCGGTTCGCCGCTCGGACATGCTCTAGATTCAAAGAGATAGACCCTCTTTACCCGATCAGGTTGAGTCAACCTGATCCGGAGAGGGTCTAGCGTGGCCAAGGTCCTGCTGTTCGGGCGCCTGAGCGACATCGCCGGCTGGCGCGAGCGCACCCTCGATCCCCTGCCCACTTCCCTGTCGGCCCTGCGCGCCCAGCTCTGCGCCGAGGACGAAAGCCTGGCCGAGGCCCTGTCGGCCCCCGGCGTCCAGGTGGCCCTCGACCAGGCCATCGTGCGCGGGGACGCCGCCCTCACCCCCCGCTCCGAGGTGGCCTTCCTGCCGGCCATGAGCGGCGGATGATCGCCCTCATCGACCAACCCTTCGAACCCGGCGCCCTGCTGACCGAATTCAGCAAGGGCCGTACCGAGACCGGCGCCGTGGCGACCTTCACCGGCCTGGCGCGGGCCGAACAGGGGGCCACCACCATCCTGGAGCTGGAGGCCTATCCTGGCTTCACCGAGAGCGAGATCAGCCGCATCGCCGACGGCGCCCGCGAGCGCTTCGCCCTGGATGATTTCTCCATCGTCCACCGCGTGGGCAAGATCGCACCCGGCGAGGCCATCGTCTTCGTGGCCACGGCGGCGGGCCACCGCCGTGCGGCCTTCGAGGCCTGCGATTTCCTGATGGACTACTTGAAGAGCCGGGCTCCCTTCTGGAAGAAGGAGACCGGTCCCGACGGCCAGGCGCGCTGGATCGAGCCCAAGCCGCAGGACCACGCCGACATCGCCCGCTGGGAGGAACCCACCCCATGAACGCCCCTGTCCTTAGCCCCGGCGGTCACATCGACGAGAAGCTGCAGATCGTGCCGGTCCGCGTCGCCGTACTCACCGTCTCCGACACCCGCGACGAGGAAAGCGACACCTCCGGTCACGTCCTGGCCGAGCGCGTCACCGGCGCGGGCCACGAACTGGCCGCCAAGGCCATCGTCCGCGACGACGTCGATCAGATCCGAACCCAGGTGAAGGCCTGGGTCGCCTCGGGAACCGTGGACGCCATCATCACCACCGGCGGCACCGGCATCACCGGCCGCGACGTGACGCCCGAAGCCGTCGAGCCGCTGTTCGACAAGAAGATCGACGGCTTCTCGGTGGTCTTCCACCTGGTCAGCTACCAGTCGGTGGGCCTGTCCACCCTCCAGAGCCGCGCCACGGCCGGCCTGATCGGCGGGGTCTTCGTCTTCTGCCTGCCAGGCTCCAACGGGGCGGTGAAGGACGGCTGGGACAAGGTCATCTCAGCCCAGCTCGACAGCCGCCATGGCCCCTGCAACATGGTCGAGCTGATGCCGCGCCTGCTCGAGAAATGAGCCGCCTGACCCACATCGACGAGACCGGGCGCGCCAACATGGTCGACGTCTCGGCCAAGGCGGTCACCGCCCGCGAGGCGGTCGCCGAGGGCTTCGTGCGTATGTCGGCCGACACCCTGGCGCTCGCGCTCTCCGGCGACGCCAAGAAGGGCGATGTGCGGGCCACCGCCGAGATCGCCGGGATCATGGCGGCCAAGAAAACCGCCGACCTGATCCCACTCTGCCACCCGCTGGCGCTCTCAAAGGTCGAGGTCCGGGTCGAGCCCGGCGAAGGGGGCCTGGCGGTCACCGCCCGGGTCCGCACCACCGGCCAGACCGGGGTGGAGATGGAGGCGCTCACCGCCGTCTCCGTCGCCTGCCTCACCGTCTACGACATGCTGAAGGCCGCCGATAAGGCCATGACCATCGAGGCCGTGCGCCTGATGGAAAAGTCCGGCGGCAAGTCCGGCGACTGGAAGCGTCCGTGAAACTGCTGAGCGTCGAGGCCGCGCGGTCCGCCATTGTGGCGGAGGCCACCCCCCTGCCGGCCGAGACTATAGCCTTGCAGAGCGCCAACGGCCGGGTGCTGGCCGAAGATGTCGCCGCTGTCCGCGCCCAGCCCCCCTTCACCAACTCCGCCATGGACGGCTGGGCCGTACGGTCCGCCGAGACGCCGGGCGCGCTCGCCATCGTCGGTGAGAGCGCGGCGGGCCATGGCTATGAGGGCGCGCTCGCCCCCGGCCAGGCCACCCGTATCTTCACCGGCGCGGCCCTGCCGGGCGGCGCCGACAGTGTGGTGATCCAGGAAAACGCTACGCGCGACGGCGACCGGGTCACTGTTCCCGCCGCCGCGCCCGGCGACAATATCCGCGACGCGGGCAAGGACTTCCGGGCGGGCGAGGTTCTGCTCACCAAGGGGACCCGCATCGACCCCTGGCGCCTGTCGCTGGCGGCCTCGGCCGGCCGAGCCGAGGTCAGCGTCCACCGCAAGCTCCGCGTCGCCATCCTCTCCACCGGCGAGGAGATCGTCGAGGCGCCGGCCAAGCCAGGGCCCTTCCAGATCTACGACTCCGGCTCACCCGCCCTGAAGGTGATGTGCGAGGCCTGGGGCGCGGAGGCCTCCAAGCTCAGCGGCATCCGCGACCAGCTCGACGCGGTGATCGCGGCGATGCGGGCCGCCGAAGCCGACCTCATCGTCACGGTGGGCGGCGCCTCGGTGGGCGACCACGACCTGGTCCGCGCCGCCGCCGAGGCCCTGGGCATCCAGTACCGGGTGGAAAGCGTCGCGGTGCGCCCCGGCAAGCCGACCTTCTTCGGTGTCCTGGCCGACGGCCGACGGCTGCTAGGCCTTCCCGGCAACCCGGCCTCGGCCTTCGTCTGCGCCGAGCTGTTCCTCAAGCCCCTGATCGCCGCCTATTGCGGCGCGCCGCATCAGCCCCGCATGACCAGCGCTCGCCTGGCCGAGCCGCTGGCCGCCAACGGCCCCCGCGAACACTGGATGCGCGCCAAGCTGACCTATGCGGACGGCGCCATCACCGCCCACCCATATCGCGACCAGGACTCGTCCCTGGTGAGCGTCTTCGCCGCCGCCGACGCCCTGCTCAAGCGGCCGGCCGGCGCCCCGGCCTGCGCCGCCGGGGACCTCGTCGAGGTGCTGGCGCTGGACCGGGCAGGCTGACCGCCTAGAGGATGAAAACACCGTCGCTGGCGCCGCCATGCTCAAACCAAAGACTAGCGTCGGCGACTCGGTCGCCGTTTACGTCGAACTGCACAAGGTACATGTCCTTCTCGGCGATATAGTTCTCGATGATCTCGCCCGCTCGGCCCGTGAAATCCGTATGGGGTGTCGCTCCCTGCTGTCCCGCGACAAATGTGAAGGCCAGAAACGCTTGATTGCCCGCCGTGGTCGTATCGGCGTCGATGGCAGACAGATCGATTCGATCGAAATCATTGACGGAACTGAATACGTCGGCGCTCGCGCCATTGCCGAGTTCCGCGAGGCTGCGGAACACGAACACGTCAGGTCCGCCACGTCCGTCAAAATGATTGGTCGCGGTGCTCGCGGCGATCGTGTCGGAATAATGCGTCCCGTTGACCCCTTCGACCGAGGACAAGATCACTGAGTGAGTCGCGTCGACATATTGGCGGCCAGTATTGGCGAGATCGATCACGATCCCATGCAGCGGGTCAGGACCGCTCCCGTCCTCATAATTGATGGTGTCGAACCCCTCGCCGCCCGCAACGATCACATCAGGTGAATGGTCGGGGAAGAACCAGTCGTTCCCGGCGCCGCCGTCCAGCACATCGTGGCCATCTATTCCGGCGCTAAGGTTGTCGTCGCCGTCGCCGCCGTAGATGTAGTTGTCGGCGGCGCTGCCGATCAGGATGTCGCTATACGCGCTCCCATGTACGTTCTCGATGGAAACCAAGCTGTCTGCGCCGTGGCCATCGGCGATTTGCAGATCGAGCATGACGATTACACCGCCGACGATGCCATCGTCGTAGCTCACCGTGTCGATGCCGGCCCCGCCGTCGATGGTGTCATTGCCCGCGCCGCCAACGAGGACATCGTTGCCGCCGCCGCCCGACAACAGGTCGAAGCCGCCGCCGCCGCTGATGGAATTGTTCCCGCCATCGCCGGCGATCGTATCGGCATAGCTACTGCCGATCACATTTTCGATCGCAACCAGCACATCATGCCCATGACCATCGGCGACCAGGTTCAACAGGGAGACCGTCACGCCGCCCGCGACGCCGTCATCGAAGCTGAAGGTGTCGATGCCGTCGCCGCCGAGGACGTAGTCATCGCCCGCGCCGCCGACCAGCAGGTCGTTCCCCGCGTCGCCGTCGACATAGTCAGCGCCGCCCGCAGCCACGATGGTGTCGGCGCCCGCGCCGCCGAACAGGTAGTTATCGAGGTCATTCCCGACGATGCTGTCGGCGTCGCCGCTGCCGTAGACGCCCTCGATCGAGACCAGGCTGTCGTGGCCGTGACCGTCGGCGGTCTGGGTGATCAGCGACACCACGACCCCGCCCGCGACGCCGTCGTCGAAGCTGACCGTGTCGTCGTTCGCGCCACCGTCGATGGTGTCGTTGCCCGCGCCGCCGGCCAGGAAGTCGTCGCCGCCCCGACCGTAGAGCTTGTCGTCGCCGTCGCCGCCGAAGATGTAGTTCGCGCCTGCCGTCCCGCTGAGGGTGTCGCCGTAGGACGAGCCGTAGACATATTCGATGGAGACCAGGGTATCGATCCCGGCGCCCAGGGTGTTCTGAGCCGTGGTCAGCGCCAGGTCGACCTTCACCCCGGAGGTGGCGTCCTCGTAGCCGGCCCAGTCATTGCCCGTGCCGCCGTCGATGCGGTCATTGCCCGCGTCACCCATCAGGTAGTCGTCATTGGCGCCGCCGGAGAGGGTGTCATTGCCGGAGCCGCCGGTCAGGACGTCCTCGCCCGCCAGGCCGGAGAGAGAGTCGTCGCCGCCCAGGCCATACAAAGTGTCGGCGCCCGCGCCGCCCGTCAGCTTGTCCTTGCCAGACCCACCCGTAAGAAACATGACCCCTCCCACACCGGCTTGAATGCCGAGGGGCGCAACCTAAGGGTGGCGCCGGCCGCGCCAATCGCGCGCAACCGGCAGGCGTCGAGTTAAGCTTAAGCGACTCGGCGAGACGGGAGTTTCCGTTAAGGAGTCAGGGTTTCGATGGCGTCTCCGGCCAAGCTTCGCCGAATTCAGGCGTCGGCCTTGTCGCGCTTGGACACCGGTTCGCGGGGCGTCGCCGGCGCGCGGGCATGGCGCAGGGCCATGATCTCGCCGATCACCGAGACCGCCACCTCCCAGGGCGCCTTGCCGCCGATGTCCAGGCCGATGGGAGCGTGGACGCGGAGCAGGACGTTCTCCGGAACCCCCGCCGCGCGCAGGGGGGCCAACCGCTCGGGCAGGCGCTTGCGCGCGCCCAGCAGACCGACATAGCCGGCCTGCGACGGCAGGGCGGCGGCCAACGCCGTGCGGTCGGTCTCCAGATTGTGGGTGGCGATGGCGATGGCGGTCCAGGCGTCGGTCCCGATGGCGGCCAGCGCCACCTCGGGCTCGGAGCGGAGATAGGCCACCCCGGCGACGGGCGGTCCGGCCTCCGGGCCCTTGGGCCGGACCAGGGTGGTCTCGAACCCGCTCTGAGCGCCCAGCTGGCTGATGGCCAGGGCCGTGGGGTCGGAGCCGAACACCACCAGGCGCGGGGTGGGGTCGTAGCGGCGCAGGATGGCGCCCTCCCAGGCGGTGTCGGCGCCGGGCTCCCCGCAGAGCCGCTTCACCCCATCGCTGATCCAGACGGCGGGGCGACGCTGCGCCTGGGCGGCCAGCAGTTCGGCCAGGGCGGGGTCACCCGCCGGGACCCGCTCCAGGAAAATCTCGATGCGCGCGCCGCATAGCAGCTGGATGTCGGGCCAGGGGCTGCCCTCGCCATAAATCAGTCGTCGGGGCTGTCCGTCCTCGAGGCAGGCAGCCGCATGATCGGCGATATCGCTCTCGACACAGCCGCCTGAAAAATATCCGCAGACGATGCCGTCGGCGAAGACCATCTGGGTTCCGACCGGGCGCGGTCCCCCACCCTCCACCGCCACCAGGGTGGCCAGGGCAAGTGGTTGATTTTGTTGTGCTGCCTCGCGCAAAGCGGGGCGCACGTCCTCGGCCATGCCGAACAATGGCCACTCGGGCAGGGGTTCTCTCATGCGCTTGAGCTTAACCCCCGTGAAAGGTTCCAGACACCGCTTCTTTAGGCCTTGCCCCCTAAATGGGCACTCCTAAGTCTCGCAACCAGCGTTGTTCATGACGTCTCCGCTTTCCAAGCTCGGTCTCGGCTCCGGCCAGTTCGCCCTCGAACAGGCGAGCCTGCGTGGGCGCCCGCCTCAGGCCGAGGTGCGGGACATCCTGGACATCGCCGCGCGCACTCAGCTTGCCGTCTTCGATGTGGCCGGCCGTTCGCCCCAGGTGGAGAGCGTGCTGGGGGACATCATGCCCCGGCCCAACCCTTTCAAGATCTCGATCTCCACCGTCCGCGCCGATCGCGGCCCCGACTTCGTGGAGGCCGAGGCCCGCGCCACCCTACGCCGCCTGGGCGTGGAGCAGGCCGACGCGATCCTGGTGCCCTCGGCCACCGACCTGTTCGGCCCGCACGGCCTGGCCCTGTGGGACCGCCTGAAGGCCTTGAAGGACCAAGGTCTCACCCGGAAGATCGGCGTCTCGGTCTTCGCCTCCGACGATCCGCTGGGCGTGGCCCGCCGGTTCCGTCCTGACATCATCCAGGCCCCGGCCTCCCTGCTCGACCAGCGCCTGCTGATCGACGGAACGCTCGCGGCCCTGACCGGCATCGGCATCGAGGTGCACCTGCGCTCGATCTTCCTGTCGGGCCTGCTGTTCCTGCCCGCCGACCGGGCCCCCAACCACCTGAAGGAAGCCGCCAGCCGGATTTCGCGGGCCCGCCGGCTGATCGCCGAGGGTCGGTCTGATCCGCTGCAGGCGGCCCTGGGCTTCGCCCTGTCCCGTCCCGAAGCCGCCGCCGTCCTGGTGGGCGTCACCACCGCGGCCGAGCTGAACGCGGTGATCGCCGCGGCCTCCAGCCCGCCGCCCGACCTCGACTGGGACGACATGGCGATCAATGACCCGGTCGCCCTTGACCCCCGCGCCTGGGCCGCCGCTTAAAGGGTAAGCGGCCCCCGGCCACGGCTCAAAAGGAGCCAGCCGCCATGATCCTCGCGATCCTCCAAGCCCGGATGACCTCCCCCCGCCTGCCCGGCAAGGCCATGGCGCCCCTACGCGGCGAGCCCATGATCCTGCGCCAGGTCGAGCGGATCCGTCAGGCCCGCTGCCTTTCCAAGCTGATCGTGGCCACCAGCGACGAGGCGCTTGATGACCCGATGGCCAGCTTCCTGGTCTCCCGCGGCCAGACCGTATTCCGGGGCGCCTCGGAGAACCTCACCCGCCGGTTCATGCGCTGCGTGGAGGCCGCCGGCCCGGTCAGCCATGTGGTTCGCATCAAGGGCGACTCCCCCTTCGTCGACCCCGGCGTCATCGACGAGACCATCCGCCTGGCCCTGGCCACCGGAGCCGCCTACGCCTCCAACCGCGTGCAGCGCAGCTTCCCCAAGGGTCTCGAGGTCGAGGTGGTCACCGCCCAGGCGCTCACCCGCACCGCCGCCGAGGCCGATGAGGCGACGGCCGCCGGGACCTCGCCCCTGGCCCAGATCCGCGCCCGGCCCGAACGCTATCCCCAGGCGCACTGCCTGGCGCGGCGCGACTGGTCGGCGCTGGACTGGAGGGTGAAGACGCCCGCCGACATGGCCTTCGCCAACGGCGTCTACGGCGCCCTGCACGCCGACGACCCGGCCTTTGGCCTGGAGCAGGTGCTGGGCGTGCTTCAGGGCCGCCAGGACCTGGCCCGCTGGGCGGCGTGACTCAGCAACCGCTCATCGCGGCGGAGATTTAAGCCGCCCACGCCCCGTAGGCATCATTGAACGACTTGCCCAAGGCCTGCGCCACCGCCGGGTGGGTGATCTGGCCCTTCAGAACATTCAGCCCCTTGGCCAGGTGCTTGTTGGCCGCCAAAGCCTCCAGCCCCCTGTCGGCCAGGGCCAGTCCGAAGGGCAGGGTCGCGTGGCCCAGGGCCTCGGACGAGGTGCGCGGGGCGGCGCCCGGCATATTGGCCACGCAGTAATGCACCACCCCGTCGATCGTGTAGGTGGGGTGGAGGTGGGTCGTGGGCTTTGAGGTTTCGAAACAGCCGCCCTGGTCGATGGAGACGTCCACCAGCACCGAGCCAGGCTTCATCCGCGACAGGTGCTCACGGCGCACCAGGGTCGGGGCCGCCGCGCCGGCGCTTAGCACCGCGCCGATCACCACGTCGGCCTTCAGCACCTCCTCCTCCACCGCGTCGAGGGTGGAGTACCGGGTGAGGATCCTTCCTAGGAACATGTCGTCCAGAACCCGCATCCGGGGGATGGAACGCTCCACCACCACCACCTCGGCGCCGAGGCCGGCGGCCATGCGCGCGGCGTTCATGCCCACCACCCCGCCGCCCAGCACGCAGATCCGCGCCGGGGGCACACCGGGCACGCCGGAGAGTAGCAGGCCCATGCCGCCATTGTGCTTCAGCAGGGTCTCGCCGGCCGAGAACACCGCGATCCGACCCGCCACCTCCGACATCGGGGCCAGCAACGGCAGGCCGCCGTTGGCGTCGGTCACCGTCTCATAGGCGATGGCCGCCGCGCCCGAGGCCAGCAGGCCCTCGGTCTGGGCGGGATCGGGCGCCAGGTGCAGGTAGGTGAAGAGGATGTGTTGCGGCGTCAGCCGGCCCCACTCTGCGGCCTGGGGCTCCTTGACCTTGATGATCAGCTGGCATCCCGCGAACACCGCGTCGGCATCGGGGGCGATCTTCGCCCCGGCGCGGACATAGGCGTCATCGGCGTAGCCGGCGCCCTGGCCGGCGCCGGTCTCCACCAATACCTCATGGCCGTGGACGACATATTCGCGGACCGCCGTGGGGGTCAGCCCCACGCGATACTCGTCCGCCTTGATCTCGCGGGGCACGCCGACGCGCATAGCTGTCTCCCTGATGCGAATTTCATTCGCTTAGGGCACGAGTTGGGGGCTTAATTTTGTTCCGTCAACCCAGGACGCAGCTCGCCATCCCCTCGCGGCGGACGGCGCCGGCGGCCTTGTCGATGCGGCCCGAGCGGCGTTTCACATAGGGTCCCGGCTTGGCGGCGCGCCATTTCAGCGGGCTGGGCAGGATCGCCGCCAGCCGGGCGGCCTGGGCCGGGGTCAGCCGGTCGGCGCCGACGCCGAAGTTCTTGAGCGCCGCGGCCTCCGCGCCATAGATCCCCGGGCCCCACTCCACGCTGTTGAGATAGACCTCCATGATCCGCCGCTTGCCCCACAGCCCCTCGATCAGGACGGTGAAATAGGCTTCCAGGCCTTTGCGGACATAGGATCGAGCGGGCCAGAGGAAGATGTTCTTGGCGGTCTGCTGGCTGATGGTCGATCCGCCCCGCACCCGCTTGGAGTTTTCGTTGTGGGCCAGGGCCTTCTGCATGGCGCCGAAGTCGAAACCGCGATGGGCGCAGAACTTGGAGTCCTCGGCGGCGATCACCGAGCGCACCAGCCGCGGAGATATGTCGTCCAGGGACCGCCACTTGCGGTCGAAGCCGCGCCCCTCGAACGCCCGCTCCACCATCAGATAGGTGATGGGCGGCGGGATCAGCCGATAGGCGGCGGTCACCAGCACCGGCCCGATCAGGCCGAACACCAGCACCAAACTGACCACAGTGCGTCCCACACGGGCCCAGGCGCTGCGCTTGCGCGACGGGTCCTGCAGGATCTCGATCGGCGGGGCGTCGCCACGGTCGTCCACCGACCGGGGCTTCTCGTTGAGCGAGATGTCGTCCCAGGACCTGGCCAGATTCTCCCAGCCGCCGGACGCCTCGCGCGTGAGGCGCAGGCCGTCGTCCTTGTCGGAACCGGGGGTCGTGTCGCTCAAGTTCGCGGGCCCTTGCCTTGACCTAAGGCGCCAGTGCTAGCGATGGAGAGCAATGGGTCAAGCCGCCGCACGTGAGGAGCGCAGATGAACGTCACCGAAGCCGTCGCCAGGCGAATTTCCGTCCGCGCCTTCAAGCCCGACACCCCGCCCGCCGCGACCGTGCGCGAGATCCTGGAGCTGGCCGCCCGCGCGCCCTCCGGCGGTAACCTCCAGCCTTGGCGACTCTACGCCCTGGCCGGCGAGCCCCTGGCCGAGCTGAAAGCCCAGGTGGCCGCCAATCCCTTCGGTGAGACCCCGGAATACGACGTCTATCCGGCCAGCCTCTGGGACCCCTTCCGCACCCGCCGCTTCCAGAATGGCGAGGATCTCTACGCCGCCATCGGCATCCCCCGCGAGGACAAGCCCGCCCGCCTGCGCCAACTGGCCAAGAACGGCGAGCTGTTCGGGGCGCCCGTGGGCCTGTTCTTCTGTCTCGACCGCAAGCTGGGCCCGCCCCAGTGGTCGGACCTGGGGATGTTCATGCAGACCGTCATGCTGCTGGCTGTCGAGCGCGGCCTCGACACCTGCGCCCAGGAATACTGGGCCCGCTATCCCAAGCTGGTGGGGGACCTGGTGGGGATGCCCCAGGACCACATGCTGTTTTCCGGCATGGCGCTCGGCTGGCGCGATGACACCCACCCCATCAACACCCTGCGCTCGGCCCGCGACGCCTTCGACACCTGGGCCGAGCTCAAGGGGTTCGACTAGGCGAGGTCGAAAACCCCGGCGCCGCCTTCTTCATCGCCCCAGGCCACGCGCTTGCCGTCGGCGGTCATGGCCAGGGCCGAGATCGGCGGGCCCTTTTCGGCTTTCAGCATGTCGATGGCCTGGTTGGAAAGGTCGCACATCCACACCCGGCCGTCGTCCAGCCCCGCCGCCACCCGGTTGCCCACCGGCGTCCCGGCGACGCGGTTGACCATCGCGCTCTCGTCGAAGCCCACCTCGGCCGCCTGCTTGCCGAGCGGTCCGGCCGAGCCGGTGAAGGGCCAGATGACCACGCCGTTGGCGCCGGAGGTGGCCAGCATCTGGCCCTTGTAGAGGAAGGCCAGGCTCTTCACCTTGGCGGGATAGCCGCCCATCTTCAGGTTCTTCTCGTCGGCCACCCGCCAGCCGTGCAGCTGGTTTTCCTGCATCGAGCTCATCAGGAACTTGCCGTCAGGGCTGAAGGCCAGAGCCACATGGCTGCCGGCCCACTTCAGCACCATGGGCTTCTGCTCGGCGATACGGGCGTACCAGAGCCAGGCGCCGTTATAGGTGGCCGTGGCGATCCGCCGCCCCTTGGGATCGAAGGCCACGTCGGCCACCGATTTCTCGTGGACGAAGACCCGGGCGAATGCCGGGTCGCCCGCGTCGCGGACGTGCAGTTCCTTGCCGGCGGCGAAGGCGATCAGCTTCGACTCAGCCGAAGCCGCCACCGACTCGATCCAGCGACCGGGGATACTGGCGATCTTGGCGACCTCGGCGCCGCGCGACCACACCACCGCCCCGTCATCGCCCCCGGTCAGAATCCCGTCGCCGCTGGGATGCAGGCACGCCGACAGCGCCACGCCCTTGTGGGCGGCGGCGGTCTCTCCGCCCTCGAATCGGACCGTGCCGTCGCCGAGCGCGAAAGCCGCCTTGCCGTGGCGGTCGAAAAGGGCGGCGGTGACATAGGCGTCGTAGGACATGCTCATGCGGGCCTCTTAACCGCCAAACACTGGTCTTGGCGAGACATCGGGCGCCGGTAAATCTCGCCCGGCGCGAGAGCATCTCAGGCAGCGCTTGGCCTTGGCCGACGCTGGACGGCGGTTCGGGCTTTACAATCCCGATTTGATTGGCGAAGGGTGT
This sequence comes from Phenylobacterium sp., assembly GCF_037968635.1. Taxonomy (GTDB): domain Bacteria; phylum Pseudomonadota; class Alphaproteobacteria; order Caulobacterales; family Caulobacteraceae; genus Phenylobacterium. The sequence continues at coordinate 51,976 of NZ_JBBKVV010000063.1, forward strand.
CCAGACTGTGGATGGGCGCGACGTCATACGCGCCCCTAGGGAAGGAATTGCATATGGGTGCGAAGCTGGGCGGCGGAGGCGGCGGCAAGTTCGACCTCGGCCAAAACAGCGACATCAACGTCACGCCCTTCGTGGACGTGATGCTGGTGCTCCTCATCATCTTCATGGTGTCGATCCCCGCCGCGACGGTGTCGATCAAGCTCGACCTGCCGCCGGCGATCCCGCCGCCCGAAGGTCAGAAGGTGGAAGAGCCGACCCTGATCAACATCCAGGTGGCCGGCCTCTATATCGGCGACAAGCCCACCACCCTCGACACCCTGCCGGCCGATCTGGCCCGGGTCCTGGACAAGCCCAACCCCACCGAGGAGCGCGTCTATATCCGTGCCGACCGCACGGTGCGCTACGGCCAGTTCATGGAGGTGATGAACTCCCTGCAGGGCAACGGCTACTTCCAGGTCGCCCTGATCAACGAAGACCTCTAGGTCCTCGACCCGAACAAGGAAAAGCCCGCCCAGGGAAACCCGGGCGGGCTTTTTCATGCGCCACTCCCTGCCCTTCATGGGGAGAGGGAAAGATCGCGAAGCGATCAGGGCTGGGGGAGTCTTGCCGGTGCGCCCCACCCGTCCGGCGTTCCGTCGTCCACCCTCTCCATGAAGGGAGGGAGATTTCCTCTTACGCCGCGCAGGCCTCGAAACCGGCCCGCAGCGCGCCTTCGTCCAGGTTTCGGCCGATGAACACCATGCGGCTGAACCGGTCGTCGCCGTCCTTCCACTCCCGCTGGAAGTCGCCCTCCAGGATCATGTGAACCGCCTGGAACACCAGCCGGCGCTCGTCCCCCGCCACGTCCAGGATGCCCTTGGCCCGCAGGATGTCGGGCCCCTGGTCGGCCAGCAGCTGGTTCAGCCAGGTGGTGACCCGCTGCCCGTTGATCGGCTTGCGAAGAGTCAGCGAGATTCCACGGATACCGGCCGCGGCCGCATGGTCCTCGTGCGCATGAGCGCCGTGATCGTGCTGAGAATGGTCGTGATCGTGATGATCGTGATCATGGTCGCAGTCCTCGTCATGCACGTGGCCGTCTTCGCCATGCGCGGGGTTCAGGAACTCAGGCAGGATGTCGGTGATGCGGGCCAGGTCGAAGCCGCCGCGGCCGAGAATGGCGTCCAGCGGCACGTTGGAGCGCTGCGCCCGGTGGATCGGGGCCAGCGGATTGATCCGCCGGATGGCGGCCTCCACGGCCTTCAGTTCGTCAGCGGTCACCAGGTCGGTCTTGTTCAGCACGATCTGATCGGCGAAGGCGATCTGCTCGACGGCCTCTCTGGAATCGGCCAGCCGCAGAGGCAGGTGCTTGGCGTCCACGACGGTGGTGACGCTGTCGAGCTCCGTCTTGGCCTTCACGTCGTCATCGACGAAGAAGGTCTGGGCCACCGGGCCGGGATCGGCCAGGCCCGTGGTCTCCACGATGATCGCGTCAAAGCCGCCCTTGCGCTTCATCAGTCCCGAGAGCACCCGGATCAGGTCGCCGCGCACCGTGCAGCAGACGCAGCCGTTGTTCATCTCGAACACTTCCTCATCGGCGCCGACGATCAGGTCGTTGTCGATGCCCACCTCGCCGAACTCGTTGACGATCACGGCGTAGCGCTTGCCGTGGTCCTCGGTGAGGATGCGGTTGAGCAAGGTGGTCTTGCCGGCGCCGAGGTAGCCGGTGAGGACGGTGACAGGGGTCTTGGCGTTCATGGGCCTCATCTAGTCATTGTCAGGGCCGGATGGAACAGGCGACGACAACGCGATCGCTTGACCGCAAGGTAGTGTTATAGAATAACATCGATCCACTCCCGCTCCCTCATTATATACAGGCGCCCGTGACCACCGCCGACCCCCCCGCTTCCGAGCCCATGGACGCCTTCCGCGGCGACCGGGTCTATCTGGGCGCCGATCACGCCCGCAACGAGCGGCGGACCTGGCTGGTTGCGGCCATCTGCCTGGCGACCCTGGCGGCCCAGATCATCGGCGGGCTGCTGTTCCATTCGATGGCCCTGGTGGCCAATGGGCTCCATATGGGCGCCCACGTCGCCGCCCTCCTGGTGGCCGCCGGCGCCTATGCGGTGGCGAGGAGCTATGCCGCCGATCCGCGCTTTTCCTTCGGCACCGGGAAGCTGGGCTATCTGGCCGGCTTCGCCAACGCCGCGGTGCTCGGCATCACCGCCCTGCTGGTCGCCATGGAGAGCTTCGGTCGGTTGCTGGCGCCGGAAGCGGTGGCCTATGACGGCGCCCTTCCGCTCGCCGCCGGCGCCCTGGCGGTGAACCTGGTCTGCGTCTGGCTGTTGAGGCCCGGCCCCAGCCACGCCCATGATCGCGACGGCGACCTCAACCTCTCGGCGGCGCACCTGCACCTGGCCGGCGACGCGGTGATCTCCGCCCTGGCCATCGCCGGTCTCGCCGCCGGCCGGTATCTGGGCTGGAGCTGGACCGACCCCGTGGCCGCCCTGGTGGGCGCGGGCCTGCTGGCTCACTTCGCCTGGCGGCTGCTCAGCCGCACCGGCGCCGTGCTGCTCGACGTCAATCCCAGCCCCGAACTCACCGCCGAGATCCGTGGCCGCCTGGAAAGCGACGGCGACCGGGTGCTGGACCTGCATCTCTGGCGCCTAGGCCCCGGCCACCACGCCGCCATCATCGTTATCAGCGCGGCCGATCCGCAGGCGCCGCAGGCCTATCGCGCACGGCTCGCCGGCCTGGCGGGGCTCAGTCACGTAACTGTGGAAGTCCGCGACCACAGGACGGCTTGACCAGAGTCGGCGGATCAGCCTTTTCAAGGTCTGATGAATCAAGGGCTTGAGCAGCTGCGGGCTTGGGGCCGGTCGGGCGTGGACGACGTGTCCGACCTCGGCGTCTGGCTGCTTGTCACCAGCCTCCGCGCCTTGACCTGGGTCGAGGACCGCACGGCGCAATGGCCCCAGGCCAGCCGCGATTTCCTCTTCGACACCCGCATGTTCTGGGCCGCCCGATGGCGACCGGCCTCGGCCCTCGCCGTTCTGGGGGGACTGGCCCTCCTGGGCGGTGTCTATGTGAGCGCTGGCGCCCCCGCGAAAGCGCCGCCCCCCACGATCCTGGCCGCTGGAACTGGCGCGCCGCGGCCCCACATCGCCCCGCGGCCAAAGCCCGGCCCGCCGCCGGAGGCCCTGCAGAAGCGACTCGATGAACTGGCGGCGGGATACCGCGAGACCGTGGGCATCGCCGTGGCCGACTGCAGCGAAGGCTGGATGGCCCAGGTGGCCGGCGACGACGCCTTCCCCCAGCAGAGCGTGTCCAAGCTCTGGGTGGCCATGACCACCATGGACGCCCTCGACCAGGGAAAGCTCAGCCTGGACCAGGGGGTGTTCCTGGGGCCGCAGGACCGCAGCGTCTTCTTCCAGCCCATCTCCCACAAGATCGGGGCCACCGGCTATGCGACCACCCTGCGCGACCTGGTGCGCCGGGCCCTGATCGAGAGCGACAACGCCGCCAACGACAAGCTGCTGGCCGAGGTGGGCGGGGTCGACGCCGTGGCCGACATGCTGGCGCGCAAGAACCTCACCGGCATCCGCATGGGCGCCGACGAGAAGAACCTGCAGGCCAAGATCGCCGGCCTGACCTGGAGCCCGGAGATGGGCATCGGCGGCGCCTTCAAGGACGCTCGGGCCCGCCTGCCCGACTCGGTCCGCGACGCCGCCATGGCGGCCTATCTGGAGAACCCCCTGGATGGCGCGACCCCGGCGGGGCTGGCGACGGCCCTGGTGGCCCTGAAGCGCGGCGAGCTGCTGTCACAGGAATCGACCGACACCTTCCTGGCCACGATGTCGGAGGCCCGCACCGGCCCCCGCCGCCTGAAGGGCGGCCTGCCCTCGGGCTGGACCATCGCCCACAAGACCGGCACCGGGCAGGACTGGCGCGGCGGATCCATCGGCATCAACGATGTGGCCGTGCTCACCGCCCCAGATGGCCGCGCCTATGCCGTGGTGGTTCTGATGAAGCGCACCACCAAGCCGATCCCCGCCCGCCTGGCCTTCATGCAGCAGGTCTCCAAGGCCGTCGTGACCAGCTGGGAGAGCGAACGCGACGACGCCCGCAAGACCCTCGCCAGCCTTCGCCCCGGAGAGTCTTCCGGAGGGCGCTGAATCCACAGCGGCTTCCGTTGACTTGGCGGGGGTCGTCTGTATAAGTCCGCGCCTTCGCACGCAGGACCTTCCCGCGGGCGTGATCCTTTTTTGCTAAAGTCCAAGGCGCGAACGATGTACGCGGTGATCAAAACCGGCGGTAAGCAGTACCGGGTTCAGGCGGGCGACCTTCTCGTCGTCGAAAAGCTTGAAGGTGAGCCGGGCGCCAATGTGGCCTTCGGCGACGTCCTGATGCTGGGCGATGGCGAGACCATCACCCTGGGCGCCCCGATCGTGGAAGGCGCCACCGTCAGCGCCACCCTGATCGAGACCCGCAAGGGCCTGAAGGTGAAGATCTTCAAGAAGCGCCGTCGTCAGGGCTATCGCCGTACCCGCGGCCATCGCCAGCACGAGAGCGTCCTGCGCGTCACGTCCGTGGCCGGCGCCGGCAAGACCGAGAACTGGGACGGCGTGGTGGACATGACCACCAAGGCCGTGCTGAACGCCCGCGCCCGCAACCTGAAGCTGGAAGAAGCCGCGACCGCCAAGGCCGCGCTCTCCGCCGAAAAGGCTGCCGCGCCGAAGAAGGCCGCCGCCAAGAAGCCCGACGCCGAATAAGCGTCGGATCAAGACAAGTTTAGGAGACCACAATGGCTCACAAGAAATCAGGCGGTTCATCCCGCAACGGCCGCGACTCAGCCGGCCGTCGTCTCGGCGTGAAGAAGTTCGGTGGCGAAGCTGTCGTCGGCGGCAACATCATCATCCGTCAACGCGGCACCAAATTCTTCGCCGGCGTGAACGTCGGCATGGGACGTGACCATACCCTCTTCGCCACCGCCGACGGCGCTGTGCAGTTCGTCACCAAGCGCGACGACCGCACCTATGTGAACGTGGTGGCTGCCGAGACCAACGCCAGCTAGGCGGAACCTCTCTTCTCCGGTTCCGCCCCGACGATCAGTCAGGCGGACCGGACGCAATCCCGAAAAGCGGGAGTCCGGAACGCCGGGCTCCCGCTTTTTCTGTTTCAGGGCCCCGTCAGAGGGCTGGGAGGTTCAAGATGTGCGCCATTCAGATCGAACCCGTCATCGAGACGCAGCGGTTGCGGCTGCGCCGCGCCCGGATGACCGACGCCCCGCGCATGGCCAAGCTGCTCAACGACCGGGAGCTGGCCCGCATGACCCACGCCATCCCCCACCCCTATGGGCTGGAGGACGCGCAAGCCTATCTGGCCCAGGCGGACATCGCCGATCCCGACGACGCGGCCCTGTTCGTCATCGATCACCCGGAGCAGGGGCCGATCGGGGCGGTGGGCTTCGACAGCGTGAACGGCGCACCGGAGATGGGCTATTGGATCGGTCGTCCGTTCTGGGGCCTGGGCTTCGCCACCGAGGCCGCCAAGGGGGCCCTGGTCTGGGCCAACGAGACCTGGAAGCGGCGCTACGTCCTGGCGCGCCACTTCTCCGACAACCCGGCCTCGGCCTCGGTGCTCTGCAAGGCCGACTTCCTCTACACCGGGGAGGTTCGGCTCTCGCCCTCGGTCGCCCGCGGCGAGGCCGTCCCCTCGCGGATGATGGTCTGGCTGGCGTGAGTTTACGGCGCTCGCGTGGTAGAGCCTTTTAGGATCAGATCCTTCATCTGATCCGTTGAAAAGGCTCTATTCCAAGAGGGTAGAGCGCGCCGGACGGGCTAACCGGCTTCCACTTAACCCTCGCGCGCTCTATGGCGGGCGCCGAACCTCACTGGACCTGTGTTTTTGACCGCCGCCGCCACCTTCAAAGCGCCCCTGGACGCCCTGCTCGCAGGGCGGCCCTTGGCGTGGCGGGTCGGCGCCGTCCTGGCGGGAAGCTGGCTGCTGGCCGCGTCCTCCTGGGCCGAAATCCCCATGTACCCCGTGCCCATGACCCTGCAGACCTACGCCCTGCTGGTGATCGCGGGCCTGTCGGGCCTGCGCCTCTCACTCGAGATCGTCTTCGTCTGGCTGGCCCAGGCCGCCATGGGCCTGCCCGTGCTGGCCGGCGGCGCGAGCGGGGTCGAGGCCCTGGTGGGCCCCACCGGCGGCTACCTGGCGGGCTTCCTCGCGGCCGCCGGCCTGGTGGGCTGGCTGGGCGCCCGGCCTCGTGGCCGCGACTGGCTGCCGCTGACGGTGAGCTTCCTCCTGGCCCACGCGGTCGTCCTGCTGTTGGGCTTCGCCTGGCTCGCCTCCGGACTGGGGGCCAAGGCCGCCTTCGTCGGTGGCGTCGCGCCCTTCCTCGCGGGCGCTTTCTTGAAAACCCTATTGGCCGTCGCGACCGTGAAGCTCGCGGGCGACCGGATCCTGACCCGATGAAATTCCTCGACCAGTGCAAGGTCTTTATCCGCTCCGGCAACGGGGGCGGCGGCGCCGTCTCCTTCCGGCGTGAGAAGTATATCGAGTACGGCGGCCCCGACGGCGGTGACGGCGGCCGCGGCGGCGACGTCTGGATCGAGGCCATGGACGGCCTCAACACCCTGATCGACTTCCGCTACAGCCAGCACTTCAAGGCCGACACCGGCACCCACGGGATGGGCCGCAACCGCCACGGCGCGGCGGGCGAGGACATCGTCATGAAGGTCCCCGTCGGCACCCAGGTGCTGGAGGAGGACAAGGAAACCCTGATCGTCGACATGGACACCGCCGGCCAGCGGTTCCTGCTGGCCAAGGGCGGCAACGGCGGCTGGGGCAATGACCGCTTCAAGAGCTCGATCAACCAGGCCCCCTACCACGCCAATCCGGGCCAGGAGGGCGAGGAGCGCTGGATCTGGCTGCGACTGAAACTGATCGCCGATGTGGGCCTGGCCGGCCTGCCCAATGCCGGCAAGTCCACCTTCCTGGCCGCCGCCAGCGCCGCCAAGCCGAAGATCGCCGACTATCCCTTCACCACCATCCACCCCAATCTCGGCATCGTGGATCTGTCTCCCAGCGAACGCTTCGTCCTGGCCGACATCCCCGGCCTGATCGAGGGCGCCTCCGACGGCGCCGGCCTCGGGACCCGCTTCCTCGGCCACGTGGAGCGCACCGCGGTGCTGATCCATCTGATCGACTCGACACAGACCGACGTCGTCGAGGCCTGGAAGACCGTGCGGCATGAGCTGGAAGCCTATGGCGAGGA
>NZ_JBBKVV010000064.1:0-27511 GCF_037968635.1 Phenylobacterium sp.
ATGCCAGCCAGACCCACGCCACGCTGGAAGCCGGCCGATCCGGCCACCGCGCCGTCACGGATCATCAGCATCTGGGTGGAGTAGTCCTCAAGCTCGGCCAGGATGTGGGAGGAGACCACGATGGTCATGCCGTCGCGGGCCAGGGACAGGATCAGGTCCGACAGGCTGCGGCGCGCCTCAGGATCCAGCCCGGCGGCCGGTTCATCCAGCAGCAGCACGCGGGGTTGGTGGACGATGGTCTGGGCGATGGCCAGGCGCTGCTTGAGGCCGCGGGATAGTTCGCCCGCCCGGGCCTCTAGGCGGTCGGTGAGCTGCACGCGGGCGGCCGCCATCTCCACAGCGGCGGCGGTCTCCGACATGGCCACGCCCCGCGAACGGGCGGCGTAGGTCAGGGCCTTGCGGACCGACAGCTCCTCATAGAGGCCGAAGAAGTCCGGCAGGTAGCCGATGGCGGCGTGAACCCCGCGCGGGTCGGCCTCCACGTCGAGGCCCGCCACCTTGATCGTTCCCTCGGTGGGGACGTCGAGGGCGGCGATGCAGCGCATCAGGGTCGACTTTCCGGCCCCGTTGGGTCCCACCAGGGCGAGCACCGCCCCGGCCTGGACCTCGAAGGACACCCCGTGAAGGGCGCGGGCCGCCGGGTAGTCGTAGACCACACCGGACACCTCGATCATGGCGCTCATCTCAGCTCCCCTTCCAGGAAGGTCTTCAGGTTGCCGCCGTTGAACTTCAGGCCCCGGACGCCGGCGCGGCGGCCGGCTTCCACGTCGCCGTCCTTGTCGCCCACCATCAGGGAGCGGGTCAGGTCGACGGGGAACTCTGCGATCGCCTGCAACAGCATGCCGGGATTGGGTTTGCGGTTCGGCGGATCGGGATGGCGGTAGATGTCCTGCGCCGCATCGGGATGGTGCGGGCAGTAGTAGAAGGCGTCGACCTGGGCGTCGGCCTTGGCCAGATCGGCGCTCATCTGGACGTGCAGCTTCTGGACGTCGGCCTCGGTGTAGTAGCCCCGGCCGACGCCGGATTGGTTGGTCACGACGAACACCCACCAGCCGGCGGCGTTGAAGGCGGCGATGGCCTCCCGGGCGCCTGGAATCCAGACGAAATCCTCCCAGCGATAGACGTAGCCGGGGTCTTCATTGAGCACCCCGTCCCGATCGAGGAACAGGGCGGGGCGGGGGGTCTGGTCAGGCGCGCTCACAGGGTCACTCTAGCGCCAAGCCCGCGCGGCGTCGCGGGGGTCTGGACTTAAGCTTTCGTAACGCGCCATTTCGCCGACACACCGCCCCGGCTATGGTTGCCGGTCCCTTCCTGGTTTCCGAGGTCGCCTTGGCCGTTTCATCCGCGTCGCCCGTTCTCTCCATCAAAGACCTCAAGGTCGACTTCGCCACCCATGACGGGGTGGTTCGGGCCGTGCGGGGCGTGTCCCTGGACGTCGCCCGTGGCGAGACCCTGGGGGTCGTGGGCGAAAGCGGATCGGGCAAGAGCCAGACCTTCATGGCGCTCATGGGCCTGCTGGCCCGCAACGGGACGGCCACGGGCTCGGCCAAGTTCCTTGGGACAGAGTTGCTGAACCTCAAGCCGGCGGCGTTGAACAAGATCCGCGGCTCGAAGATGACCATGATCTTCCAGGATCCGCTGACCGCGCTGACCCCCCACGTCCGCATCGGCGAGCAGATCGCCGAGCCCCTGCGTCTGCATCTGGGCATGTCCGGGGACGCCGCCACCAAGCATGCCAAGGAATGGTTGGACCGGGTCCGCATCCCCGACGCCGAACGCCGGCTGCGCCAGTATCCGCATGAACTTTCCGGCGGCATGCGCCAGCGGGTGATGATCGCCGCGGCCATGGCCGGGGGCCCCGCCCTGCTGATCGCCGACGAACCCACAACCGCTTTGGACGTCACCGTCCAGGCCGAGATTCTCGACCTGATGGACGAGTTGAAGCGCGAAACCGGCACGGCCATGGTGTTGATCACCCACGACATGGGGGTCATCGCCCGCCTCGCCGACCGGGTCTGCGTGATGAAGGACGGCGCCTATGTTGAGGAAGGCGAGGCCGAGGCCATTTTCGCCGCGCCGAAGGATGCCTATACCCGCGCCCTGCTGGACGCCATTCCGCGTCTGGATCGCTCTGATCGCGGCGGCCGCCCGACCCTCACGCCCGTCGCGCCCAGCGCCCCCGTCGTGGTCGAGGGCAAGGACATCAGGGTCTGGTTCCCGATGCACGAGGGCCTGTTCGGCGCCAAACGGAACCTGCGCGCCGTGGATGGCGTCTCGTTCCAGGTGCGCGAGGGCGAGACCCTCGGCGTGGTGGGCGAAAGCGGCTGTGGCAAGTCCACCCTGGCGCGGGCCGTCATCAACCTGATCCCGGCCACCGGCGGGGCGGTCACCCTGCTGGGCCGCGACATCACCGGCGCCGACAGGGAAGCCCTGCGCGCCGCGCGCCGCGACCTGCAGATCGTCTTCCAGGACCCGCTGGCCAGCCTCGACCCGCGCATGACCATCGGCGACTCCATCGCCGAGCCCTTGCAGGTGTTCAAACCCGAGCTGAAGCGCGACGAGCGCGACGCTGAGGTGGCGGCGATGATGGCCAAGGTCGGGCTGCTGCCGGCCCTGATCAACCGCTATCCGCACGAGCTGTCCGGCGGCCAGAACCAACGGGTCGGCATCGCGCGCGCGATGATCCTGAAGCCCAGGCTGGTGATCTGTGACGAGGCGGTCTCAGCCCTGGATGTCTCGATCCGGGCCCAGATCATCGACCTGCTGATCGAGCTCCAGAAGGAGATGGGCCTGGCGATGATCTTCATCAGCCACGATCTGGCGGTGGTCCGCGAGATCAGTCACCGGGTGATGGTGCTCTATCTGGGCCGGGTCATGGAGCAGGCCGAGCGCGAGCAGCTCTACGCCAACCCGCAACACCCCTATACCAAGGCCCTGCTGTCGGCGGCCCCGATCCCTGATCCGATCCGCGAACGGTCACGCAAGCGGCTGAAGCTGGTGGGGGAGCCGCCGAGCCCCATGGACCCGCGCAGCGCCCTGCGTTTCCTGCCCTCGCGCCTGTCCGCCGACCCCCTCGGCCAGGTCTATGTGCCCGAGCTGAAGGAGGTGGCCCCCGGTCACCTGGTCTCGGAATTCGACCCGCCGGTCGAAGCTGCCTGACCGCGCCGGACCATGACCTCCAAAATTACCCCCATCCTGATGTCCGGCGGCGCGGGCACGCGCCTGTGGCCCCTGTCGCGCCAGGCCAAGCCCAAACAGTTCCACCGGCTGGGCGGCGCTGAGACCCTGATCCAGGCCACGGCCCTGCGGGTGACCGGACCGATGTTCAATCCGCCGATCGTGGTCTGCGCCGCGGACCATGTGGACCTGACGCGCGATCAGCTCGCCGAGGTGGGGATCAAGCCTCGCGCCCTCATCGCCGAGCCCGCCCCGCGCAATACGGCGGCCGCCTCCGTGGCCGCCGCCTCCGTGGCCGCCGAGATTGATCCGGACGGGGTCTTCATCCTGCTGCACGCCGACAACCTGGTGTCCGACGTGCCGACCATGCATCGCGCCATCGAGGCCGGGCGCGCGGCGGCGCAAGGTGGCGAGGTGGTGATCTTCAGCCTCAAGCCGACGGGACCGGAGACTATTTACGGCTATATCCGCGCCGGGGCCGGCGAGGGACCGGTGCGCAAGGTCGCCCAGTTCGTCGAGAAGCCGGACCTGGAAACCGCCAAGACCTTTGTCGCCGATCCGGACTATGGCTGGAACGCCGGCATGTTCATGTTCAGCGCCAAGGCCTTCCTGGAGGAGTGCCGGAGCCTGGCGCCCGCCATCTGCGCGGCCGCCGAGGCGGGCGTGGCGAAGGCCCAGCGACCCGGCGACGTGATCGCGCTCAGCCCCGACTTCCTCACCGCGCCGTCGGAAGCCATCGACACCGCGATCATGGAGAAGACCAACCGCGCCAGCGTGGTGGGCGCCGACATCGGCTGGAGCGACGTCGGTAACTGGCACGCCCTCTGGGAAGGTTCGGCTCGCGATGGCGAGGGCAACGCCCTGGACGGCGACGCCCTCGCCGTGGATTCGACGGGCAACATCGTTCGCACGGACGGTCCCGTCGTGGTGCTGGCCGGTGTCGACGACCTGGTGGTGGTGGTGGAAAACGGCGTCGTCCTGGTCACCCGCCGGGAATCCACCTCGTCCGTCAAGGCTGCGGTGGAGGCGCTGAAGACCCGGGGCCGGCGCGAGCTCCTATAGTCTGAGGTTGAGCCGGCTCGCCCCGCAGAGGTTGTATTCCGGGAATTCCGGCAACTTCGCGGAAAGACTTCGTGGTTAAGGTCCCTGTCCTGTTGTTGCGTTTTCGCCGCCGGGGATGGCCGCCTTGCAGATCGAAGTCCTCCGCCCGCAGGATATGACCGCGCAGCGCGTGGCCCGCTGGGCGGAGCTGCAGGCCGGCGACATCACCCTCGACAGCCCCTTCCTGTCGGCGGATTGGGCCCGCACCCTCGAGAGCGTGCAGCGTCAGACCTCCCGCCAGATCCGCGTCGCCGTCGCCGTCCTGGATGGCCGCGACGTCGCCTTCCTGCCCGTTCGGGTCGGGCATCTCACCGCCATGCCGGTGGGCGCGCCCATGTGCGACTATCAGGGTCTGGTGGCCGAGCCGGGCGTGAAGATCGATGCGCGAAGGATGGTCCAGGCTCTCGGCGTCCAGCGCTACGACTTCTGCCACATGATCGAGGACCAGGCCGAATTCGCGCCCTTCGCGCGGGGCCGGCAGCTGTCTCACGTGGTGGATGTCGAGGTGGGTTACGAGGCCTATGAGGCCGCTCGCCGCGAGGCCGGGACCTCGGTCCTGAAGGACTCAGACAAGAAGCGCCGCAAGGTCGAGCGGGAGGTGGGTCCCGCGACCTTCACAGCCTTCTCCCGCAGCCAGGCCGATTTCGACCAGCTGGTGGCCTGGAAGCGCGCCCAGCTGGACGCCACCGGCCAGACCGACATCTTCGACGCCGGCTGGACCCTGCGGCTGATGCAGGACCTGTTCGAGCGTCGCGACCCCGACTTCGGCGCGGTTCTCTTCACCCTGCACTTCGGCGACCGCCTGGCCGCGGTTCACCTGCACCTGCACGGCAAGAAGACCGTGCACGGCTGGCTGATCGCCCACGATCCGGAATTCGAGCGCTATTCGCCGGGCATCCTGCTGTTCCAGGACATCCTGCGCTGGATGGACGCCACGCCCTATTCGCGCCTCGACCTGGGTCCCGGCGACTACCGGTTCAAGCGCGAGCTGGCCAATACCGGGGTCTGGGTCACTCATGGCTTCGTCGGAGGGGTCGCCCCGGCGGCCCTGGTCCGCCACGCCGCCTATGGGGTCCGCGCCGCCGCCGAGGCCCTGCCGCTGGGCAAGATGTCGGAGCTTCCCGGTAAGGCCATGCGTCGCGTGGACGTCTTGCGCGGTTTGCGCTGAGGCCCGGCCCTCGTTAGAGGTGGCGTCCTTTTCCACCCCTGGCCTGATCATGACCCTGTCCATCGACGATATCCGCGCGGCTGCCGAGCGGCTGAAGGGGCGCATCGAGCGCACCCCCTGCCGACACTCGAAGACGCTGTCGGAGATTACCGGGGCTGAAGTCTGGGTGAAGTTCGAGAACCTGCAGTTCACCGCGGCCTACAAGGAGCGCGGCGCCCTCAACACCCTGCTGCAGCTCTCCGACAACGAGGCCAAGCGCGGCGTCATCGCCGCCTCCGCCGGCAATCACAGCCAGGGCCTAGCCTATCACGCCGCCCGCCTCGGGGTGCCGGTCACCATCGTCATGCCCCGCAACACCCCCTTCGTGAAGGTGCAGCAGACCAGGGCCTTCGGGGCAGAGGTGGTGCTGGACGGCGAGACCTATGACGACTCCGCGGCTCTGGCCAAGACGCTGTGCGCCGAGCGGGAGCTGGTTTTCGTCCACCCCTTCAACGACGTGAAGGTGATGGCCGGCCAGGGCACCGTGGCCCTGGAGATGTTCGAGGATGTGCCGGACCTGGAAGTGCTGCCGATCCCCATCGGCGGCGGCGGGCTGATCGCCGGCTGCGCCACGGTGGCGAAGTCGCTCAACGCCAAGGTCGAAATCTACGGCGTCGAACCGGCCATGTACCCCTCCTTCACCGCCAAGATGCGCGGCGTCGGCGCGGCCGCGGGCGGGGCCACCATCGCCGAAGGTATCGCGGTCAAGACGGTGGGCGAGGAGAGCTATTCCATCGCCCGGCCGCTGATCGACGACGTGCTGCTGATCGAGGAGCCCTATTTCGAGCGGGCCATCGCGCTCTATTGCAATGTCGAGAAGACGGTGGTCGAGGGCGCCGGCGCGGCTTCCTTGGCGGCGCTGCTGGCCTATCCGGAGAAGTTCCGCGGCAAGAAGGTCGGGCTGATCATCACCGGCGGCAATATCGACACTCGCCTGCTGGCCTCGGTCCTGACCCGCGAGCTGGTGCGTGAACAGCGCCTGGTCTCCCTGCGCATCATTGGCGACGACCGGCCGGGCCTGCTGGGAACGGTCTCGGCCCTGATCGGCGCCATGGGCGCCAACATCGTCGAGGTCGCCCACAACCGCCTGGCCCTCGACGTGCCCGCCAAGGGCGCGGAGTTCGACATCATGATCGAGACCCGCGACGCTCAGCATACCCAGGAAATCATGGAAGCCCTGCGCGAGAGTGGTTACCCGCCCCGCGCCGTTTAGGAGCGTGACAGCCGGAAGTGGACACCAGTTCCGGCGCCCGTCGCGCGACCAAAAAAAGGAAGTAGCTAGCTGATGAAGCGTATCGTCCTCGCCCTGGCCCTGGTGATGCTGGCGGCCTGTGGTCCAGACCAGAAGGCCACGGACAACCTGGCCGCGGCCAAGACGTTCCTGGCCACCAACGGCAAGGCGGCGGGGATCGTCACCCTGCCGTCGGGCCTGCAGTACAAGATCATCCAGTCGGGGCCGGCCACGGGCGCCAAACCTCACAACGGCGACGAGGTGAAGGTCCACTACGAAGGCAAGCTGCTGGACGGCAAGGTGTTCGACTCGTCCTACGAGCGCGGCGCGCCGGCCGCCATGCCCATCGACGCCCTGATCCCGGCCTGGATCGAAGCCCTGCAGCTGATGCGGCCGGGGGATGTCTGGATGCTCTATGTGCCGCCGGAACTGGGCTATGGCGAAGAAGGCGCGGGCGGCGGCGAGATCCCCGGCAACAGCGTACTGATCTTCAAGATTGAACTGATCGGCGTCCTGCCCGGCCCCGGCTCGATCGGCCAGGGCTGACCGCCAATTTTCTAGCTGAACAGGTGCGTGCGGGTGTCGGGGTTCTCCCGGCGCCACATGACGTTGTCCAGGAAGAAGTGGTGGATGTTGATGAAGATCCACACCGAGAACAGGCAGGCGGTGGCCCCGAACACAGCGTGGTCGTAGGGGATCAGGGTGTCCAACAGGTTGGGCAGGCCCCAGAAGCCGATGAAGCCCAGCGCCAGGCCTGACGCTACGAACACCGCCATGCCGCGCTTCCAGTTTCCCGGCTTGGCGCGCTCGACGCTGCCCTGGTAGCGCCAGACGACGGCCAGATACTGCAGCGAGTGGAAGGCCGGGATCACCAGCAGCCACAGTGGATTGATCCGCATGAACACCAGCCAGGTGTACAGGCTGACGGCGTAGGCCACCGCTCCGTTCCAGGGCAGGCGCTTCCAGGCCCGGCCCATCACCACCAGCGTCGCCGCCGTGGTCAAGGCGGCGGCGAGCCCCGCGATCATCAGCACCGGCGCGGGCACGGGCAGGGCGTAGTAGTCGAGGCCCCAGAGGTGGGTCACCTTCACCTGGTGATTGGCGTTCAGCCAGGAGAAGACCCACACCACATAGGCGTTGACCAGGAACACCTGCTTCTGGATCGCGGTGAAGAAGCTCTTTTTCAGGGCCGCATCCACCATCAGCATGCCGTAGCCCTGCTTGACGTAGTGCCAGCCCACGAAGAAGGCCATCAGGTTGCCGCCGAAGCCCAGCAGGCGCGTATCGGCGCTCATCAGGGCGGCGCCGAGATAGGCCGCCAGCACCAGCGGCACGACGATGCCGGCGAAGATGTAGCGGCCGCGCAGGACCGGGGCATGGGTTCCGCTCAAGGCCTTGGCCCCGAAGTCCCGGTAGAAGATCTGGTAGGAATGGGCGAAGTGCGGATGGTTGAGGATGTTGATCAGCATCCACATCACCGCCGCCAGCGGCGCGGCCACCCGGTCCGCCGGCAGCAGCAGCAGGATCGGGAAGGCCAGCAGTGAGCCGCCCCCCAACAGCAGGAAATCGGCGGCGGGACCCCACAGATAGCGTCGCGGCGCGGCGGCGGCCTGGGCCGCCAGCGTCTCGCCAACAGTGATCGACATGGCGCCCTCCGCCCAGCTTTGCGGAGACAATGGCGCGCAATGCTTAGGCCCTGGTGAACGAAACGCTAAGGCTGTGGGGGCAGGGTGGCGGCGTGCTGAGCTATGTTCTCCTCTATCTGGCCGTCATCAACCTGATGACCTTCGCGGTGTTCGCCGCCGACAAGCGCGCCGCCGCCGCCGGCCGCCGCCGCACGCCGGAGCGCGCCCTGCTGGGTCTGGCGGCCTTGGGCGGCGGCCTGGGGGCGGTGAGCGCCCAGCGCCTGCTGCGCCACAAGACCCGCAAACAGCCCTTCGCGGGCGAGCTGAACCTGATCGTGCTGGGCCAGGCCGCCCTCCTGGTGGTCCTCGCCGTGATCGCGGTTCGTCACGCCCTTGTCATACCCTAAGGAACCCTGCTGAGATCGCCCTCGGAGCCGCGCCGTCAGAGCGCCGGCCACGGGACGGATGGCGCGGATGGACTACGATCTGATCGTTGTCGGCGGCGGAATCGGCGGTTGCGCGCTGTCGGCCGTGATGGCGCAGGCCGGCGCCAGGGTCCTGATGCTGGAAGCCTCCGAGGTCTATGAGGACAAGGTGCGCGGCGAGTGGATCGCGCCCTGGGGCGTCACCGAGGTCAAGCGCCTGGGGCTCTACGACCTGCTGGTGGGGGCCGGCGGCCACCACATCGAGACCCACATCTCCTACGACGAGAACCGCGCGCCGGAGGCGGCGCGGTCCACGCCGGCGCCGCTCGGCATCTTCGCGCCCGGCGTGCCGGGGCCACTCTGCCTGGGCCACCCGCACCACTGCCAGACCCTGTTCGACGAGGCCGTCCGCCGGGGCGCCGACGCCCGTCGTGGGGTCCAGGTGGTCTCGGTGGCGGGAGGGGCCGCCCCCACCGTCACCTTCCACCATGACGGACAGGAAACCACCGCCACGGCCCGCCTGCTGGTGGGCGCCGATGGCCGCGCCTCCATGGTCCGCGAGACCCTGGGCATTCCGCTGCACCAGGATACGCCGCACCACATGTTCGCCGGCCTGCTGGTGGACGGCGCGCCCGGGTGGGACGACAAGGTCCAGGCCATCGGGGTGGAAGGTGATTTCTCCTTCCTGGCCTTCCCGCAAGGGGCGGGCAGGGTGCGGCTCTACGGCAGTTACGCTCTGGATCAACGGCGTCGGTTCGCGGGGCCGGAGGGCGCCAAGGCCTTCCTTGAGGCCTTCCGCGTGGAATGCTCCCCCGACAACGTCCACCTGGCGGACGCCAAACCCGTAGGGCCATTGCTGTCCTATTTCAACAACGACGCCTGGACCGATGAGCCCTATGCGCCCGGCGCGGTGCTGGTGGGCGACGCCGGCGGCTGGAACGACCCGATCATCGGTCTGGGCCTCTCCATCACCTATCGCGACGTCCGCATCGTCACCGACATCCTGAAGGCGGAGGCTGACGGGTCGAAGGCCGACTTCACCCCCTACGGCGAGGAACGCGCCGAGCGGATGCGCCGCCTGCGGTTCACCGCCGGCATCGTCTCGGTCCTGGAGGCGGAGTTCGGCGATACCGCGCGGGCCCGGCGCGACAGCCTGCACGAACGCGCCAGCCAGGACGCCTCCCTGCGCGCCCACAGCTTCGCGGTGATGGCCGGGCCCGAGGTCCTGCCGCCCGAGATCTTCACCCCCGAGCACCGCGCCCGCGTCCTGGGAGAGGCCTGATGGAAGACTTCAATCGCCGCTGGCTGGCCGCCTGGACCGCCAAGGACGTCGAGGCGCTGCTCGGCTTCTACACCCCCGACACCCTCTATTTCGACCAGCAGACCGCCGCCGGCATCCAGGGCCATCAGGCGCTGGGCGCCTACCTGACGGGCCTGTTCGGCATGACCCCGCCCATGCGCTACGAGGCCGAGGAGATCTGGGAGATCAGGGGCGGCTTCTGCGGACGCTGGTACTGCACCATCGGCGATGCGCCAACGCCGGCCCTGCGCGGCTTTGATCTGGTGCTGATGGACGGCGACCGCATCGCCCGCAATGAGGTCTATGTCCACACCCTGGGCGCCGCGGCGTGAGCGGCCTTCCCATCGTCACCGACCCCTACGCCGTCGACGCCGCATGGCTGACCGCCGCCCTCAATCGCGCCGGTGTCGCAGCCAAGGTCGAGGCCTTCACCACGCAGAAGGTGGGGGACGGCATGCTAGGGGAAAGCGTGCGCTTCAACCTGGTCTACGCCGCGCCGGTGGAGGGCGCGCCGGCCAGCGTGGTGGGCAAGTTCCCATCGGCCGATCCGGTCAGCCGCGCCACCGGCGGGACCATCGGCCTCTATCTGAACGAGGTGCGCTTCTACCAGGAGATCGCCCACACGGTGGATATCCGCACGCCTCGGCCGTACGTCGCGGAGATCAATACCGTCACCCACGACTTCACCCTGCTGCTCGAGGACATGGGGCCGGCGCGCGGTGGCGATCAGCTCACCGGCTGCGGCCTCGCCGACGCGGAGGTGGCGATGGCGGAGGCTGCGGCCCTGCACGGCCCTCGCTGGGCCGACCCGACCTTGGCGCAGGTGGAGTTCCTCAACCGGCCGGCCATTGATGCGGGCGGAATCGCGGCCATGTTCGGCGCCATCATCACCGCCTTCCGCGCTCGCTATGAGGATCGGCTGGAGCCGGAGTACATGGCGGTCTGCCAGGACTTCGCCGACAATATCGGGGCGTTCTACGCCGGGCCGGCCGCGCCGCCGACCCTGCAGCATCTCGACTTCCGGCTCGACAACATGCTGTTCGATCCCCAGGGCGGCCGCTGGCCCCTGGCGGTGCTGGACTGGCAGTCGGTGGCCTTGGGTCCGGGCGTGCTGGACGTGGCCTATTTCATCGGCGCGGGCCTGCCCACCGAGATCCGCCGAAAGCACGAGCAGGACCTGCTGAGGCAATGGCTGGAAGCCTTGCGCAAGTATGGCGTGGCCTATGACTGGAACGAGGCCTGGACCGCCTACCGCCACTACCTGCTGCAGGGGGTCTTCACCGCCATCTTCGCCTCGGTCAGCACCAAGCAGACCGAGCGCGGCGACCAGATGTTCCTGACCATGGCCCGCCGCCATTGCGCCCAGGCGTTGGACCTGGAGTCGATGGCGATGCTCAGGGGCTGAGCGCCCTCAGTCGGTGAACACCACGGTCTTGCTCCCATTGAGCAGCACCCGGTCCTCGAGCCGCCAGCGGACGGCGCGGGCCAGGACGCGGCGCTCGATGTCGCGGCCCTTGCGGATCAGGTCGCGCGGGGTGTCGCGGTGGCTGATGCGCTCCACGTCCTGTTCGATGATCGGCCCCTCGTCGAGGTCGGCGGTGACGTAGTGGGCGGTGGCGCCGATCACCTTCACGCCGCGCTGGTGGGCCTGGTGATAGGGCCGGGCGCCCTTGAAGCCGGGCAGGAAGGAGTGGTGGATATTGATGCAGCGGCCCTCCAGCTTGGTGGCCAGACCGTCGGACAGCACCTGCATGTAGCGGGCGAGCACCACCAGCTCTGTGTCAGTCTCCTGGATCAGCCGCCAGAGCGCGGCCTCCTGCTCCATCTTGGTGTCGCGGGTCACCGGCAGGTGGTGGAACGGCACGCCGGAGAGATCGAGGTGCGCATAGGTGTCGGCGGCGTGATTGGAGACCACCGCCGCCAGGGTCATCGGCAGCTCGCTACGCCGCCAGCGGTAAAGCAGGTCGGCCAGGCAGTGGTCCTGCTGTGAGGCCAGGATCATCACCCGCTTCTTCACCTTGGGATCGCGCAGGGCCCAGTCCATGCCGAATTCCCTGGCATGGGGGGCGAAGGCCTCGCTTAGGGTTTGTGCGCTCAAGTCACCGGCGAACACCACGCGCATGAAGAAGCGGCCGGTTTCCTCGTCGTCGAACTGCTGGGCGTCGAGGATGTTGCAGCCGCGCTCGAACAGGAAGGCCGAGACACGGGCGACGATGCCGGGGCGGTCGGGACAGGCGAGAGTCAGGATCATGGTATCGCCTAAGGCTCGATCAGGGGCCGGACGTCAAGTTCCGAACAGTTTGGAGTCTCACCAACAGTTGCGCCGGTTGGCGGGTGGAGCCGGCCCGCGCCCAGGGCTAGGGTGACCCATGACCCTGACAGCCCGCGCCCTCGACATCCTCTCCACCCTGGTGGCCTTCGACACGACGTCGCGGCTCTCCAACCTCGCCCTCATTGAATGGGTTGAGGCCTATCTGGACGACCATGGCGTCCCCCACCGCCGCGCGCCCAACCATGACGGCACGAAATCCAACCTGCTGGCCACGGTCGGCCCGATGATCGAGGGCGGTGTCGTGCTGTCGGGTCATACCGACGTGGTGCCGGTGGACGGCCAGCCCTGGGTCACCGACCCCTTCACCCTGACGCCAAAGGACGATGGTCGCATCTATGGGCGCGGGACCTGCGACATGAAGGGGTTCCTGGCTCTGGCGCTCGCCGCCGTGCCCGACCTGGTGGCGGCAGGTCCGAAGAAGCCTGTGCACCTGGCCTTTTCCTATGACGAGGAGATCGGCTGCCTGGGCGCCCCCGACCTGATCCGTCTGATCGGCAAGGAGCTGCCGACGCCGGCCCTCGTCGTGGTGGGCGAACCCACCAACATGGAGGCCGTGCGTGGCCACAAGGGCATCATCAACCACCTGGTGACCGTCAACGGCCACGAGGCCCACTCGAGCCAGACCCAGTTGGGGATCTCTGCGGTCATGGAGGCTGTGCCGCTGCTGGCGACGATACGGGACCTGGCGGCCAGGCTGGAGCGCGAGGCCGATCCCGCCTCCCTGTTCACCCCAAAGCACGCGACGATGACCATCGGCCTCGTGCACGGCGGCACGGCAGGCAATATCCTGGCGCGGGAGTGCGCCTTCCAGTTTGATCTGCGCTATGCCGCCGGCCTAGACCCCGAGGCCCTGCTGGCGCCCTTCCTGGCCCAGTGCGCGGCGCTGGACGCCGCCCTGAAGGCCCGCTTCCCTCTGGCTGGCGTCAAGGTCGAGCGCCGCTCCTTCACGCCGCCGCTGGCCCCCGAGCCCGACGGCGCGGCCGAGGTCTTCGCGCGCCGCCTGACCGGCGACAACGGTCCGCCCCGTGTGGTGGCCTTCGCCACCGAGGCCGGCCAGTTCCAGCAGGCGGGATTCTCCACCGTCATCTGCGGCCCCGGCTCCATCGACCAGGCCCACCAGCCCAACGAATATGTCGAGGCCGTCCAGATGGAGCGCGGCGCGGCGTTCATGGAGCGACTGGTGGACTGGGCCAGGGCGGGAGCCTAGCGCCTTATCACCACCCGACGCAGGAACAGGTCGAACGGATTCCAGGTCATCGCGCGCGCTATGGCCCAGGACCCGACGGTCCGCGTCGCCTGGGTCTCGCGGCGCGCGGCGAGGGCCACGTCCAAACCGGAGATTCCCGCCATCAGGCCGCGCCACGGCGCCTTGAACTCGTGGCGGTCGGCGTGGCGCAGGAACAGCAGGGCGGTGGTGAGGACGTGCAGAGGCAGGCTCAACCACAGCAGCGGGCCCGGCGTGTTCTTCAGATAGACCCACAGCCGGTTGCGGGTGCCGTGGAACACCGCGAACTCCGAGCGGGGTCCGCCCGAGGCGGTGGAGCCCACGTGCCGCACGACTGCGCTCGGCACCACGATCGTCGGCTCGCCGATCAACCGCATCCGGTAGCCGAAGTCGACGTCCTCGCAGTAGCAGAACAGCCGCTCGTCGAAGCCTCCCAGTTTCAGGAAGAAGTCCCGGTCCACCAGCATCGCCCCGCCGCAGGCCGAGAACACCTCGCCGGGGGGCACAGGCCCAGGATCGCGGCCCGTATAGCCGCCTCGGAAAGGGAAGCCCGCCCCGGACATCACATCGCCGAGGCCGTCCAGGCGGGTCGGGTCGTCGGCCATCAGCTGGCGCGACGAGAAACACTTCACCTGAGGCCAGGTCTTCGTCGCCGCCATCAGGGTCGCCAGCCAGTCCGGGTCGGCGAAGGCGTCGGGATTGATCAGGGCCATCCACCGGCCGGTGGCGAGCTTGGCGGCGCGATTGACCCCGGCGGCGAAGCCCAGGTTCGAGCCCGCCTCCACGAAACGGACCCCCGGGTGGGCGCCCGCCGCCGCCTGTGGCGCACCGTCGCTGGAGGCGTTGTCGAGCAGGATGATCTCGTGGTCGTCGAACCCTTGGGCCGCCAGGGCCGCGAGGCAGGTTTCCAGGTGGCGCCCGCTCTGATAGGCGACCACGACAATGCTGACGGCGGGCGTCAAAGACTTGTCTTTCGCGCCAAGCCGCGCCATCGCAAGCGTCACTCCGTCCAACTGAGGCGCCATGACGACGATTACGCCCCTCGCCCTGCCCGACGTCCTGCTTATCACGCCCAAGCGCCATGGCGATGCGCGAGGCTGGTTCATGGAGACCTGGAGCCGGCGCGCCTTCGCCGAGCATGGGTTGGACATCGACTTCGTTCAGGACAACCACGCCTTCAGTGGCGAGGCGGGCACCGTGCGCGGCCTGCACTTCCAGGCGGCCCCTCACCCCCAGGCCAAGCTGTTGCGCGTCCTGCGCGGTTCGATCCTGGACGTCGCTGTGGATATCCGCCCGGGCTCGGCCACCTACGGCCAGTGGGTTTCAGCCACCCTGACGGCGGCGGGCGGCGAGCAGCTGCTGGTGCCGCGCGGCTTCGCCCACGGCTACTGCACGCTCGAGCCCGATACCGAGCTCGCCTACAAGGTGGACGGCCTCTATGCGCCGCAGACCGAGGGCGCGGTGCTGTGGAACGATCCGGACCTTGCCATCGACTGGCCGGACTTCGCCGGATCGGTGCTGTCGGACAAAGACAAGGCCGCGCCCCGCCTGAAGGATCTGGCGCGGGTGGACTTCTGATGGCCGAAGTCAGCGAACTGGCCTCCATCCTGGAGCTCGAACCCATCGAGCTGGATATGTTCCGCGCCCAGACCCCGGCCGGCGCCGGCAGCCGCATCTATGGCGGCCAGGTGGTGGCCCAGGCCATGGCCGCGGCCTATCGCACCATCGACGACGGTCGCCTGTGCCACTCCATGCACGGCTACTTCATGCGGCCGGGCGACCCCAAGACACCGATCCTGTTCCAGGTCGAGCGGGTGCGCGATGGCGGCTCCTTCGCCGTGCGCCGGGTCGTGGCCCTGCAGAACGGCAAGCAGATCTTCAACCTGGCCGCCTCCTTCCAGACGCCGGAGGCGGGGTTCGAGCACCAGTTCGACATGCCCGCCGCGCCCGCGCCGGACACCTTGTTGAACGAGGAGGAGCTGCGCGCCAAGGCGGGCCTGGATCCCGCCAGCCGCCGCATCTGGCCCGTCGAGGTCCGCCCCTGCGACCCGCAGGAGCATGGCCAGACCCTGGCCCTGCCGCCCCTCGACATGTGCTGGTTCCGCGCCCGGGTGTCGCTGGGGGACGACGTGATCCTCAACCAGTGCGCCCTGGCCTACGGCACCGACATGACCCTTCTGGACGTGTCCCTGCGGCCCCACGCGGTGAACTGGGATTCCGGGCGCCTGCAGGTGGCCAGCCTCGACCACGCGCTGTGGTTCCACAAGGCCAGCGACTTCTCACAGTGGCACCTCTATGTGCAGGACAGCCCCTCGGCCTCGGGCGGACGCGGTTTCAATCGCGGATCGATCTATGGGCCCGACGGCGCGTTGGTGGCGTCGGCCACCCAGGAAGCCCTGATCCGCTTCCGCTAGAGCCGGATGGCTTCTCTCGAAGCCTGAATCCGGCTCTAGGTTTTTGAAATTAGATCACGATGCGATCAGACGATTCCGTCTGATCGCATCGTGATCTAGACGCGAAAGACACCGCCCATGGGCGACCTGCACAACGCCCTTGTGACCTACGGGCCCCTCGCCGTCTTCCTCGGCGCGGCCTTCGAGGGGCAAGCCGCCGTGATCGCCGGAGGATTCCTGGCCCACCAGGGCCTGATTCCCCTGTGGCTCACGCTCACGGCCGCCGCGTTGGGCTCGGCCTTGATCGACCACGGCCTGTTCCTGGCCGGCCGTCGCTTTCGCGGCGCCAAGTTCGTGATCCGCGCGGCGCAGACCAGGGGCTTCGCCAAGGCCCTGCAGTTCATCGAGCGGTTCCCGATCAGCTACATCTTCGCTTTCCGCTACCTGTTCGGCCTGCGGATGGTCAGCCCCATCGCGATCGGGGTTTCGCAGGTCGGGACGCTGGCCTTCACCGTGCTCAACATCGCTTCGGCCATCGTCTGGGCCGTCGTGTTCACCGCTATCGGCTACTGGTTCGGCGAGACCATCGAGGCGACCTTCGGTCGCTTCAAGGGCACGGAGCACCGCCTGACCATAGCCGCCGTGATCCTGGCGGGGATCGTGGCGGTCTTCCATCTGGTCAAATGGGCCTGGCCGCGTCTGAAGATGCGTTTCTCCCGCTAGCCCTGGCGCGGCGGGCTGGATAGCTTCACCCCCAGGTTTTCGCGGGGGGTCTCATGCGTATCGGTTGGCTGGTGAGTGTGGCGGCTGCGGCCCTGCTGGCGGGCGCGCCCGCCTATGCCAAGGATATTGTCATCCATGCCGGGCGGCTGATCGACGGGGTTTCCAAGACCTCCCGCGCGGAAGTCTCAATCCTGATCACGGACGATCGCATCATCGGCGTGCAGCCGGGCTATGTCACCCCGACCGGGGCCGAGGTCATCGATCTGAAGGGTGGCACGGTTCTGCCCGGCCTCATCGACACCCATGACCACATCACCGCCGGCTTCCACAAGGGCGACCCGATCCGCAACGCGGTGACCCTGACCCCCTATGACGTGACCATCGAGGCGGTCGGCTACGCGCGGGCCACCCTGCTGGCCGGGTTCACCTCGGTGCGCGATGTGGGCGGCGAGACGGGGGTGGTGGTGGCCCTGAAGAAGGCGGTCAAGGCCGGCACGATCCCCGGGCCCCGCATCTGGACTTCCGGCGGCGCGATCGGGCCGACGGGCGGTCACGGCGACGCGGCCAACGGCCTGGATCCGGATCTCGACCACCCCCACTGGAAGGACAACCTGGTGGACAGCCCGGAGTCCGCCCGGCGGGCCGTCCGCATCCTGCACCGCCAGGGCGTCGACCTGATCAAGATCATGCCTTCGGGCGGGGTCATGTCCATCGGCGACGACCCCAAGCATCAGATGATGGCGGACGACGAGATCAAGGCGGTGGTCGACGCGGCCCACGCGCTGGGCATGAAGGTGGCCGCCCACGCCCATGGCAAGCTGGCCATCGACAAAGCCTCGGCCCTCGGCGTCGACTCCGTCGAGCACGGCTCCTTCGCCGACGCCGAGAGCTACAGGATCATGAAGGCCCACGGGACCTATTTCGTCCCCACCATGCTGGTGGGCGCCAAGGTCTACGACCGGGCCAAGACCCATCCCGAACAGCTCAACCCGTCCACCGCCCAGAAGGCCCTGATGGTGGTGCCGGTCATGGTCAAGAACCTGCACGACGCCTATGCCGCCGGGGTGAAGATCGCGTTCGGCACCGACACCTTCGGCATGTCCGCCCACGGCGAGAACGCTCAGGAGTTCGCCCTGATGGTCAAGGCCGGCATGACCCCTGCCGACGCCATCATCGCGGCCACCTCCAGCGCGGCCGAGCTGATCGGCGACAGGAACATCGGCGCTGTCCAGACCGGCCGCTACGCCGACCTCATCGCCGTCAGCGGCGATCCCTTGGCCGACGTCACCACCCTGGAGACCGTCGGCTTCGTGATGAAGGGCGGGATCGTCTACAAGGCCGACGGCAAGGCTGTCGCGCAATAGATCCGCTCGCCCCGGCGAAGGCCGGGAGCCAGATCGTAAGTCAGGACCCGAGTCCAAAATCCTGAATTCGGCGGATGTATCTGGGCCCCGGCCTTCGCCGGGGTGAGCGGAAATGGGGTTTAGGCCCCCACCGCCTCCGGCTCGGTCACGAACCCCTTCCACGTCGCCATGTACTCGACGAAGGCCGGGCCCAGGCCTTCGTGGCGCAGGTGTTCGCGGGTGACCGGCAGGCTGATGGGGGCGAAGTCGGCGTCCATCTCCAGGCGATGTGGCCAGTCGTGATGCAGGATGGCGGCGCGACCCAGCAGGACAAAGTCGGCGCCGGCCGCCAGCATGGCGCGGGCGTCGGCGGCGCTCATGATCTTGCCGGCGACGCCCAGGCGCACGGCGCCCCGGTCCAGTTCGGTGAAATAGCTCATCAGGGTGCGACCCTTATAGGCCTCGTCCGCAGGCTCCTTGAAGGCGTCCCACAGGGACATGTCGAGGAAGTCGATCAGCTTGGCGCTCATCACCGCCTGGGCGAAGTCGGCGATCTCGCGCAGGTCCAGGTCGAACCGCTCCGGCGACAGCCGCAGGCCCACTAGGAAGTCCGGCCCGCAGCGTTCGCGGACGCCGCGCAGGATTTCCACGATGATCCGGCCACGGTTCTCCGCCGAGCCGCCGTACGGGTCGGTGCGACGGTTCAGCCCGGCGCTGAGGAACTGACACAGGATGTAGGAGTGGGCGCCGTGCACCTCGACCCCGTCGAAACCCGCCGTCTTGGCCCGCACCGCCGCGACGATGAAGTCCTCCACCACCTGTTCGACCTCGGCGGTCGAGAGGCCCCGCGAGCCTGAGGCCTCGTCATCGGACGGCCCCACAGGCTGGGTCCCGATCAGATCCTTGGGCGAGCGGTAGCCTGCGTGGTGAAGTTGCACCACCGCGACGCTGTCGGCGGCCTTGATGGCGGTGGCCAGCCGGGTCAGGCCCTCTATGTGGCCGTCCGACCAGATGCCCATCTGGCCGGGGAAGCCCTGGCCGATCGCCTGGACGTGGGCCGCGCAGGTCATGGTCAGGCCGAACCCGCCCTGGGCCCGCAGGGTCAGCCAGTGGAACTCGTCCTCCGACATCGTCCCGTCCACATGGCTCTGCAGGTTGGTGAGCGGCGCCAGCATCAGCCGGTTCTTCATGGCGCGGCCATGGGGGAAGGTCATCGGAGCGAGCAGATCGGCGGGCAAGGGGATCATCCGGGCTTGAGCGAGGGTGGCGCCAGTTGAAAGGTCCCCCGCCGCCGGCGCAAGCCCCAGCTTGCCTAAGTGATTGCCGATAAGCTGAGCCCGCGCGATGATCGCGGCTCACGCGGGAGGAAGCCCATGAACGCGGACCTGATCGAGCAGAGCCTGGAACTGGCCGCCGAGCGTTGCGAGGATCTGACCCCCCTGGTCTATGCCCGCCTGTTCGCCGACCATCCGGAGATGGAGGCCCTGTTCTGGAACGACAAGAACTGGGCGATCCGCGGCGAGATGCTGGCCAGGGTGTTCTCCGCCATCCTCGATTTCATTGGAGAGCGGCTCTACGCCTCCACCCTGATCCAGACCGAGGTGATCACCCACGCCGGCTACGATGTGCCGCCCGACGTCTTCGCGATCTTCTTCGGCACGGTCGCCGACACGCTGAAGGACGTCCTGGGGCCCGACTGGACGCCGCAGATCGACCAGGCCTGGACCAAGCTGCTGGCCGATCTCGACTACTATGTCACCCACCCGAACCAGGCGGAGACAGCCGGGGTCGCGGTCTAGGTCCGATGTATCTGTTGTCATTCGTGACCACACCCCCTTGCCCTCCCCTTGGGAAATCGCGTCCTGTGCGCTCGCGGAGCGTCCGGTTGAGCGGCGCGGGTCGGGAGCAGTCTTAGTGAACCAGGGCGCGTCAGGCTCCAGCAGGCTGCGCCTGCGCACGATCTTCGGGTTTTCGCTTTCCAACCTGCCGCTCGGCGCGCTCGCCGTGGCTGTCGCGGTCTACCTGCCGCCCTACTTCGCCAGCCATCTTGGCGTCAGCCTGGCGGTGGTGGGAAGCGCCTGGGCGATCGTCCGGCTGCTGGATATCGGCGTCGATCCGGTGCTGGGCCTGATCATGGACCGCACCCGCACCCGCATCGGCCGCTACCGGTTCTGGATGATCGTCGGCGCCCCGGTGCTGATGCTCGCCACCTATGCGCTGTTCCAGGCGCCCTACGGCATCGGCTCGCTGTATCTGATCGGCTGGCTGCTGATCTTCTATCTCGGCACCTCGATCCTCGGCCTCGGCCATTCGGCCTGGGGCGCCAATCTGTCCACCACCTATGATGAGCGCTCCCGCCTCTTCGGTGTGGTGGCGGCCCTCGGGGTCATCGGGGCGGTGGTGGTGCTGTTGATCCCGATCGGCGCCAACGCCCTGCACCGCACCTCGGCCCAGACCGTTCCGGACATGGGATGGTTCATCTTCTGGCTGATCCCGATCTCCATGGTCTGGATGGTGTTCCGCACCCCCGAACGCATCGCGCCGGAAACCGGCATGCCGCAGTTCCGCCTGCGCGACTATGTCTCGCTGCTGGTGAAGCCCGACCTGCTGCGCCTGTTCCTGGCCCAGATGGCCCTGACCCTCGGCCCCGGCTGGATGAGCGCCCTCTACGTCTTCTTCTTCACCGACAGCCGCGGCTATTCGGGCACCCAGGCCTCGGTCCTGCTGCTGGTCTATGTGGTGGCCGGCATTTTCGGCGCGCCCCTTACCGCCCGCCTGGCCCAGAAGCTATCCAAGCATCGCACCCTGATGGTCACCACCACGGCCTATTCGCTGGGCCTGTGCATGGTGATGGTGGTTCCCAAGGGCAACGTGGTCGCCGCCCTGCCGGTGATGTTCTGGTGCGGTTTCATGGCCGCCGGCTTTGACCTGATGATCCGCGCCATGCTGGCCGATGTCGGCGACGAGGTGCGCCTGGAGCAGGGTCAGGAGCGGATCAGCCTGATCTACGCCCTCAACAGTCTGGCCGCCAAGATCGCCTCGGCCTTCTCCATCGGCATCACCTTCCCGCTGCTGGGCAGGCTCGGCTACAACGCCGCGGAAGGGGCCGTGAACACGCCTTCGGCTATCCGCAGCCTGGAATGGGCCTATATCGCCGGCCCCATCGTCTTCGTCATGCTCGGCGGCGCCTGTGTTGTCGGCTGGCGTCTGGACGCCGACCGCCACGCCCAGATCCGCCGCGACCTCGACGCTCGCGACGCCCAGTTCGCCGAGGCTCCCATCCTCGAGAGCATCTCGGGTGAACCGGCTATCCCGGTGCTGGACAACAAGCCGGAGTGACCCTGGCGCCCGCCGGCATCGGTTCTTGTCTTGCGCTCATTGTGCGCCGCAATATGAGCCTGTAGCCGATCGTGTTCGGCGCACTCCGAAGAGGCCGACATGAACCTGAAATCGAAATCCGCCGTGGTCACCGGCTCCACCAGCGGCATCGGCCTGGCCATCGCCCGCGCCTTCGCCGCGGAGGGCGCCAATGTCCTGATCAACGGCTTCGGGAAGCCGGAGGATATTGAGAAGGAGCGCGCGGGCATCGAGGCAGAGTTCGGAGTGAGGGCGATCTATTCGGGCGCCGACATGACCGAGCCGGCGCAGATCGCCGCGATGATCGCCCAGGCGGAGGGCGAGCTGGGCGCGGTGGACGTGCTGGTGAACAATGCCGGCGTCCAGTTCGTCTCGCCGATCGAGGACTTCCCCGTCGACAAGTGGGACCAGATCATCGCCATCAATCTCTCCGCGGCCTTCCACGCGATCCGCGCGGCGGTTCCAGGCATGAAGGCGCGTGGCTGGGGCCGGATCATTTCCACCGCCTCGGCCCACAGTCTTGTCGCCTCTCCCTTCAAGGGGGCCTATGTGGCGGCCAAGCACGGCGTCGTCGGTCTCACCAAGACCGCCGCCCTGGAGCTCGCGCCCCACGGCGTGACGGTCAACTGCATCAGCCCGGGCTATGTCTGGACGCCCCTGGTGGAAAATCAGATTCCCGCCACCATGGCCTCGCGCGGCCTGACCCGGGAGCAGGTGATCAGCGACGTGCTGCTGGCCGCTCAACCCACCAAGCAGTTCGTGACGCCCGAGGAGGTCGCCGCCATCGCCGTCTTCCTCTGCTCGCCCGCCGCCAAGCAGATGACCGGCGCCAACCTCTCCGTCGATGGCGGCTGGACGGCGGCCTGAGGCGGCCCTCCTGACGCGGCGTCAGAGTTTCGCGGCGGTCAATTCCGTGACAGCGTAAGCCTGCGCGAGCCTCCAGAGCTTGCCAGGGAGACGTCATGACCGGGATCATCCTGCACCACTACGAGGCCTCGCCCTTCTCCCAGAAGGTGCGCTGTTTTCTGGGGCTGAAGGGGCTGGCCTGGTCCTCGGTGATCACGCCGAACATGATGCCCAAGCCGGACCTGACCCCGCTGACCGGCGGCTATCGCCGCGCGCCGGTCATGCAGATCGGCGCCGATGTCTATTGCGACACCCAGGTGATCCTGGCCGAGATCGAGCGCCGCGCTCCCAATCCCCCCGCCGTCACCGGTCCCGACTGGGCGGTGAACTTCTGGGCCGACCGACTGTTCTTCCAGACGACCGTCCCGGTGATCTTCGGCGAGATCGGCGAAGCGGTGCCCAAGGCCTTCCTTGATGACCGCGAAAAACTCTCCGGCCGGCCCTTCGACGTGGCCGCCATGAAGGGCGCGGCCGGCGTCATGCGGCCGCAATGGCGGGCCCATGCCGCCTGGATCGATCAAGGCCTGGCCCTCCACCCCTTCCTGTCGGGGGACAGGCCCGGCCTTTCCGACGTCGCGGCCTATATGAACGTCGTCTGGCTCAGCAACGCCCTGCCGGGGACCGCCAAGACCCTGATGGTCGGCCTCACCCGTATCCCCGACTGGGCCGAAAAGATGATGGCGCTCGGCGAAGGCGCCCGCGAGGAGATGGCCGGCCGCGTGGCCCTGGAGATCGCCCGCGACACTCAGCCGGGGCCCACCCCGGCCCATGATCCCGCCGACGCCCTGGGCCTGGATCCCGGAACTCATGTGACCGTCATGGCCGACGACTATGGCCGCGATCCCATCGCCGGGACCCTGGTGGCCGCCACCGCCGACCGGCTGGTGATCGCCCGCAACTCGGCCGATCTCGGCGCCCTGCACATTCACTTCCCCCGTGCCGGCTACGTGGCCGTGCGCGCCCGACCCCTTTGAAGGAGCCCGCCATGGAAGACCGCATAAAGGTTGATCTGAAGGACGGCGTCGCCGATGTGCGCCTGGTCCGCACCGACAAGATGAACGCCCTCGACGACCACATGTTTCAGGCCCTGATCGACACCGGCGAGGCGCTGAAGACCCGGGCGGGCGTCCGCGCCATCGTGCTGTCGGGCGAGGGCAAGGCTTTCTGCGCCGGCCTCGACATGGGCAATTTCGGTAAGATGGCCTCGGGCGAGCGCTCGGGCGGCCAGTCCTCCACCGGCGAGGCCCTGCTGACGCCGAAACGCACGCCGGGCGGCTCCAACCGCGCCCAGCACGCGGTCATGGTCTGGCGCGAGCAGACCGTGCCGGTGATCGCCGCCATCCACGGCGTGGCCTTCGGTGGCGGCTTCCAGCTGGCGCTGGGCGCCGACCTGCGCTTCGTCACCGCCGACACCCGCATGGCCGTGATGGAGATCAAGTGGGGCCTGGTGCCGGACATGGGCGGCATCGTCCTGATGAAGCGCCTGGTGCGTGACGACGTGGCCCGGGAGCTGACCTACACCGGCCGCATCTTTGATGGAGCCGAGGCCCTGCGTCTCGGCTTCGCCACCCGCGTCTGCGCCGACCCCCGCGCCGAGGCCCTGGCGCTCGCCGCCGAGATCGCCGGCAAGAACCCGGACGCGATCAAGGGCTCCAAGCGCCTGTTGGACATGGCCCACGACGCCGACCAGCACGCCATCCTGCTGGCCGAGAGCCAGGAGCAGGGCGCCTTGATCGGCTCGCCCAACCAGGTCGAGGCGGTGATGTCCAATATGCAGAAGCGCGCCGCCGTCTATGCGGACTAACCGGTGGCGTTGGTTCTCTACCACTGCGCCGATGCGCGCTCCTTCCGGGCTCTCTGGGCCCTGGAGGAGTTGCGCCTGGCCTACGAGTTGAGGCTTCTGCCCTTCCCGCCGAGGGTGCTTTCGCCCGACTATCTGGCGGAGAACCCGCTGGGCACCATCCCGCTGCTGGTGGACGGGGCGACCCGGATGACCGAGAGCGCGGCCATCATCCAGTACCTCGCCACCCGCGACGGCCCCTCGGCGATTTCCGTCGAGCCCGGCGACCTGGCCTATGGCGACTGGCTGAACGGCCTGCATTTCGGCGAAGCGACCCTGACCTTCCCCCAGACTCTGGTGCTTCGCTACACGCGCCTGGAACCCCAGGATCGCCGCAACCCCCAGGTCGCCGACGACTACGGCCGCTGGTTCAACGCGCGCCTGAAAGGGTTGGAGCCGAGGCTGGCGGCGAACGGCGGCTGGTATTGCGCCGGACGGTTCACCGGCGCGGACATCTCGGTGGGCTATGCCCTGCTGCTGGCGGAGACGCTGGGTCTCGACGCGCGGTTCAGCGAGGCGGTGGGGGACTATTGGGCACGGCTGCAGACGCGCGACGGGTTCGTGAGAGCGAAGACGGCGCAGAGCGAGGCGCCGCCCCCGAGCTGGCAGACATCCTAACCCTCGACGACGCTTTGGGGTGAGGCCCATTCTTCCCGCACGGCGGCATCGCTTTCGGTCTGCGCCGACCGCAACGCCTCGAACACGTCCGCATCCAACAACCGCCCCAGCGCCCAGACCGCCGCGCCGCGCACCAAGGGCGAGGGATCGGCGAGCAGCCCTTCGGCCACCCGCGCCAACGTCACATCTCCTGAATTCCCCACGGCATAAAGTACGTTCCTCACGAACCGCTCGCGGCCGATCCGCTTGACCGGGCTCTTGGAGAACAGTGCCCGGAAGCTCGGATCATCTAGCGCCGCCAGCTCCCGCAGGCCCGGCGCCTTCAGGGCCTCGCGGGCGTGCAGCCTCTGTTCCCGCGCCGTCGCGGCGAACTTGTTCCAGGGGCAGACCGCCAGGCAGTCGTCACAGCCGTAGATGCGGTTGCCCAGCGCCGCCCGGAACTCCCGCGGGATCGGCCCCTTCAACTCGATGGTCAGGTAGGAGATGCAGCGCCGGGCATCCAGCTGGAACGGCGCCGGGAAGGCCTTCGTCGGGCAGATGTCCAGGCAGGCCTGGCACGACCCGCAGTGGTCCACCTCGGCGGTGTCGGGGGCCAGCTCCAGCTCGGTGAGGATCGAGCCCAGGAACAGCCACGACCCGAATTCCCGGCTCACCAGATTGGTGTGCTTGCCCTGCCAGCCGAGGCCCGCGCGGGCCGCCAGCGGCTTTTCCATCAGCGGCGCGGTGTCGACGAACACCTTCAGTTCACCGCCGAACCTGGACGCCAGCCAACTCGCCAGCTGCTTCAGCCGCCCCTTGATCAGCTCGTGATAGTCGTCGCCCTGGGCATAGGCCGAGATCACCCCTCGGTCCTTGTGCGCCAACGCCTCCAGGGGATCGGCGTCGGGACCGTAGTTGACCCCCAGCATGATCGCCGACCGCGCCCCGCCCCACATGGCGTTCGGATGAGCGCGGCGCTCGGCCGTCGTCGCCATCCAGGCCATTTCGCCGTGGCGGCCGTGGTCGATGAATTCCAGCAGCCGGCCACCCGCCGCCCACGCCTCGTCCACGCGCGCGAAGCGGCAGGCGTCGAAGCCCAGCTCGGCGGCCTTGGCGGCGATCAGCTCAGAAGTCGAGGTCGTCATAATGCGGCGCCGGCGCGAGGCCGGGCCAGCGGTCGGCCAGCAGCGGCCGGAAGGCCGGCCTCGATTTCAGCTTCATGTACCAGGTCTTGACGGCTTGGAAGTCCGCCCAGGGCACGTCGCCAAAATAGTCGATCACCGAGAGGTGCGCCGCGGCTGCGAAATCCGCCAGGGACAGGCGGCTGCCGGCCAGCCAGTCGCGGTCGGCCAACAGGCTGTCGATATAGAGCATGTGTCCGCGCAGGGCCTCGCGGCCCTGGCGAAGGGACGCCAGGTCCGGGGCGCCCAGGCCCAGCAGCCGCTTCTCCATCTTCTCGTGCAGGATGAAGCCGCCGACCTCGTAGTCGAACTTGCGGTCGAACCATTGCATCAGCCGCCGGGCCTCGGCCCGCTCGGCGGGATCGCGGCCCAGCAGCGGCGGTTCGGGATGGGTTTCCTCAAGATAGTCGAGGATCGCGCGGCCTTCGCACAGCACCAGTGGGTCGCGGCTCGTGCCGACGCACAGCACCGGCGTGAGCCCCGAGGGGTTCATCTTCACCAGGCTCGCGGGCCGTTCCCAGTAGCGAACCTGCTCTTCGGCGAAGGCCAAGCGCTTTTCTCCCAGCGCCAGGCGAACCTGGCGGGAAGCGGGGTCGAGCGGGAAGTGGTGAAGGGTAAGATCGAGGCTCATCAGGCGGATGACTATCGCTAACCCTCGTTAAGGCCGCGTTTACCGAGCGCGGTTTCGGCGAAGGCTCCGCCATGCGGCTCTGCTGCGCCGCGAGGGTCGGGATGGATGATGATGTCAGCGCGGGGGAACTCGGCCAGTACGCGTTTTTCCGCCGCGACAATGGCCGAGTGCGCCACTTCAAGCGACAGGGATGGGTCCATGTCGACATGCATCTGCATGTGAATATAGGGTCCCGACGCTCGCGTCCGGAGTTGATGAACGTCCGTCAGGAGGGGGTCGGCGGTCACCAAGTGAACGATCCGGGCGCGGTCATCATCTGGCAATTCGCGATCCATCAATTGGTTCGCGGCTTGGCGAAAAACACTAACTGCTCCCCACAGCAACAGCACGGTGATGATGAGGGCGGCGATGGCGTCCAGGTTCCCCCAGCCGAACAAGACCGAGGCGCCGATCCCGAGCAGGGCCACGGCGTTGGAGGCGAGGTCGGTGGCGTAGTGCGCGCGGTCGCCGGCCACGGCCACCGAAGCGGTTCGCTTCAACACCTGGGTTTGGGCGGCGATCAGCAGACCGGTCATTACGGTTGAAACCGCCATGACGGCCACCGCCCAGCCTTCCTGGTGCAGTTCGTGCGGCTGGAGCAGATTGTGAATGGCCTCTCGCCCGATCAGCGCCGCCGAGGCGAACACCAGGCCCCCCTGGATCAGGCTGGCGAAGGCCTCGGCCTTGCCGTGTCCAAACCTATGCTCGGCGTCAGGCGGAGCCGCCGCATAGCGGACCGCGAAGAAGGTCACGAGCGAGGCCAGCAGGTCGAGCCCGGAATCCGCCGCCGACGCCAGCAGCGCCACTGAGCCGCTCGCCAGCCATACAGCCCCCTTCAGGGTCACCAGCACGGCGGCCACGCCAACCGAGGCCAGGGT